>NZ_JAAKVF010000009.1:0-158224 GCF_049175515.1 Aeromonas sp. 600479
CAATTAAGGCGGCTCAATGAATTGCTGAATTAACTGCTGCAACTAAAAGTTGCTTTGGTCACTTCATCAGACATTGAAAATCAAAAATTGTTTTTGATGCTCGATGCTGTGAGTGCCCACACAGATTGCTTGATTCAAATTGTTAAAGAGCGATGCAGCTTTTGGCTGCTGCGGGAGTGGCATTCTACTCAACCGCCTTCTCGAGTCAAGCCTTATTTTCAAAGGCTTTTCGAGGCTACCGACGAGGTTGTTTACGTTGCCGCTTGCCCTGTCGATGGAGGCGCATTATAGGGAGTGAATTCGTTCTGACAAGGAGATAATTGCAAAAAGATGGCTTTTGCTGTTCGTTCGCTCACAAAGCCACCAATCAGCATATTAAACCGGCGAAATCAGCTTACTGCAGGCACCTCAATAGCCAAATCAGGCTATCGGCCACGGTTTATCACAGCCCTCTCACTTCTTGCCCTTATCAGCATATCAGTTTTAATTGAACATTTGAAAAGCCAATTTATAATTAGCTTTTCAAATGTTCAATTAAGGTTTCGTCATGCATCAGATCCTGGATAGCCGTAAAGAGGAGAACATTGTTCCTCTGTTCCGCCTCGGGTTTCGGCCTTTCTTCCTGCTCGGCGCCTTGTTCTCAACATTGGCAATGCTGGGCTGGCTTGGGCAGCTCAATGGCTGGTTCGTCCTGCCGGGGATTGGCAATCCCATCTGGTGGCATGCTCACGAGATGTTGTTTGGCTTCGGAGCGGCAATTGTTGCAGGATTTCTGCTGACCGCAGTGCAAAACTGGACAGCTCACCCAGGGGTTAGAAGCTGGCCGCTTGTGCTGATCGTGGTGCTGTGGGCATTGCCGAGGGCATTGCTGCCCTGGTTGGGCGAGCACAATACCCTGCTGATGGCGGCAGATCTGCTCTGGCTGCCTCTTTGCGCCTGGTATCTGGCCAAACCGATTGTGGTCACCAGGCAGTGGCGCAACCTCTTCTTTGTGCCTCTGCTGGTCGTGCTGACACTGCTAAACGCCGCCAGCTGGCTGTGGCAGGCACAGTGGGCTGATATGGAACATCTGCTCATTACCACAGTGCTCTTGCTTACAACCCTGATCGCCGTGATGGGAGGACGAGTCATCCCCTTCTTTACCGCCAGGGCCACCGGGATGGAAAAAGCCGTCCCTATTCTCTGGCTGGAGCGCGCAGCTCTTGCCACGCTGTGGCTCACTCTGGTGAGCTGGCTGCTGCTGCCCACCCCATGGGCCACCAGCCTCTACCTGCTTCCTCTATATATAGTGGCGGCTGTTTTGCACTTGTGGCGCCAATTGCGCTGGCGACTGCCTTCCACTCTTGGACAACCCCTCTTGTGGTCACTGCACCTCGCCTACCTGTTTATTCCTCTCGGCCTGCTCGCCCTTGGTGCTCTGGCTGCCGGCCTACCCATCAGCCTGTCGCTGGCCAGCCACCTGCTCAGTGCCGGCTGCATGGGGACCATGATCCTGGGGATGATAGCCAGGGTCTCCCTTGGTCACAGTGGCCGGGCCTTGCAGGTAGGTCGCAGGATCCAGTACGCGTTCGCGCTGGTGATCATGGCGGCCCTGATCCGGGTCGTGATCCCGCTGCTTTGGCCGGCCCATACCTTGCACAGCTGGAACCTGAGCGGCCTGGCCTGGAGCCTGGCGTATGGCCTGTTTGTCTGGGTCTATGCTCCCATATTGACCAGCCCTCGGGCTGATGGGCGCCCAGGCTGACCCGGAGGCCAAGATCTGCTGGCCGGATAGTGGATAAGATTGTGGAAGATAGCCGGGGCCACCCCCTGATTGCGATAGCCATGGGGGCGGTCGGCCGCAAAACGCACCGCCTCCCCCTGCGTCAAGGAGTGCCACTCCTCCTCCACCAGCACTTCCATCTGGCCGTTGATGACGATGACATGCTCGGTCACTCCGGGTTCATGGGGTTCTGATTCTCGCTGATAACCAGGCAACAGTGTCAACTCAAACAATTCGAAACCAAAGCGCCTCTCATAGGGGAAGAGAGGCGCAACCTGCATACCCTCTCCCGCCGGCTGCTGGCGAATAGCATCGGCGGTGCGGTAGAGCACCTCGTTCTGCGCAGCAGGTGCAGGCTCGATGAAGCTGGAGAAGGAGACCCGAAATCCGGTCGCGATCTTCCACAAAGTGGCCACCGTCGGGCTCGATTCCCCTCGCTCAATCTGGCCCAGCATCGCCTTGCTGACGCCAGTCTCCCGCGCCGCTACATCCAGACTCCAGCCCAGTTCGCTGCGTAACCCCTTCAGACGTTGGGCCAGATGCTGATTCATCTCTTGCATGACTGCCTCTTTGTTGCGCTTGCTTGAATCGCCTTGTGCGCTATAGCGCACACCGATATAGTCTGGTGCAATATTGTACGTAATAACGCACAAACCGCCACAACCCCACAAGGACGTTATATGCCCTTTGCCCTTCCCCATCTGGTCGCCGGCTTCATCGCCGTGATGGTCGGTTATACCAGTTCGGTCATCCTGATCATTCAGGCAGCCACGGCAGCGGGGGCCGATGCTACCCAGCTCGCGTCCTGGTTATGGACGCTGGGTATCGGCATGGGCATCAGCTGCATCGGCCTCTCCCTCTATTACCGCATCCCCGTCTTGACTGCCTGGTCGACCCCGGGGGCCGCCCTGCTCATCACCAGCCTGGGTAACTTCACCCTGGCCGAGACCATCGGTGCCTTCATTATCTCTTCCCTGCTGATCACCCTGTGCGGCATCAGCGGCTGGTTCGATCGGCTGATGCGCCATATCCCGGCCCAGCTGGCGGCAGCCATGCTGGCTGGGGTATTGCTCAAGTTCGGGCTGGATCTGTTCAAGGTCGCCCCGGCAGCCCCCTTGCTGCTCGGCAGCCTGTTGCTAGCATTCCTGCTCGGCCGCCATCTCTGGCAACGCTATACCATGGTACTGGTGTTGGCAGTCGGCATCCTCATCTGCCTGTTGAGAGGAGAGCTGCAGCTTGACACCATTCACTGGCAACTGGCCGGCCCGGTCATGACCTGGCCAGAGTTTTCCCTTAGTGCCCTGTTCGGTATCGCTCTGCCACTGTTCATCGTCACCATGACCTCCCAGAACATGCCGGGCATTACCATTTTACGGGCCCACGGCTATCAACCCGCCACCTCATCTCTCATCACCTGGACCGGCCTGACCGGTCTGCTGCTGGCTCCATTCGGCGGTTACGCCTTCAACCTGGCGGCCATCACCGCTGCCATCTGCATGGGGAAAGAGGTAGATCCGGATGCCAACCGGCGCTGGCCCGCGGCAGTGTGGGCTGGCTGCTTCTATCTGCTGACCGGCTGTTTCGGGGCCACGGTGGCGGCGCTGTTCACAGCCTTCCCGGTGACACTGGTGACCTGTGTCGCCGGGCTAGCCCTGCTCGGCACCATCGGCAGCAGCCTGCACACCGCATTGCAACACGATGATACCCGTGAGGCTGCCCTGCTGACCTTCATCATCACAGCTTCCGGGATCAACCTGCTCGGCATCGCTGCCGCCTGCTGGGGACTGCTCATCGGCATGGGGCTCTATGGCATCCAAATTTATCGACAAAGGAATCAATTGGATCACAAACCGTGAACCATTCCACACTCTCCGTACAAAATAGTTCACAACTGAAACTAATTTTAATCTAGTGGCATCAGGCGGCATCTTCTTCCCAATTTGCCGCCTGTCAGGTTCATATAACGGAGAATAAAAATGAAAAATCAGGCTGTCTTGTTATTACTGGCCATACTGGGCGCCACGAGCGTCCAGGCTGCCGATACAGATCGGGAGCTGGCGCGCCAGCTCGCGCTACAACAGAAGAGTTTGCTGCCTCTGGTGAGCAATCCTCAGTACCAAAGCCCGCTGCCCGAGTTGTTGAAGAAAGCGCCCACCCGCCTTAAACGGCAAGCAACCGATGCCAATCAGGCAGCGATCGCCCGACAAGGGCTCGACGGGGAAGTGAAGCAGTTGATGCAGCTGCGACTGGCCAACCCGGAACAGGCTGCAGCCTTGCAACAGGGGGTTGAACCGCTGGTCGCTTATGTCCCGAGCGGTGATGAGAAGAGCTGGAGTGCCATCGAAGCGTTCGACAGCGCTGGCAATCCGGTCTATCTGGATGTCGACAAGGCACCGGCCCGACCCGTGCTCGTGGTCGAAGCAGATCCGGTGAAAGCCAAAAATGCCGGTCTGCAGGTGATGCGCAAGGCGTTTGCCGCAGCCGATATGCAGGCAGCCCCCCAACCCAAGGCTTCTGCCAGCACAGCTCCTCTCAAGACCAGCATTCTGAAAAAGATCAGACTGAAAGATGATCAGGAGCCCTGGCTGCTCGGTGCTGCCGAGGTTTATGCCGTCGTCGCCGGGGTCAACCCCAGTCGGGATGAACCCGTGGTCGATATCGTCGATATGCCCTACCTCGACTATGACAATACCGACTACACCCCCAACCAGATCCTGGTTTACTGGGATCGTTACCGCTGGGGTGCGGTTGATATCGTGATGATGGAGCAGGATGACAACGTCAACTACAAGGAGCTGGCCGACCTGCTGATTGAGGCGCTCAAGCTCGGCTTTACCGCTGGCGGAGTGCCGGAGGGACTCCCCTTCCTCGATCTGGGCGGTCGTATCGTCAAGGCGCTGCCCGACTCCTGGATGACCAACGACGATGACTATCTGGATACCTTCTACACCCTGGAGCAGGACCAGAGTTATCACCAGTATCCGGGAGCGGCAGGCAATGCCGTGATCGATCTCGAGCCGAAAGAGATCGCCCCGACCAGACCCTGACGGGTCGCCATAACAAAAAAGCCAATGAGCAACTCATTGGCTTTTTATCCCTCTGCCGATTACGGCTGACCTTTCGGTCGCACCCCAAGGGTGTGGCAGATGGCATAGGTTAATTCGGATCGGTTCAGGGTATAGAAGTGGAAATCCTTGACCCCCTCCTGACTCAGCACCCGCACCTGATCGATAGCGATACTCGCCCCCACCAGATTACGAGTCATCTGATCGTTCTCCAGCCCTTCAAAACGCTGATG
This sequence comes from Aeromonas sp. 600479, assembly GCF_049175515.1. Classification (NCBI taxonomy): domain Bacteria; kingdom Pseudomonadati; phylum Pseudomonadota; class Gammaproteobacteria; order Aeromonadales; family Aeromonadaceae; genus Aeromonas; species Aeromonas sp. 600479. Next base: position 5,061 of record NZ_JAAKVF010000009.1, read on the forward strand.
CATCCAGCGCGGGATCTTCACGTTGGTGAAGCCGGCAAACTTGGCCAGGGTCTGGTAGTTGGAGACCGGCAGGATCCCCGGCACGATTTCGGCATCAATACCGATAGCGGCACAACGATCCCGAAAACGCAGATAGGTCTCCACATCGAAGAAGAACTGGGTAATGGCACGGTTGGCACCAGCATCGATCTTGCGCTTAAGGTTGAGCAGGTCCGACTGGGCGCTCTTTGCCTCCGGGTGGCCTTCCGGATAGGCCGCCACCGAGATATCGAAGTCAGCTTCAGCCTTGAGCAGGGCAACCAGATCGGTGGCATACATCTCGGGCTTCTCCAGCCCCTGAGGCAGATCACCACGCAGCGCCACAATATGGCGGATACCGCTGTTCCAGTAGTCGCGGGCAATGGTACGCAACTCGTCGCGGCTGGCATCGATACAGGTCAGGTGGGGCGCGGCAATCAGGCCGGTGCGCTCCTTGATATCCTTGATCACCTTGTGAGTACGGTCCCGGGTACCTGAATTAGCGCCGTAGGTCACGGAGACAAACTTGGGTTCCAGCACTTTCAGTCGCTCAATGGACTGCCAGAGCGTGTTTTCCATCCCTTCACTGTTGGGCGGGAAAAACTCGAAACTGACCGATATATCGCCATTCAAATCTGCCAGACTCTGGTTGAGCGCTTCAACCTGACGTGCACTGTGAAATCCCATCTGCTCTTCTCCCTGTCCTGCAATCCATCTGTCTACGTCAAAACGGATGTTTGGACGTCTAAACGTCTTTATATTTATGAGCAAAACGGGACAAAGTCAACAGGGAATTACCTCACATCCGATCTGACGAACTTCATATTTATAAAATTAACGGTACGTAACCGAACAGTGCCCATCCCAAAATCGCACCAGTCGAGTTATGATGAGGGCAGATCGTCCTGGACGTTCTGAATCTGCGTGTGATTGTTTGGCCGGAGGCTTCTCCGGCCCCTTTTCATCTATTTCCCACTCCTGCCGATAACAGAATGAGTCTTTGCAGGAGCATCATCATGGATACCCACCCCGGCTTTGCCACCGACTTGCTGTTCGATCGCTATCAAGGCGAGGTCGTTCAGCACGATCAGTTCTGGGCGGTTCGCACACCGGATGCTCCCGATTACTACTTCGGCAACTACCTGCTGCTCCCCACCCCACCGAGCGACCGTGACAAAGGCTGGCTGGAAGCCACATTTGATCAGCTGATCGGCCAGGATCCTCGAGTGCGCCACCGAACCTTTCAATGGCCACTGGTAGCCGGGCAAAACAGCCGGATCGCCGGTTTTGTCGCAACCGGATACCAATACATGGAGTGTGTGGTGCTGGCACTGGATAAGCAGAGCTGGCAACCTCATGGTGATATCAATAGCCCCCAGGCTCGCACCTTCGCCACTGCTGATTGGCCTGAATGGCTCGACTTCGAACTCCATGAGCGGGATGAGGGGTACTCGGAACAGAGCTATCTTCCGTATTTGCGTTCCCGTCAGGCGCTCTATCAGGCCATGATTGCCGATGGTCTCGGGGACTGGTGGGGGATCTGGCAAGAGGGGCAACTGGTCGCCAGCTGTGGTTTATTCTTTTGCGGCACACTGGGGCGCTTCCAGTTGGTGCGCACTCACCAGGCGTGGCGAAACCAGGGGTTATGCCGCCAGTTACTGAGTCAAGTGGCTCGCGCTGGATTGTCGCGCGCCAAACAGCTGATCATAGTGGCTGACGAGCACTACCATGCCCAGCGCATTTACCGCTCTCTGGGGTTTGCCCCGGTTGCCCGCATCGGCAGCCTCTGCCGCTGGCCACACGACACACAATAAAGCGATTCGCTCTGGCCGCAAACCATCAATAAAAGCGGGAGGCTGATGCCTCCCGCTTATCATTTATGCTGATGAGTTATTACTGCGAAGCCTCCAGCTCGTTCGAGAGTGCCTGCTCCACCTCATCCGACGGCGCCGGTAATGGCGCCGCGGCGGCTGATACGGGCTGCTCTGCGGGTGCTACCACTGCAGGCGCGTCACTGGTCGCTGGGGCTGCGGACACCTCAGTCGCCGGCGCTGAAGCCGAAGCAGGGGCAGGGGCAGGGGCAGGGGCAGGGACAACCGCATCACACTGACAATCCGCGCTCTTGGCCTTGTTGCCCTGATGAGGGGCATACCAGCTCTTCAAGCCACTTTCCAGTCGATCCGCGGCAGCCTTGGGCTCCATCTTGCCGAGCAACACAGCCTGACTCACCTCGGCCAGCTCATCCCCCAACTTGGGCGTACCACGGGAGAGGATCTGAGTCGCCACCCGAATGGTCGAGTCACACTGATCCCGCCACTCCATCATCTCTTTAGCCGCCGGATTGGTGACATCGAAGAAGTGGTTGGAGAGGGAAAAGAATCCAGGCAACGAGTTGGTATAGAGCTCGGCAAATTGCGGCGTCGTCAGCCACTGCAGGAAAGCCATCGCCCCCTCTTTGTTCTTGCTGGCCGGATTCATCCCCATACCGATATCGGTGTGGTCGGTAAAGAAACAGCCATCACCCTGTTTGGCCACCGGCGGGCGCATGACGCCAAAATCGACCTTGCCGGTGAAGGGGGCAATCTCCCAGGATCCTGCAACATAGAAAGCGGCCTTGCCGGAGGTAAACAGTTCGTTGCTGGTCGCATAATCGCGGCTCTCGGCCCCCTCGCCAAGGTAGGAACGCCAGCGGGCCAGCTCATCGAACACCTTCACATAATGCGGGTTATCCAACCGCTCCTGCCCGCCGATCAGAGCCAGACGGCCGTCCTCTCCCTTCCAGTAGTTGGGGCCAATATTCTGGAAACCCAGTTCGGAGGCAACCCAGCTCTCGGCACCGCTCATGGCCAACGGCACATAGCGCCCATCAGCCTTGATCTTGTCCAGCACGGCAAAGAACTGATCGCGGGTTTGCGGCAATGTCAGCCCCAACTCACTGAAGATCTTCTTGTTATAGAAGAAGCCATGGATAACCGACGCCATGGGTACACAGAAGGTCTGGGCACCGGAATCGGTCTGCCAGGGTGACTGGGCAAAACTCGGGAAGTTCTCCATCCCCGCCATCTCGGTCAGCTCGGCCAGATGTCCCGCCTTGAACAAGGCAAGCGAGTCATCAAACGGACGACAGGTAATGAGATCACCCGCCTTGCCCCCTTTCAGGCTCTCCCACAGAGTGGGCATGTAGTTGACGTTCTGCACCGGATGAAAACTCACCTTGATGCCGGGATGCGCCGCTTCAAACGCCGGGATAATCTTCTGCTCCCACAACGCCTTGTCATCGGTTCGCCAGCTTTCAATCACCAGCTCGCTGGCCATCAGCTGGCCACACAACAGGAGACTCAGGGCTCCAATCCACTTTTTAGACATAAGCCCTCCTAGACCTTGAAATGTGAGATCAATTGCTGCTGTTTGGCGACCAGGTCGGCCAGCACTTCACTGCTGCTGGCGGATTCGCGCGCCTCCCGCTCCGTTTCGTATGCCACATCGGCAATACCGGCGATATGACGAGCTACCCCCTGACTGACGGAGATCTGCTCCTGAGCGGCATGGGCCACCTGATCAGCCATCGACTTGATGGCACTCATCCGATCGGCAATCGATTGCAGCGCAACATCCATCTCGCGAGTCTGCTCGACACAGCTCTGGGTCTGCTCTTGGCTGCGCCCCATCACTTCAACCACATGCTTGCTGGAGCTTTGCAGGTTCTCAATCATCCCCTGGATCTCTTCGGTCGAGGTCTGGGTGCGATTGGCCAGCGCCCGCACTTCATCGGCCACCACCGCGAAACCGCGGCCGGCATCGCCAGCACGGGCGGCTTCGATGGCGGCGTTCAAGGCCAGCAGGTTGGTTTGCTCGGCAATACTGCGGATCACATCGAGAATGCTGCCGATATTGTTACTGAATTCCCCAAGTTTGTAGGTGATGCCGACAGCCTCCTCCATGGCGCCAGCCAGCTGCTCGGTGATCCGGCGAGTGGTGGCCACTTTCTGGCGACCATTGCGCGCCTCTTCGTCAGCCAGATCCACTTCCCGCTTGGTGCCATCGGTAGACCGGGCCACCTCGGTCGCACTCACTTCCAACTCGGTAATGGCGGCGGCTACCTGATCGGTCTGGCTCTTCTGCTCCTGCACCCGGGACATGGCCCGTTCGCTGATCTCGGCAGCGCGACTCGCCTCGTCCACCAGATGGCGGGAGCCCGCATTGATTTGGGAGAGCAGCTCGCCAGTCTTGCCCGCCAGCGTATCAATGGAGCGAGAGAGGCTGCCAAATTCGCAACTGCTGCGGTAGTTGATGCGCCGTGTCATGTCGCCGGCCGCCATGTAATCGAGCTCCTTGTTGATCATCTGCAACGGACGCTGAATGCTGCGTGCCGTGGTATAGCCGATCACCAGTGCGGCAGCAGCCGACATCGCGGCAACCACCAGGATCCAGAAGCTGGCACTGCTGACCGCCTCATCCGCATTGACACGGCTCTCGCTGGCGATGGCTCCGGCAGACTTGCCCATCTCATCGAGCAAATTGAGGCTGTTGACCAGACTGGCATCCAGCTGTTGATTCTGAGTAGCCAACGACAGCTCCAGTTGTTGGGCCTGACGCATGGTCGCCAGCAAGCCCTGAGCGCCGAGCGCCAGCTCCTGCATCCGATCCAGGTTGGAGACAAAGCGCGCTTTCACATCATCGGGCACCAGTACACGCTCCAGACGCTTGCGGGCCATCTCGATATCCTTGCTAAGTACCTTTTCCAGCTCGTTCAGGTCGGTTTTGGCATCGGCACGGCGGATATTCTTCAGATCGCGGGCGATCCCTGAGGTAATGAGTTCCGCCTTGTTGCGCATGGAACGCTTGCTGGCCGTCTGTTGCAACAGCAGATCAGCCGCCCACTGGTAGGTATCCTCAAGGCGGATAAATTCCATCTCCAGCTTGTGGCGCTGATCCAGTGCACTGACCCACTGCCTATGCTGGGCCAACACCTGATCCGCCAAGCCATAAAATTGGGTGGTGGCACTCTCGACCTGCTGGAAACGGGCTCGGGCATCCGCTACGCCGGTAAATTTACCCATCTCCTGACTCAGCCGGGCAAAGCGGTTCTGCTGCTCCTTGAACTGATTGGCCAACTGCGGCAACTGGGCGGCATCTTCACTGGTACGGTAGACCAGCACCCAGCGGTTACTATCCTGCAGTGCCCCCTTGAGGCCTGCGACAGCGACTACCAGCGGGGTTGCACGGTCAGATACGGCAGAGAGACCGTCATTTATACCCTTGATTTTAAAGGTACTGATCACTCCAAGCAGGATCAGCAACAGCAGCATCAACACGAATCCGGCGATGATCCGCTGCACGATAGATAAGCCCATGGAGACATCCTCACTCATTGGGGGAAGGTAAAGTGAACATAGTCACTATCGGCAGGGGTGGCGAATAACTGAAATAAAGCGGCAGGTATTTAATTGATTTGTATCGGGTTGGATCACAGTCCAGACAAAATCAGCCATACGAAAAAAGCCCGGCACAAGCCGGGCTGAAAGAGACGTACTTTGCTATCTTTCGCGGTCCGTTCAGAACCGCAGTCAGAATCATTAGAAGCGGTAGCCAACACCCACCATAAAGGCCATTGGGTCGACCTTGGTATTAATGGTGCCAATCGCTGTATGCACATCGGTATCGATATCCATGATCCAGGCTGAACCGTTGACAAACCAGCGGTCAGTGATCGCCATATCGATACCAACTTGTCCGGCAACACCCCAGGAGTCATCGACTTTGACATCGGTTCCTGACAGTGCACCACGACCCTCTTCATCAAAGAAGGTGGTGTAGTTCACGCCAATACCGACATACGGGCGAACCTTGCTTTGAGCATCGCCAAAATAGTACTGACCCATCAGAGTCGGCGGCAGATGCTTGATCTTGGCAACTTCAGCGCCACCTAGTTTGACTGAATGAGAGAAGGGGGTTGCAGCCAGCAATTCGACACCCCAGTTATCAGTAATCATGTAAGAGAGAGTCAATCCCAATTGCATGTTGTCATTAATTTCCAGCTCTACAGGCGTGCTGCTTTCCTGCGGCGATACAAATGCCAAACCACCACGAACCAGAATATCACCAGCCTGATGGGCCATGGCGAAAGGAGAGGTCACTGCAGCGGCAATCATCAGAGGAAGTAATTTTTTCATCACGTAATCCCTTTTTTTGTTTTCATTTGATGCTGTAAGCCCGCTGACTATATGCCTTTGTAAATGCAAAGTTATTGACTTGGAGCAAAGGTTGCACAGAAATAAATCGATTGGTGTGACATCTTTGCGCGCCATCCCAATCTCGTTGAGTCCCCAGACAACAAGCCGAAATACCTGTTTCGACAGGTTGTAACTACCCGCATCCAGAGACAAAAGGAGCAAACAAACCGCATCTTATTGCGCGGCAGAGCGGCGATTAATTGTTGTTAACATGGGCAAATCAGCGTATTTTTTGCGCCATACAAGTTACTGGGAAGTAATGGTTTATTTATGAAAAATGAGTCGAAATGGCAAAAGGTGGGAGCCTTTCTCGCGGCCGTGTGGGGAATCGGATCCTTTCTCTTTATCCTGCTCGGTTTTATTGTCGCCCTAGCCTATCTGGTATTGGTACGGCAGGGTTAATCCGGATTGACAGAGTGCAGCAGGGTGATATCTCCCCCTTCGGCAAGCTGTTCCGGAGTCTGGCCCATGCCCTCCGCAGAGAGGGTACCAGCATAGCCAAACCACCGATTTCGCCCGCCGACTTTGGCCTGGTACAGCGCCATGTCCGCCAGTTTGAAGCTGTGACTCCAGAATGAATCCGGACACTCCGGGTGCAACGGATAGCGGCAGAACCCCAGCGACACCGTCAACCAGAGTGGCGCATCCTCTCTGCCAAAGCGGTGCTGAGCGACACGCTGGCGCAGATATTCGACCCGCAATGCCAACTCTTGCTCGTCATCCACTTGTAGCAGCAACAAGAACTCCTCCCCGCCCAACCGGATGATCGGCTCGCGCTCTCCTGTCACCACCTTGCGCAGCAGATCCGCCAGCTGTTTCAGCACCAGATCCCCGATGTCATGGCCAAGGCGATCATTGATCCGCTTGAAATGATCCAGATCCAGCAGCAATAACAGACAAGGTTTAGCCCGGTTGGCCTGCAACCAACCATCGAGATAGCGACGATTGAAACAACGGGTCAAGGGGTCGGTGAATGCAGCCACCTCCATCTGGCTGGATTTTTCCAACAAATCATCGTGTTGCTGACTGACCTTGCCGGCCATCTCCCTGAACTTGCCGCTCAGGGTCGCCATCTCGGCGCTGCTGTCGATATAGGGGATCAAGGTGGCATCTGGCCGATCGCCAAAGCGTTGCAGCGCCGACACCAGCTGCTGCAACGGAGTAAGCACAATGCTGTTGAGCCGATACATGGCGATCATGACGCAGATAAAACTGATAAACAGCATGCCGATAAAGGTCCAGAGCGCCCCCTCCATGACGCCACTCAAGATCTTTCTCTCCTCCTCAATCACCAGAGTCAGCACCGGCTGGTTATCGCTGTTGAGCAGTCGCACCTCTCCCCTGAGCCGGGTGAGCCCAAGGTCGATCAGGCGATACGTTATTTGCGGTTTCAGTGGTTTGAAGGTAGCGGTGACATCCAGATTGGCGTGGGAGATCGCCAGAGGCAGCGCGGTACGCTCCGATACCTGCTCGAGATAGGCCTTGTCGAGCCAACGTACAACCAGCAAGAAACCGTTGAACGGTGCCGACTCGTCACTGTTTCTGATCGGCTGCCACGAGTACATCAGCGGCCCCCACTGGGAAGCACGGATCCCGTGCAGATTGATGCCCCCTTGCGCCACCGAGCGCGCCCTTAACTGCTTTTTCAGTTCATCCAAGAAGTAGGGAAACTGGTCCGGATTGATCCCCGGCGCATCGGGTAGCAGGGTGCGCGTCCAGATTTCGTATCCGGTGAGATCCATGAAGCTCATCAGGTTGAGACTAAAATCCCGCATCGGCATATCACTGAACAGGTTGGATTCGATGTACCCCCTGCTTTTGTTGTCCATAAAACGGTGACTGTCATCCCAGATGCCCCAATCCCGACTGAATGCATCCAGAGCGGCCACATCCGCCTGCACAGCCTTGGTCACGCGCAGCAGATGCTCCTTCATTCGCTACTCTTCAATCCGGCTGGCTGCCGGGATTTGGGCCCACGCCAGCAGGACCAGCAATAGCAAGATCGCCCCCAGCCAGATGGGGAACATGGAGTAAGCCAACTGATGATCGATGGTGCGCGAAGCCTGAGCCATAAACCGACATATCCATTGCAGTGATGCTGCGATGCCACGCACCGCCCGAAACCTCCACGCTCCCGATTTTCATCATAAAAAAGGGGCCCAAGGCCCCACGATTATAACGGTTTATCTCTCCAGCAGGGGCCGTAAAAAGCGTGCTGTATGAGACTCTTTATTGGTGCAAATCTCCTCCGGGGTCCCCGTCACCAGAATGCGGCCACCACCAGCGCCCCCCTCCGGTCCCAGATCGACGATCCAGTCGGCGGTTTTGATGACGTCCAGATTGTGCTCGATGATGACGATGGTGTTGCCGCGATCCCGCAGCTGATGCAGCACCTTGAGCAGTTGCTGGATATCGTGGAAGTGCAGCCCGGTGGTCGGCTCGTCCAGAATATAGAGGGTCTGACCGGTATCCCGCTTGGAGAGCTCCCGCGCCAACTTGACCCGCTGCGCCTCACCGCCCGACAGGGTGGTGGCCGACTGGCCAAGGCGGATATAGGAGAGGCCCACATCCATCAGGGTCTGCAGCTTGCGCGCCACCGCCGGCACCGGATCGAAGAACTCGCGGGCATCTTCCACCGTCATCTCGAGGATTTCGTGGATGTTTTTGCCCTTGTACTTCACCTCCAGCGTCTCGCGGTTGTAGCGCTTGCCCTTGCAGACGTCGCACGGCACGTAGACGTCCGGCAGGAAGTGCATCTCCACCTTGATGACCCCATCCCCCTGACAGGCCTCGCAGCGCCCCCCCTTCACGTTGAAGGAAAAGCGGCCCGGCTGGTAGCCGCGCGAGCGGGCCTCCTGGGTGCCGGAGAGCAGCTCGCGGATCGGGGTGAACAGGCCGGTATAGGTGGCCGGGTTGGAGCGTGGAGTACGGCCGATGGGGCTCTGATCGATATCCACTACCTTGTCCAGGTGCTCCAGCCCCTCCACGCTGCGATAGGGCGCCGGCGTGGATTCGGTGGCCTTGTTCAGCTCGCGGTGGGCGATGCGGAACAGGGTGTCGTTGATCAGGGTCGACTTGCCGGAACCGGAGACGCCGGTGACGCAGGTCATCACCCCGATCGGCAGATCCAGGTTGACGTTGCGCAGGTTGTTGCCGCTCGCCCCCTTGAGCTTCAGCCACTTGCCGGTAAGCGGAGTCCGCTCGGCAGGAATGGCGATCTGCTTGCGACCGGAGAGGTAGTCACCGGTGAGTGACTCGGGGTTATTGATGATCTCTTCCGGCGTGCCCTGGGCGACGATGGCACCGCCATGCACCCCGGCCCCTGGGCCGATATCGAGCACATGGTCGGCGAGGCGGATGGCATCCTCGTCGTGCTCCACCACGATCACCGTGTTGCCGAGATCTCGCAGGTGAGTGAGAGTCTTGAGCAACCGCTCGTTGTCACGCTGGTGCAGGCCGATGGAAGGCTCGTCCAGCACATACATAACCCCCACCAGACCGGCACCGATCTGGCTGGCCAGCCGGATCCGCTGGGCCTCGCCGCCGGAGAGGGTCTCGGCGCTGCGCGAGAGGCTCAGGTAGTTGAGGCCCACGTTCACCAAGAAACCGAGCCGCTCGACGATCTCTTTGAGGATTTTTTCGGCAATCTGGGCGCGCTGGCCGGTCAGATTCAACCCCTCGAAGAAGGCGAGCGCATCGCCGATGGACTGCTCGGCGATGGCCGGCAGGTTGCGGTTGTCGACGAATACGTGGCGCGCCTCCTCCCGCAGTCGGCTACCACCGCAGCTGGCACAGGATTTGTTGGCAATGTATTTGGAGAGCTCTTCACGCACCGAGTTGGACTCGGTTTCCCGGTAGCGCCGCTCCATGTTGTGCAGGATCCCCTCGAACGGGTGCTTGCGCACCACCACGTCCCCGCGATCGTTCATGTAACGGAACTCGATCTCGGTGCGACCGGAGCCGCGCAGGATCACCTCCTGGGTCTTCAGCGGCAGATCCTCCCACGGAGTCTCCAGATCGAACTTGTAGTGCTCGGAGAGGGATTTGAGCATCTGGAAGTAGTAGAAGCTGCGCTTGTCCCAGCCGCGGATAGCACCGTTGGCCAGACTGATGGCCGGATCGCCGATCACCTTGGCCGGATCGAAATATTGCTGCACCCCGAGGCCGTCGCAGGTCGGGCAGGCTCCGGCCGGGTTGTTGAAGGAGAAGATGCGCGGCTCCAACTCCGACATAGAGTAGCCGCACTCCGGGCAGGCGAAGTTGGCGGAAAAGGTCATGGGGGCGACCCCCTCCTCGCCGTCCATCGGCACTACCAGTACGATGCCGCCGGAGAGGGTCAGCGCCGTCTCGAACGACTCGGCCAGACGCAAAGCAAGGTCATCGCGCACCTTGAAGCGGTCCACCACCACCTCGATGGTGTGCTTCTTGTGCAGCTCCAGAGTCGGAGGATCTGAGAGATCACACACCTCGCCGTCGATGCGGGCACGGATGTAGCCCTGAGCCGCCAGATTCTCCAGCAGCTTGGTGTGCTCCCCCTTGCGATCGCGCACCACCGGGGCCAGCAGCATCAGCTTGCTCCCTTCCGGTTGGGCCAGTACCTGATCCACCATCTGGCTGATGGTCTGGGCGGCGAGCGGAATGGCGTGGGTCGGACAGCGGGGCTCACCGACCCGGGCAAACAGCAAACGCAGGTAGTCGTAGATTTCGGTGATGGTACCGACGGTCGAGCGCGGGTTGTGGGAAGTGGATTTCTGCTCGATGGAGATGGCGGGCGAGAGCCCCTCGATATGGTCGACGTCCGGCTTCTCCATCAGGGAGAGGAACTGGCGGGCATAGGCGGAGAGGGACTCCACATAGCGGCGCTGCCCCTCGGCATAGAGGGTATCGAACGCCAGAGAGGATTTGCCCGAACCGGAGAGGCCGGTGACCACGATCAGCTTGTCGCGGGGCAGGGTCAGATTGATGTTCTTGAGGTTGTGGGTGCGAGCACCCCGGACCACGATCTTTTCCATCTTGTTGCACGCTCGATACAGAAACCTGAGCGAGTCAGTATGGCATAGAGACTACTGGATGAATAGACAGGCATTATCTATCGCAGTTATCCTTTTTTACGATGGATAGCCCCTTCGTCACACCCTGACCAAGGCGGCGAGTTTGCCCACAATCCACACCAGCAAGCGCTCGCCCGCAGAGTGATCAACTGTTACTATTGGGGGCTAAACCTGAATCAGAACACGCGAAACGAGTACTCTGATTGCTGCAACGGTTATAGAAAAACCATGCTGTTCAATATGATAACGACATGGTCATGAAAAAAGCGCGGTAACTTATTTAGTGGGTCCAGGCCTTGCCTGACCGGAATATAAAGGTGGAAGAGAGATTATGGCCAGTCGAGGCATCAATAAAGTCATTCTGATCGGTAACCTCGGGCAAGACCCGGAAGTACGCTACATGCCGAGTGGCGGTGCTGTGACCAACATTACTCTGGCCACCTCTGAAACCTGGCGCGACAAGCAGACCGGTGAGCAGAAAGAGCGCACCGAGTGGCACCGCGTCGTCTTCATGGGCAAGCTGGCCGAAGTGGCTGGCGAGTACCTGAAGAAAGGCTCACAGGTCTATGTCGAAGGCAAACTGCAGACCCGCAAGTGGCAGGATCAGAGTGGCCAGGAGCGCTATACCACTGAAGTGCTGGTTGACAGCTTCACCGGCGTCATGCAGATGCTAGGTGGCCGTCCGCAAGGCGGTCAGGGCATGGGCCAGAACATGGGTGGCCAGCAAGGTGGCTGGGGTCAACCGCAGCAAGCCATGCAGCAGCCGATGAACCAGCCGCGCCCTGCGCCGGCTCCGCAGCAAAACATGCAACAGCAAGGTGGTTATAGCCGCCCGGCCCAGCAGCCGCAATCCGCGCCACCGGTCTATAACGAGCCGCCGATGGATTTCGACGACGACATTCCATTCTAAAAAGAACATGACAAAAAAGACCCTGTCAAATCAGGGTCTTTTTATTGGAACAAAGCCACCTGCTCAACTCAAGAGAGGTATAACTTTTAGTGGCCACCCATTTTACAGTGGCAGATATCCTCAACAGGAGCACTTTGTGAGAGGTGCGATGAAGCCTATTACCCTGTTCGTCCTGCTGCTGGCGAGTGTGCTCTCCGGAACATTGCTGGCGCAACCACTCAAAGTAGGGGTCAGCTTTGCGATCCCGCCTTATGTGATCGAACAAAATACCCGTGGTATAGAGCTGGACTTGCTGAAAGAAGCATTTGCCGGGAGTGGCTATGAACCCAGTTTTGAGTTTTTGCCACTGGAACGCACTTTCCGCCTGTTCGAGTCAGGCAAGCTGGACGCCATCATCAACGTCCGACCAGGCATGGTTGATCCTCTCTTTCTTACACGCCCCGTCATTACTTTCCATAACCGGATTTTCACCCTGCGCAGCAGCCAGGTCAGCACACTGGACCAGCTCTCCACCATGAGGGTCACCGCATTTCAGCGGGCAAGGATCATTTTGGGAGAAACCTTCGCCAACATGGTTAATCAGAATCCTCACTACGAGGAAGTAGCCAAACAACAGGTACAGGTTCATCAACTGCTGCGCGGTAGAGTCGATGCCATTGTGTTGGAAGAGCGGGTGTTCTACTACTATCTGGATCAGCTTGTTGCCTCGGGTCAGAGTGGCGAAAAATATGACCGCGATCAGATAAGACAGCTGGATCTCTTCTCACCAACGGTTTATCACTTTGCCTTTCGCGCGGCAGATGCCCGCAACCTGTTTAATCGAGAGCTTGAGAAGATGCACAGTGATGGTCGCTATCGGCAAATTTTTGCGGCATATGGCGCTATACCTTGAACCACAAACAAAAAAGCCAGCCGGTAAGGGCTGGCTTTGTACTGGCTCCGGAGGAACAACAGTAGGAGGAGCGTTACTTCATTGCGCTGCCGTTTTTCAGTTCTGCTTTCTGACGTTTGGCTTCGCGTTTCTCTTTCAGTGACATCTGCGGTTTTTTCTTGGCATCTTTGCCGTTGTGATGTTCTTTGTTACTCATCATCAAACTCCAAAAATGTTACCCAGACAGTTGGTTCCCAAGGGAGCCAGCATGCCATCCGAATTATCGACTTCAGTACGCTTGGCGCGATGGTGCAAGACCATCACCAGACCCAGCATACCCCCCAGTGGCATCCGGATCCAGTCTCATGGTCGGCCAAAAAATGCAGTGAGCTACTCCTGAGTGCCGAATCCAAACAACCTCGACAGGAAAGACCAAAAAAGAGTAATTCGCATTATTAAATGTTGTCATGCTTATATTAAGGCATCGCCTCCGAGATATTTTCACGGATAAATATAAATCCCTCTTGTTATTTATTGTCATTCAAGTGACCACTGTTTTAATAAGCATTCGCAATATCACTGGAAACATCAAGTTACAACTCTGAATAGCGTTATTTGCTGTCAGGTCGATATAATGCCCACCGCACCGAAATATCCTTTTATATGCAGGAAGCTGTGACATGAACAGAAAAACCAGGGCAGCCATGGTGTCGGTCTGCTCCAATATCAGCCTGATCACCATGAAAGTGGTGGCCGGTTTCGCCAGCGGCTCGGTCAGTATCATCTCGGAGGCGATCCACTCCGCCATGGATCTGGTGGCGGCCCTGATCGCCCTGTTCGCGGTGAAAAAGTCTGATCTCCCGCCTGATGAACGGCACCCCTATGGCCACGACAAGATTGAAAATGTCTCCGGCGTCATCGAAGCACTGCTTATCTTGCTGGCCGCGGGCTGGATCATCTTCGAAGCCGTCGACAAGTTGATCACCCCCAGTCCCATTGAGAGCATTGGCTGGGGCGTGCTGGTGATGGTGATCTCGGCGCTGGTCAACAGCGGCGTCTCGGCTTACCTCTACAAAGTCGCCCGAGAGGAGGAGTCGGTCGCCCTGGCAGCCGATGCGCTTCATCTCAAGGCGGACGTGCTCACCTCAGCTGGCGTGGCAGTCGGTCTTGGTGGTATCTGGCTGGCTGGCCTGTTTGGCCACTCCCTCGTCATCCTCGACCCGCTGGTCGCCATTGCGGTCGCCATCTTTATTGTCAAAGAGGCGATAAGTATGCTCAACGAGGCCTTCCAGCCGCTGATCGACCATAGCATGAGCCCGGAAGAGCTGGCGATGACCAGCCGCATCATCACCGAATGCTGCCCTGCCGCCAGCGGTTTTCACGACCTGCGCAGCCGTCGTGCCGGTCGCCGCCGCCATATCGACTTCCACCTCACGCTCCCCCCTGAGATGAGCATCAGCGAAGCCCACGATATCTGTGATCGCATCGAGCACGCCATCATGCAGCAGCTGCCCCACGCCATCGTGCTCATCCATGTCGAGCCGGAGGAGCAAGAGCTGCCCTCGCCGCTCGCCATAAACTGAAATGTGGCAAACAGGCGGGAAAGTAGCAGCGAAAGAACGGAAAGTTGGCACAAACCCGCATTTTTACTGCCGGAAAGCCGATTGCATAAGAAGTGATCGGCACAACTGTGTTAGGGTGTCTAACCACCCTGCCGCAGGAGCGCGCCGTGAAAAAGCTGGAAATGAAAGATCTGACCGAGGCCGAAAAGGCCGAGATAGCCTTGTTATTGCAAAAAGCACAAGCCAATGCAGACCACCAGCTGACCAACGGAGAGCGGAACAAGATCCGCGAAGAGGGTCGCCTGAAAATTGTGGCGGATCGCGCCGAAGCGGCAAAGGCAGCCTCCAAGCTGGCTCGCGAAAAAGCCAAAGAGCGCGCCAAGAATCAGGTACTGCCGGAAACCTTCAGCTGGATTGATTCGGTCAGCAACAAGTTTCGCAGCAAGCGCTGACCCCTTCTTGCAAAACGCCCGCAGGCACTTGGTGCCTGCGGGCGTTTGCATGTCTGGGCGATGCTCGATGATCCCGATTGGGCGCGGCCATTGATTTGCTTCTCAGTCGCTAATCGCAGCAGCTGAGAGGTGATTCACATTATGGGTTAGAGAGAACGCAAACTGACAATCCCCGTCTATCGCCATTTTTTCTTTTTCCTCATCTTTTTTGCCAGAACTGGCTACACAGTCAGGGGAAAAAAGCCGAATCTGACTTTCTACAGAATGGCATGTGTCTCGGATGCTTTTCCTATACCATTGAAATACATCATTTTTACTACGAAAAATGAGATTTCAGGCTGTTACAAAACATTAATATCGAGATAAAGTTTGCTTTAAAAATGAGAGCGTGTTTTAATCTTTCTCGATGGTTCGGCAGTTCAGACCTGATTATGTTAGGCAGTCATTTTAGTAAAGCAGTGATTAGTATAAGTGTTATCTTCGATAATTCTTATCAAATAATTCTCCTTCTTTAGTGCTCCCCATACGTATTGCTGACGAAAAATCAAAAATTGCCATCTAGATGGCATTCAACACTATTTAAGGAAATTATTATGTCTAACAAAATGACTGGTACCGTTAAGTTCTTCAACGCTGAGAAAGGTTTTGGTTTCATCTCCCCGGCTGACGGCAGCAAAGACGTGTTCGTACACTTCTCCGCTATCCAGTCCACCAGCTTCAAAACCCTGGACGAAGGTCAGCGCGTTGAGTTCACCATCGAGCAAGGCCAGAAAGGCCCGGCTGCTGCCAACGTAGTTGGTCTGTAATTCAAGCCGGAGCATGCTGCTGATGGCTCACGCCAACTGCTGACAGCTCTGCAAGAATTAAAAAAAACCCGCTTCGGCGGGTTTTTTGTTGTTTCCCGCATTTTCCTCACTGCTCTCCCCTCCCACCGACCGTTTGATCCCAGCCTTACACGCTCTCACCGCTTGAGTCCGACACAGAGCTTCGAATGGACTCGAAGTGTAAAATAATGACGAAAAAGTCAGGTTATCCGCTGCATTTGCCGCGAATTCTTGCTATTTTGCGCGCCACTAACGCAAACGATTTCCTTCACACTTTCAGGATTAGTTATGGCAAAGCAAGATATGGCCGCCCAGTCAGGGAACGGCGGCTTTCTGGACTCTTATTTTTCCATTTCTGCGCGCGGTAGTAGTGTGCGCCAGGAGCTGCTGGCCGGTTTGACCACCTTCCTAGCGATGGTCTACAGCATCATAGTGGTGCCGAACATGCTGGGTGCTGCCGGTTTTGAGCAGGGTCCCGTCTTCGTGGCCACCTGCTTGATCGCCGCCTTCGGCTCCCTGCTGATGGGTCTGTGGGCCAAGCTGCCGATGGCCATCGGTTGCGCCATATCCCTCACCGCCTTTACCGCATTCAGTCTGGTTCTGGGTCAGGGGCTGAGCATTCCGGTCGCCCTGGGCGCCATCTTCCTGATGGGGGTGCTGTTTACCCTGATCAGCGTCACCGGTGTGCGCCAGTGGATCCTGGATAACCTCCCCTCCGGCATCGCCCACGGCACCGGCATAGGCATCGGTCTGTTCCTGCTGCTGATCGCCACCAACGGCGTCGGCATGGTGATCAAGAACGAAGGGGCCGGCATGCCAGTGCAATTGGGTGAAGTCACCTCTTTCCCGGTCATCATGACGGTACTGGGTCTGGCTGCCATCTTCGGTCTGGAACGTCGCAAGGTGCCGGGTGGCATCCTGATGGTGATTATCGCCATCTCCATCCTCGGCCTTATTTTCGACCCGAAAGTGACCTGGCAAGGCTTCTTCGCCATGCCGAGCCTGACCGGTGAGAAAGGCTCACTGGTAGGCAGCATGGATCTGCTGGGCGCCCTCAATCCGGTGGTGATCCCCACCGTCTTGGCGCTGGTAATGACCGCCGTGTTTGACGCCACCGGCACCATCCGTGCCGTGGCCGGTCAGGCGGGCCTCATCAACGAACGCGGTCACATTATCAATGGCGGCAAGGCCCTGACTGCCGACTCCGTCAGCAGCATGGTGGCTGGCGCGGTGGGAGGTGCTCCGGCTGCCGTCTACATCGAATCCGCCGCAGGTACTGCAGCAGGTGGCAAGACCGGCCTGACCGCTGCGCTGGTCGGCGTGCTGTTCCTGCTGATGATATTCCTCTCCCCGTTGAGCTATCTGGTACCGGCTTACGCCACCGCACCGGCCCTGATGTATGTCGGTCTGCTGATGCTGGGCAACGTCACCAAGCTGGACTTCAGCGACTCGGTCGATGCCCTCGCCGGCATGCTGTGCGCCGTCTTCATCGTACTGACCTGCAACATAGTCACCGGCATCATGCTGGGCTTCGTGGCGCTGGTCGTTGGCCGCATCTTCGCTGCCGAGTGGAAGAAGCTGAACATCGGCACCGTCATCATCGCCCTGGCGCTGGTGGTCTTCTATGCCGGTGGCTGGGCCATCTAACCCGTCCGCATATTCCGGTTGTAGCGAAGGGCCCTGCGGGGCCCTTTTTCATGGCTGTGAGGCCGCTAACAGTTTCCCGCCCGTTTGCCCCACATCGTTTCAAATTGAAACACCAACCTCCCTTCAGCTGTTTCAAATCCGAACCAAATCACCCGTCATTTTTATCCCTTTTTCTGTCGTTAGACTGGCTCCATCAACCATCTGCCCACCCGAGCGGTGGCAAGCCAAGGAGTGAGCTATGAAGAAACTGATCAATGCCGTCGATGCTGTGGTCCGTGAACAACTGATGGGGATGGCAGCCGCCCACCCCGAGCTCAAGGTACGTATCGAACCCCACTATATCACCCGCGCTGACTCCCCCGTGATGGGCAAGGTCGCACTGGTCTCCGGCGGTGGCAGCGGCCACGAGCCGATGCACGGCGGTCTAGTAGGCAAGGGGATGCTGGATGGCGCCTGCCCCGGCGAGATTTTTACCTCCCCGACCCCGGATCAGATGTACGAATGCGGTCAGGCCGTTGATGGCGGCGCGGGCGTGCTGTTTCTGGTGAAGAACTACACCGGCGATGTGCTCAACTTCGAAACCGCGGTCGAGCTGCTACACGGCGACGGCGTCAAGGTCGGCTTCTCGCTGATCGATGACGACGTGGCGGTCAAAGACAGCCTCTATACCGCCGGTCGCCGTGGCGTTGCCACGACCGTTCTGTGCGAAAAACTGGTGGGGGCCGCTGCCGAAGCGGGCTATGACCTGACCCGCTGCGAGGCGCTGGCCCGCCGCATCAACAACCAGAGCCGCACCATCGGCGTTGCCACCCACGCCTGCACCGTGCCTGCTGCTGGCAAGCCCTCCTTCACCCTGGCGGACAACGAGCTGGAGTTCGGCGTGGGCATTCACGGCGAGCCGGGCATCGAACGCCGCCCCTTCACCGACCTCAATACCCTGGTGGATGACATGTTCAAGGAGCTTGCTGACAACACCCCCTATGGCCGCACCCTGCGTCACTGGGACAGATCCTCCGGCAGCTGGCAGGAAGAGCACACCTTTATCGAACCGCTCAACAAGGGTGATCGGGTCATCGCACTGGTCAATAGCCTCGGCGGCACCCCCATCTCCGAGCTTTATGGCGTCTATGGTCGCCTCGCCACCCTGTGCGAAGAGGCGGGCATCCATCTGGTGCGCAACCTGATTGGCCCCTACTGCACCTCCCTCGACATGACCGGCATCTCCATCACCCTGCTCAAGGTGGATGATGAACTGATGACCCTGTGGGATGCCCCCGTTCACACCCCCGCCCTGCGTCGCGGCTGCTAAGGAGAACCCATGTTAAGCAAGCATCACATCGTCAACTGGCTGCTCGACTGCGAACACATCTTTACCGAGCAGCGTGACTACCTCACCGCACTGGATACCGACATCGGCGACGGCGACCACGGCCTCAACATGCAGCGCGGCTTTGCCAAGGTGGCCGAGAAGCTGCCTGCGGTGGCGGACAAGGATATCGGTCAGGTGCTGAAAACCACCGGCATGACCCTGCTCTCCTCGGTCGGTGGCGCCAGCGGCCCGCTCTACGGCACCTTCTTTATCCGGGCGGCGGCCAGCAGTGACGCCTGTCAGAGCCTGAGCCTCAGCCAGCTGTGCAAAATGCTGAGTGACGGAGTCGAGGGGATCGTCTCTCGTGGCCGTGCCGAGCCGGGCGACAAGACCATGTGCGATGCCTGGTGGCCAGCGCTGGCCGCCCTGCAACAGGCGCAGCAGCAAGAGCTGCCGCTCAACGAGGCGCTGGACAAGGCGGTGGCAGCTGCCGCAGCCGGTACCGAGGCCACCATCCAGATGCAGGCCCGCAAGGGGCGCGCCAGCTATCTTGGCGAGCGCAGCATCGGCCATCAGGATGCCGGGGCCACCTCGACCCTGTTGCTGCTGACCGCCCTGCGTGACAGAGCGAGGTTGTGACATGATCGGAATCGTAGTTGTCTCTCACAGCGCCATGCTGGCAGCCGGATTGAAAGCGCTGGCCGACCAGCTCGGCAGCCCGGCCAGATTGCTGCTGGCGGCCGGGGTCGATGACCCCGACCACCCCATCGGCACCGATGCCATCGCAGTGATGAGTGCGATTGAAGAAGCGGACGACGGTAGCGGCGTGCTGGTACTGATGGACTTGGGCAGCGCTCTACTGAGCGCCGAAACCGCCCTCGAACTGCTGCCCCCCGAGTTAAGCGCAAGGGTTCAGCTCTGCCCCGCCCCGCTGGTCGAGGGTACTCTCGCCGCCGTGGTGGCGGCCGGTTCCGGCCTGACGCTGGATGAGGTAGCCGCCGAAGCGCTCGGTGCCCTTGGCCCGAAACAGGCGATGCTGCCTGCCAGTGCAGCGCAGGCCGCCACCGAGACAGCCCCTGTTTCCGACGACGGCTGGCTGCGCTGCGAGGTGGTGGTGGATAACCCCCACGGCCTGCATGTGCGCCCCGCCGCCCGACTGGTGGCCGCCCTCAAGCCCTTTGCCGCTGAACTCAAGCTGCAAAAGGGGGATAAAGAGGCCAATCCCCGCAGCCTGACCCGGCTCGCCATGCTCAACGTGCGTCAGGGCGACACGCTCACCCTGCTGGCGCGCGGGGAGGATGCCACCGCCGCACTGACCTGCTTCCAGCAGCTGGCCGACGAGCGCTTTGGCGACTGACGCCACTGTTTCAAGGGGCTGCACTCGCTCGCTGAGCCAGTGCAGCACCATTCAAGACGAAGGAGTCCCCGGCACAGCCGCCCCTTCGCCCCGATTCTTAATAGATAAAGAGAGAGGGATAGAATATGGACCGCATTATCATCAGCCCCAGCAAATACGTGCAAGGCAACGGGGCCCTCGCCAATATCGGCAACTACGTCAAAGCGCTCGGTAGCAAGCCGCTGATCCTGGCCGACGCCTTCGTCACCAAGCTGGTAGGCGATACCGTGGCCACCAGCTTCCACGGCGCGGGGATCAAGCCCGAGTTCGACTGCTTCAACGGCGAATGCTCCCGCCCCGAGATCGACCGCCTGCTAGCCCGCTGCCAGCAGACCCCGTTTGACGTCATCATCGGCATCGGCGGCGGCAAAACGCTGGATACTGCCAAGTCGGTCGCCTTCTACCAGAAGGTGCCGGTGGTCATAGTGCCGACCATCGCCTCCACAGATGCCCCCACCAGCGCGCTGGCGGTCATCTACACCCCGGAAGGGCAATTCAGCGAATACCTGATGATCCCGACCAACCCCAACATGGTCATCATGGATACCGGCGTGGTCTCCCGCGCTCCGGTGCGGCTGCTGGTCTCCGGCATGGGGGATGCGCTCTCCACCTACTTCGAGGCGCGCGCCAACAAGGTTTCCGGTTGCCAGACAATGGCCGGTGGCGCCTCCACGCTGGCGGCGCAGGCCATCGCCGAGCTCTGCTACAAGACCCTGCTGGCCGATGGTTACAAGGCCAAACTGGCGGTGGAACAGGGACTCTGCACCAAGGCGGTGGAGAACATCATCGAGGCCAACACCTATCTGAGTGGTATCGGCTTCGAGAGTAGCGGACTGGCCGCCGCCCACGCCATCCACAACGGTCTGACCCAGCTGGCCGAGTGTCACCACCTCTACCACGGTGAGAAAGTGGCATTCGGTACTCTGGTGCAGCTGGTGCTGGAGAACGCCCCGATGGCGGAGATCGAGACAGTGCTGGGTTTCTGCCGCTCGGTAGGCCTGCCGACCAACCTGCATATGATGGGAGTCAAGGAGCTGGATATGGCGCGCCTGATGGAGGTGGCCAAAGCCTCCACCGCCGAGGGCGAGACCATCCACAACATGCCGTTCAAGGTCACCGCCGAGGATGTGTTGGCGGCCATCGTCACCGCCCACCAGCTGGGGCTGTAACCACGCCACGACTGATCTAGCCATATAAGACGGCCCCGCATCTGCGGGGCCGTTTCATTTTCTACGGGTCGGTTCGCAACGGCTCGCCGTCAGCCGTGATAGTCGGCGGGATCGATCTCGAGCAGTTTGAGCCGCCGCCAGAGGGTGGTGCGACTGATGCCCAGATGCAGAGCCATCTGGCTCACCTGCCCCTTGCAAGCATGGGCGCAGCGCAAGATGGCTTGCCGCTCCAGCTCCGCCAGCGTGAGCAGCGGTTGCCCCACTACCTCGTCTGCCACCTGCTGATAGCCGTGCCGAATGGCGGCAGGCAGCGCCTCGGGCGGGATCGGCCCCTGACCGGCGTGAAGCAGCGCATGCTCGATGGCACTGCGCAGCTCCCCCAGATTGCCGGGCCAGGGGTAGGCGAGCAGGCAATCGAGGGCCGCCGGGCTGAACTGGCGTACCGGCTCGCGCCCCTGCGCCGCCAACTGCTGGCTGATCAGGCCCGGCAGATCCGCCGTGCGCTCCCGCAGCCCCGGCAGCCAGAGCTCGCACGCCTGCAAGGCATAGAGCAGCTGACGACCAAACAGCCCCTCCTGCACCAGCTGCTCCAGCGGGGCGCTGCTGGTGGCAATGATCCGCACCTTGAGCGGCAGGATACGGGCCGAATCGAAGCGCTGGATGCGGCCGGTCTTGAGCAGTTGCAGCAGCGCCGCCTGCATGGGGGCAGAGAGGCACTCCACCTGCTCCAGCACGAGCGTGCCGCCGTGGGCCAGCTCGAACTTGCCCGCCCGCTCCTGCCCCGCCTCGTCGGAACCCATCAGCTCCAGCGCCATCCGCTCGCTCGGCAGCGCCTGACAGTTGAGGGTAATGAGCGACCCGGCAGCCCGCTCGCTGCCAAAGTGGATCGCCTCCGCCAGCTGGGCCTTGCCCACCTCCTCCTCGCCGCGCAGCAGGATCGGCCCCTGACTCTGGGCCGCCTGCCGGGCGTAGCGCAGCAGCTTGCGCATGGCGCTCGATTCCCCCACCAGCGCCGACAGCTCGGGCACCGTCTGGCGCAGCTGGTGAATGGCCCGCAGCCGATCGACCGGGTGCAGCAGGGCGATAAAGCTGACCCCCTCCGGCCCCGGCAGCGGCTTGAGGCTCACCAGCGCATTGATAAACTCCCCCTCCTGAGCGCCGAGTCGTTCCAGCGTCACCTCCACATGACTCAGTGGCGTCTGCCCCTTGATGGCCAGCTGCAACCGCTGGGGCAGCAACAGGTGCTGCTCCAGCGGCTGGCCAAGACAGAGCGCCGGATCGAGCCGCAGCCGGTGTGCCGCCAGCGCGTTGAGGTAGCGCAGCCGGCCCTGGGGATCCCAGGCCAGCACGCCGTCATCCATGCCATCGAGCAGGGCGTACAGTTCGCTCAGGTGGTGCTGGGACTCCTGCATCAGGGTCTCCATCTGCAGCAGATGGGCCAGCTCACGCCCGGCACTGACGGTGAGCGCCAGATCGCCAGCGCTCGCCTCCTCCACCTTGCAAATCAACGCAATGATGGCGACCTGACGGCCATTGCTGTTGTAGACCGGGCTGGCGCAGCTGTGCCACGGGTGCAGGGTCTGATTGAAGTGTTGGGGGCCGCTGACGCAGAGCGGTACCCCCTCCAGCGCCGCCAGATTGATGGCATTGGTGCCGATGCGCCCCTCGCTGAAGAAGGCACCGGGGCCAAACCCCAGCGCCGCCAGCTCGCGCAGGGTGTCGGGGTGGCCGGTCTGGGCCAGCAGGCAACCGCTCTCGTCGGTGAGCAGCAGGGCGCAGGGGCGCCCCTCCATAAATTCGTAGAGATCTTCGAGGGCCATCTCGCCGGTGGTGAGCAGGTCGCGCTTGCGCTGGCGCAGGCTCTGCAAGGTCTGCCCCTTGGCGCTGTGGGGCGGATGCCAGAGGGTGGCACTGGTCTGGTGGGCGCAGCGCAGCCAGGATGCCTGCAGATAGTCAGGCCAGGCGAGCAGCGGCTGAAGGTCAGATGGCATGGTCACAGCAATATCCGGCAAGATGTGAGCCGACCATTTAACCACGCCAGCGCCCCCGATTCAGTGACCTGCCTCAGACGGTAGCAACGTTTAAAGACACCAGGTTGCCGCTAAGCGGCACGTACACTCCTGACTGCCCGCAGTACGCTCTGGCGCCCCTGCCAGTAGCCCTGTAGATAACCGGACTCCAGCTTGGATGGATCTCGGGTAAAACGGGAGACCGGAAAACCGGCCGGTGGTGCGATCACCTCGATCTCGCAATCGGCGGGTGGCGTCTCAATAAAATCGAGAGCCCGGTTATAGGCCACATCCCGTACCAGCATCGCCTGCGCCAGCGCTGGTTGAGTTTTCAGCAAGGCTTTGACCATCCAGCAGAAACGGGCCGGTTTCTTGCGATAGCCGCGGGGTTCAGAGAGCACCACCGTCATCCGCCGCGCCCCGCGCCGATAAGCCTCGATCACCGGGATTGAGTCACTGATACCGCCATCCGCCATGAGACGGCCATCGACACAGGGGGTCTCGTGCTGCACCACCGGCAGGGCGCAGGTAGCTGTCAGCACTTCATCCATATTGTCGGGGTACACAGGCAGGTAGACAGCCGCGCCAGTCGCCACCTCGGTGGTCACCGCATAGAAGGGAATACGACAGGCGGAGAAAGTGTCCAGGTCGAGGGGAAAGCGGTAGCGGCTAGTACGCCAGAGCCAGCTGACATCCACCAAATCCCCCCCCTTGACGAAGCGCAGCGGGTCGAGAAAGTCGCTGCTGCAAGCCAGTTCGGTGATGATGTGATGGCTGCGGCGCGGCTGCTCGCTCAGGTAAGAGACCAGATTGGTCGCGCCGGCCGAGACCCCCATGACGAAATCGAACGGGTAGTGGTGACTTTCCACGAAGGCATCTAGCACGCCGCTGGCGAAGATGCCGCGCATGGCGCCCCCTTCGACAATGAGTGCGCTGGTAGCAGAAGAGAACATGTGAAGGCTCCGTCAGCGGTAAAAAATTCGGGGCATACCCCGATCGGTGATGGACGCCTTCATGCTGGGCACCAAGACGCCTGCTGGACGGATAGGACAACTGGAGTGCGCCGATACCGTCAAGCGACTACCAGTATATGCAGCGAACAAACCTGCAAAAAATGAATTTAAATAATAAAAAACATTCCATTTAGGCATGATTTTTACTGTAAAAAGGCCAGCCGCAGGGCTGGCCGTGCGCTCAACTCACTCAGGGCAAACCGGGGCCGAAACGCCCCATCACCGGATCGTAGTGATAGGCGTCGTAATCAAAGTCGATCCCCTTGAGCAGGGGGTTGGGCAGCTCGAACAGCTTGCGCTCGTGGAGCCTGGCCCGCTCAAGGGAGGGTTTGAAGTGGTGCAGCCAGAGCCGCTGCAGCGAACCATCCTGCCACGCCAGTTTGAGCCCGGTCTGAATGCGCCGGATCCCCGCCTGATTCCCCTTGAAGGTGTAGAAGAGATGGAGGAAGGGGTAGTGCAAGGCGATACGCTGCTCCACGATGAGGCCGGCCACATCACGGTGCTGCTCCAGCTCGGCGAAGAGCTCGTTGGCGCCGCGGCAAAAGAGGTCGGCCCGCCCACGTGCCACCAGCTTGAACAGCCGCTCGTAGCCGTCCACCTCCTGCACTTGCAAACCGGCCGCCCGCAGAATGGCAACATCCTGCCAACCACGCCCCTGCACGTTCTGGTACTGCTTGAGCTGATCGAAGCGGGTCACGCTGGCAATCGTCTTCGCTTGCTGCGGACTGACAAAGCAGATGGGATAGCCGAGGATGCCGAGCTCCACCGGGAAGCGGACATAGTCGAGGGCCTCGCCGCTAGCGGGCTGTGGCGTATCGACGGCAAACAGATTGGGATAGAGATTGGTTTGCAGCACCTGTCGCAGCCGGATCCGGTTCATCGGCGGCGCCGCCCGCAGCTCGTAGTCACCGAAGCTGTCGCGGGTCTTCTCCAGCGCAAGTTGCAACAGGTCGCGAAAATAGAGGGTACGCAAGTCCCGGTCGCTCTCCGGGCTGATGTGGGTAAAAACGTTGCTCGCCCGTAGGGGACTGGCAAAGAGGAAGAGACTGCACAGCAGCAAGCAGGAAGCGAGGCGATGAAAGGTCATACTGCTCATCCCGGAAATACACGCTCACTAGAGTGTAGCGCCGGGACGAGCAGCCTTGTAAAGGGAAGCTCGGCCTACCAGAACATCCGGCCCAGCAGGGGCGCCAGCAACACGGTCACCATGCCGGCGATCATCATCACCATGC
This sequence comes from Aeromonas sp. 600479, assembly GCF_049175515.1. Lineage (NCBI taxonomy): Bacteria > Pseudomonadati > Pseudomonadota > Gammaproteobacteria > Aeromonadales > Aeromonadaceae > Aeromonas > Aeromonas sp. 600479. The sequence continues at coordinate 30,757 of NZ_JAAKVF010000009.1, forward strand.
TGGAGACCACCCCCTCTTCGTTGCCCATCTGATAGGCCCTGGCGGTGCCGGCGCCGTGGGCCGAGGCACCAAACCCCGCCCCCTTGCCGAGACGACTGCGAATGGCCAGCACGGTGAGCACGCTCTCCCCCACCGCCATGCCGATGACGCCGGTCAGCACCACAAACAGCGCGGTGAGGTCGCTCTGACCACCGATGGCGCGGGTCGCCTCCACCGCAAACGGCGTGGTGATGGAGCGCATCGCCAGACTGCGTTGCAGCATGTCGGAGAGATCCAGCCAGCGGGCCAGCAGCACGGTGCTCCCCACCGCCATGATGACCGAGGCGACCACTCCGACCGACAGCGACAGCCAGTGGCGACGAATGAGCTGGCGGTTCTCGTAGACCGGCACCGCGAAGGCGACGGTGGCGGGGCCCAGCAGCCAGAGCAGCCAGTGGGATTCCGCCATGTAATCCTGATAGGGGATGTGGAACAGCAGCACCACGGCCACCAGCAGGGTCGGCGCCAGCAGCAGCGGCATCAGCGGCAGGATGCGCTTTTTGCCGTAGAGCCATTTGCTGGCGTAGTAGAAGAGCAGGGTGAGGGCGAAGCAGATCAGCCCGAGCAGGGTATCAGACATGACGACGACTCCGGCGAGCCAGTTTCAGTTCGAGGCGGTAAACCCGATCCACCACCAGCGCCGTGGTGCCGAGTACCAGCGTGGTGCTCACCAGCAGCACCACCATGATGCGCCACCCCTCCTGCAACAGCAGATCCTGATAGTTGACCACCGCGACTACGGCGGGCACGAAGAAGAGCAGCATCTCCGCCAGCAACCAGCGCGCACCGGCCCTGAACCACTCGGCCTTGACCACTCCGAGCAGGATGCAGGCCAGCAGCAACAGCATGCCGGTCAGGTTGGCGGGCAGCGGCAGGTGGAGGGTACGCACCGCGGTATCGGCCAGCAGCCAGATGGCTGCCAGCAACACAATCTGGAAGGGTGTCTGTAACCAGCGCAAGCAGAGGGCTTTCATGATCATCGTCTTTCTGTGAACCGGCTCACAGTATAGAGTTGAGCGAAACCTGCCAGAAATGAATTAAAATTATCGAATTCATGCCACATAGGCATACTTAATCCCGTAACCGCCAACACGAGTCGAGAGAGTCCATGGATATTCGCGCCCTGCGCTATTTTGTCGAACTGGTACGGGAAAAAAGCTTCACCCGCGCCTCTGAAAAGCTGTTCGTCACCCAGCCCACCATCAGCAAGATGATCCGCAATATCGAAGAGGAGCTGGGCCAGCCCCTGCTCAACCGGGAGGGGCGCCGCTTCACCCTGACCGACAGCGGTCAGGTGCTGTTCAACCGTGCCCAGACCATCTTGGCGGAGATGCAGCAGTTGGAGGCCGAACTGGCGGATCTGCAGAGCCTGCAACATGGTCGCCTCACCCTCGGCATTCCCCCCATGGTAGGTCACGTCTATGCGGATCTGATCCGCGCCTACCGCACCCGCTATCCCAAGGTGGAGCTGACCCTGGTGGAGTACGGCGGTCGCCGCATCGAACAGGCGGTGCTGGAGGGGGAGCTGGATCTCGCCATCACCATGCTGCCGACCAAAGAGGGGGGTGCCCTCAGCGCGCTGGAGCTGGATCAATACCCGATCCGGGTGGTGCTGCCTGATCAACCCCGCTGGCATGGCGACGCACCGCTGCGGCTGGAGTCCCTGCAGGAGGAGCCCTTCCTGCTCTATACCCAGGCATTTACCCTGAGTGAGCGGCTGGAGCAGGCATGTCAGGAGGCGGGCTTTGTGCCACAGGTGGCGGCGCGCAGCAGCCAGTGGGATTTTCTCACCGCCATGGTACGCAGCGGCATGGGGATCGCCTTCTTGCCGGAGCCGGTCTGCCACCGGCTGACCCCAGATGGTCTGGTGCTGCGGCCACTGGAGCCCGAATTGAGCTGGCGACTCGGGGTGATCTGGCCGAGCGAGCGCTATCTGTCGCGCACCGCCGAGGCCTGGCTGGCCCTCTGCCGCCAGCGGCAGGCACCTCAGTAATCGCCGAAGCGATCGGTCTGCGGATTGTAGAAGTAGGGGCGGTAATCGAAGCTGATCCCGTCGAGAAAGGGATTATCCAGCCGCAACAGTCGGCGCTGGGAGAGCTTGGCAAAGGCGATGGCCGGGCCAAAGCTCTTGCGCCACAGCGCCTGTAGCGAGCCATCCTGCCATGCCAGCTGCAACCCCCGCTCGACCCGCTGCAGCGCCTCGCGATTGTTGGGATTGGTGTAGAAAACCCGGGGCAGCGGGTAGTAGATCAACAGCGCGTCATCCACCAGCAGATCCGTCATATCCTTGTGGGTCAGCTGCTCGCTGCGCAGCTCGCTCACCCCGCGGCAGAAGAGATCGAAGCGGCCCCGCGCCACCATTTTGAACAGCTTTTCGTACCCCTCCACCTCCACCACCTCCATCCCGGCGTAGCGCAGGATATCCACATCCAGCCACCCCTTGCCCTGACCGAAGGTGAACTGCCGCAGTCCCTTGAGGTCGGTCACTTTGCTCACCGCCGCCTTTTGCTGCGGGCTGACAAAACAGATGCGGTAGCTGACGATGCCCAGATGGATGGGAAAACGGACATAGGCGAGCCCCAGATCCTCGCGGGTGCTGCTGTAGCTGTCCATCACAAAGAGGTTGGGGTAGCTGTCGAGCTGCATGCTGAGCCGCTCACGCGCCTTGGTCATGGGCGGTGCAGGCTCCAGCAGATAGTCGCCAAACTGGTCGCGGGTCTTGTCGAGGGCGAGCCGCAGCAGCTCCCGATCATAAGTGGTACGCGGATCCCGCTCGCTCTCCGGGCTGATATAGGTAAACCGGGTGGCCGCCTGTCCGGTCAGCGACAACATGCAGAGCAGAGCGGCAGCAAGCAGATGCTGGGGTGACATAAACCGCACCTTGGCTGAAGGGGTACTTTCAGTGTAGCCCCTGAGCGTGGCTGCTCGGCCCTGCCACCACCCGCGCTCTCCTCCCCTTTTCGGCCAGTTGCATCCATCAGCCTACTCCCCCACCGGAGGCGTGCTTCTGAGCGAGGTGGCATAACGCTGATAGGCAGCAGAGTCGCGCACCTGCTCGATGGCATCCCATACCTGCCGGCTTTGTCGGGGATAGGCCTGATAGAAGCGGTGAGAGAAGACCAGATAGTAGGGCTTCTCCACCAGCACCGGCGACAGCCGCTCGATGCGAGCCTGCAACGCGGGATGGGCCGCCAGAATGCTGTCGGCCACCTCGGTCTGGATGGCGGTCGCCTGCGCCCGATCCATCACCAGCTTTTTCAACATGATCAGCGGGTCACGGCTGGAGTCATCCACCTCGGCTCCCGCAGCCTGCAACAAGTCGACGATGGAAAATCCGGACTGGGCCGCAACCACGCCATTGACCCAGAGGGTGGTGCCATCCCACTGGCTCTTGCCCCCCTTGAGCTGGTAGAGGCTGTAGCTCTCGGTCAGCAGCCGCTTGGCAGGGTCGGGTTTGCCCTCACGCATGGGATAGACCCCCACTGTGGTCGCCCGCTCGACGCTGTAACTCATCTTGATGGCCGCATCCATCTGGCCACTGCTCACCTGAGAGAGGCAGCGTTTCCACGGTAGCGGCGTCAGCACGATCTCGGCATCAAGAGCGGTAGCAACCGCCTTGAGGTGATATTGCACAACCCCCTCCCCCGATTGCAGCAGCCAGGGGTAGGAATCACTGTTTTCAAAGCAGGTACGCAGCGTAAAGGCTGGGGTCGCACTGCCGGTGGCGGGCAGCAGCAACGCAATAAAGAGCAGATAGCGGGCAGATACGCGCATGGGCCATATCCTTGGCGGCATTGATCTCTCCCTTACTCTATCAGAGCCTGCGCACCTGATAACTCGGCTCAGGGCAGTGAACCGAAATCATCCGCCAGCGGGTTGTAAAGATAGGGACGATAGTCAAAACCGCCCTTGGGTAACTGCGGATTGCCGAGCCGGAAAATCTGGCGAGCACCCAGATTGGCAAACACCAGCGAGGGTTGGAAGTGATGGCGCCAGAGCCGCTTGAGCGAACCATCCTGCCAGGCCAGTTGCAGACCGCGCGCAAGGCGCTCGCGCTCCTGAACGTAGCGGGCATTGCTGTAGAACACGTGGATCAGCGGATAGAAAATGGCCAGATGGCGATCGACCGTCAAACCGGCCACCTTGCCCTGATGAGATTGCAACTCCGGCAGGATCTCGTTGGCCCCACGGCAGAAGAGGTCGATGCGCCCCCGCGCCACCATACGAAAGAGCGACTCGTAGTTATCCACCTCATGCACAGTCAGCCCTCCATGGCGCAGGATCACCGCATCCTGCCAGCCGGTGCCCACCCCTTGAGTGAAGTGGCGCAACTGATCCAGGGTGTTCACCCGCGCCAGCTCGGCAGCACGATCCGAGCCGACGAAACAGACCCGATAGCCGAGGATCCCCAAATCGATCGGGAACGGGATCGATATCACCTGATCCGCGCCCCCCTCCCCCTGATAAGGCCAGCTGTCGACAATAAACAGGGCGTTTTTGCCCTGCTCCTGTACCTCGATCCGCATCCGTGCCTTGTTCATCGGCAGGGAGTCCAGCAACTCATAGTCGCCATATTCGGGGCGAGTTTTCTCCAGCGCCAGCTGCATCACCTCACGGTAATAACGCATCCGCATATCCTGACTGTTTTCAGGACTGAGCAGGGTAAAACGGGTGGCAGCCAGCAAGGCAGAGGGGAAGAATAAACAGAGGTAAACGAGGTAAAGCAACAGAAGTCGGTACATCATGGCTGAACTCATACAACGGGGTTCACCCAGTATAGACTGGCATACTCCCCCTTGAGCACTGGGCAGTACCGGCTTGCGCGCCCGATCACAAGCGGAGGAAATCCGGGCCGCTACAGGCCCGGAGAGCAGGTTAATACCGTGCCCGGCACTACTCTTCGCCAATGGGCGCGGCGATCCACTTCATCAGCGTCAGCATATCCTGCGGTGCTACCCCCACCGAGAGGCCGCGCTTGCCACCGCTCACCAGGATCTCGTCAAACTGCAGCGCCGACTCGTCGAGCACAGTGGGCAACAATTTCTTCTGGGCCAGCGGGCTGATGCCACCCACCTTGTAACCGGTCAGCTTCTCCGCTTCCGCCGGTTTCATCATCTCCACCTTCTTGAGACCGGTCGCCTTGGCCAGCTGCTTCAGGCTGCACATGCCGGATGAGGGAACGATGGCCACCACCGCCTGCTTGTCGTGATGAGCAACCAGGGTCTTGAACACCTGCGCCTCCGGCAGCCCGAGCTGGGTCGCGGCATGCTTGCCAAAATCGTCGTGGGCTTCGCACTCGTAGGGGTAGAGCTTGTGGGGGATCTTGAGCTTCTTCAGCAAGTTGATGGCAGGAGTCATGATGGTTGCCTTGAATCGAATCGCATAAAAACAAGGCCAAACAGTCTGCGCCTGCATGGCGAGGGATGCAAGCCGGAGGGGAAATCTGTACCCATCACCGGTAATGAGTAGAGAGCAATGAACAAGGTGAATTGTGCTGCTTGCCGAATTAAACGCAGTACGAGTCAGGGCTAAAATCATTTCCCAGCCGTACAATGCGCTGCGCTTGCTGCACCCTACAAAATACAGTCCAAAACATGGGTGGGGTTCCCATCGAGCCGAATTCTGCTGGGCAACAAAAAACAAAGGGCGCCGTGTCGGCGCCCTTTGGCTTGATGGATATTGCTGAAGCCTGCTGGCTTGGGCTGGCTATCAACCGGTGTTGCGCATACCTGCGGCAATACCGGCGATGGTGACCATCAGCGCCTTGTCCAGCTCGGGGTGCAGGGTCTCCGGGTGGTTGCGGGAGCGGTTGAGCAGCTCGGCTTGCAGCACGTTGAGCGGGTCTGTGTAGGGGTTGCGCAGCTTGATGGACTCCTTGATCCAGGGCTGATCCTCCAGCAGATCCCCGCGCGGGCTCAGTTTCAGCACAACCTCGATGGATTCGGCGAGCTCCTGACGCAGCTGTTTGCCAAGGCCCCACAGCTCCTGCGGCACCAGACGGGTGTCGTAGTATTCGGCAAGCCAGACGTCCGCCTTGAGGAACACCATCTCCAGCATCTCGAGGCGAGTGCGGAAGAAGGGCCACTGGGCGCTCATCTCTTCCAACACCGCCAGCTTGCCGCCGTCGATCGCCTGTTGCAGCGCCTTGTGGGCACCGAGCCAAGCCGGCAGCATCAGGCGGTTCTGGGTCCAGGCGAAGATCCACGGAATGGCGCGCAGGCTCTCGACGCCGCCGTTAGGCTTGCGCTTGGAGGGACGGGAGCCGAGCGGCAGCTTGCCGAGCTCCATCTCCGGGGTGGCGGCACGGAAGTAAGGGACGAAGTCCGGATGACCGCGCACAATGCTTCGGTAGTGATCGCAGGAGTCGGCGGCCAGCTGTTCCATCACCTCGCGCCAGCACTCTTTCGGCTTGGGCGGCGGCAGCAGGTTCCCTTCCAGCACGGCGCTGGTGTAGAGCTCCAGACTCTTGATCGCCACTTTCGGCAGACCGAACTTGAAGCGGATCATCTCCCCCTGTTCGGTGGTACGCAGACCGCCGCGCAGGGATCCCGGCGGCTGGGAGAGGATGGCCTGATGGGCAGGCGCACCACCACGACCGACGGTACCGCCACGGCCATGGAACAGGGTGAGTCGGATGTTGTTGGCTTCGGCCAGCCCCACCAGGGATTCCATGGCGGCGTACTGGGCCCAGCCAGCGGCCATCATGCCCGCATCCTTGGCAGAGTCGGAGTAACCGATCATCACGTACTGACGGCCCTGAATGTAGCCGCGATACCAGTCCACCGAGAGCAGACGCTCCATCACGGCGGTGCCTGCCATCAGGTCATCCTGGGTTTCAAACAGCGGGGCGACCGGCATGCGGAACTTGCAGCCCGCCTCTTTGAGCAGCAGTTGCACCGACAGCACGTCGGACGGCGCACCGGCCATGGAGATGATGTAGATACCGAACGCATCGGGGTCGTGCTCGGCGATGACCTGACAGGTATCCAGCGTCTCGCGCACCTCGGCGCTCGGCTCCCAGTCGTGGGGAATGAGCGGGCGGCGAGAGTTCAGTTCGTTGAGCAGGAAGGCCTGCTTGTCATCTTCGCTCCACTCGGCGTAGTCACCCAGACCCAGATAGCGGGTCAGCTCGGAGAAGACCAGCCCGTGGCGCTCGCCATCCTGACGGATATCCAGCTTGACCAGATGGATGCCGAAACAGGCGACCTTGCGCAGCACATCCAGCAGCATGCCATCGGCGATGTTGCCCATGCCGCAGGCGTGCAGTGAGTGGTAGCAGAGCTCCAGCGGCTCGCGCAGCTGGGCGGTAGTCTTGACCAGATCCTGGCTCTCGCTCGCCTGACCCTGCACCTTGGCAGTGAGGTGCTCCTTGGTTTCGCGCAGCGCTTCACGCAGCTCGCGCACCAGTGCACGGTAGGGCTCGGGGTGATCGCCAACGCGAGCGCGCACGGCGTCGGTACAGTCGGACATGGAGAGCTCGGAGGTAAGCTCCTTGATGTCTTTGTAGAACAGGCTCACCGCCATCCAGCGACCCAGCTCCAGCACTTCGGCAGTCACCTTGGCGGTGACGAAGGGGTTGCCGTCACGGTCACCGCCCATCCAGGAGGTGAACTTGACCGGCGCGGCATCCAGCGGTAGCCGCACACCCAGATGGTGTTGCAGACGCTCGTCCAGATTGCGCATGAATTCGGGAATGGCGGGCCACAGGCTGTTCTCCACCACGGCGAAGCCCCACTTGGCCTCGTCGACCGGAGTCGGGCGCTGTTCGCGGATCTCGTTGGTGTGCCACGCCTGATTGATGAGCTGTTCGATGCGATTGAGGATCTTGTCCCGCTCGCGGGGCAGCAGGTCTGAGAGCTCCAGCGCCTCGAGGCAGTCGTTGAGCTGTACGTGCTTGTGGATCAGGGTGCGACGGGTCACCTCGGTGGGGTGAGCGGTCAGCACCAGATCGATATCCAGCTCGCGCACGGCCTGAATGATGGCCTCTTGCGACAGGTTGGACGCTTTCAGCTTATCGAACATCTGCTCCAGCGGATCCGGGGTGCAGACCTGCTCTTCACAGCGACGGGAGATGGTGTGGAACTGTTCCGCCACGTTGGCCAGATTGAGGAACTGGCTGAAGGCGCGGGCCACCGGCAGCAGTTCGTCATCGCTCAGGGTTCGCAGGGTATCGAGCAGACGTTCCCGGTCTGATTCATTGCCCTTGCGGGAGGACTTGGCCAATTGGCGAATGGTTTCGATCTTGTCGAGAAAGGCCTGACCCTGATGATCCTTGATGGATTTACCCAGCAGCTGACCCAGCATACCTACGTTGGCGCGTAGTGCGGCGTACTTTTCGTTCATTCCACATCCTTATCTTGTTGGTGCCTGACACCCATCCGGGGTGCTAGACGACCTCACTTATTGTTGTGCGATTACAACATATGCTCCGTCATCTTAGGGTGACAATCTACCCAGATTGTCTGCGCAAGGTCAAATAACAGGCCGATTCAGAACATGTATTTCCATCACCACTCCACAACCGGCTTGTTATGTAACTTACTTACAGTTTTTACGCCCCTTTCACCGTCGCCGCTACAGGCAAAAACGTCTGATCAGGTGTTGCAACACTGCGGTGGTCGGCTTGACGAAGGAGAGGTCGAGATACTCATCCGGCTGGTGCGCCTGGGTGATATGACCGGGGCCCATCACTATGGTCTGGCAACCAAGCTGCTGGATAAACGGCGCCTCGGTGCAGTAGTTGACCGACTCGGCGGCGCGGCCGCTCGCTTTCTCGGCTTCGCGCACCAGCACAGAGTCGTCGGCGCAGGCGTAGGCAGGAATGGGTTCATGCAGATGTTGCAGATGCAGGCAGCCCGGCTGGTGGATCTCGATGGGCGACAGCGCCTCTTTCAGCATCCCCATCAGCTCGTCCGGCCCCACCTGCGGGGTGGGTCGCAGGTCGATATGCAGCTCGCAGCAGCCGCAGATGCGGTTCGGGCTGTCACCCCCCTGAATGTAACCCAGGTTCAGGGTTGGCTGCGGCACGGCAAAGCGGTGGTCGGCGTAGCGATCTTTCAGATCCTGCTGCAAGCGCAACACCTGCCCCATCGCCTTGTGCATGATCTCCATGGCGTTGACACCGTTGGCGGGATCCGAGCTGTGACCGCTCTTGCCGGTAATGCGGATCGCCTCCGACATATGACCCTTGTGGGCCACCACCGGCACCAGTCCGGTCGGCTCGCCAATCACGGCGTAGTCGGGTTTCAATTCGGCCGCCGCGGCGATAGCGCGGGCCCCCGCCATGGTGGTCTCTTCATCGGCGGTAGCGAGAATGCGCAGCGGCTTGGTCAGCTTGGTGAGGTCGATCTCTTTGAGCGCCTCGACGATAAAGGCGAAGAAGCCCTTCATATCGATGGTACCGAGACCATAGAGACGGTTGCCCTCTTCGGTCACCTTGAAGGGATCCTTGCTCCACCCTCCTTCATCAAACGGCACCGTATCGGTGTGGCCTGCCAGCAGCAGACCGCCTTCCCCCTGACCAATCGTCGCCACCAGATTGAACTTGCCCGGCAGGTCGGGGAGCGCCGTTACCTCGCACTGAAAACCGAGCTGACCGAACCAGTCGGCCAGCAGCCGGATCACCGCCTCGTTGCTCTGATCCCACTTGGGATCCGTGCTGCTGATAGAGGGAATCGCAATAATATTCTTATAAAGTGAAAAAAAATCCAGATTGGCCATCAGCTCCTCCTTGCGTCCCCGGAATGTTTCTGTTAGAAAATACAAATGCAAAGTGAGTGCATGAATATTCTTTAATTTTACCTGAATATCTGGCTCATCAACAAAGGCTTCTAGTTGTAAGGGAAAGTTAATGTTCTGTCACCTGATCTATAACCGACGACACACACCCGCCTGAATCGCCCCTCCGCACTTGTTTTATCAAGACGGTGCACCGGGGTGAATGAACCCCATGCACTGCAGCTCCATGCTGTGAATCTCGAACTCTGACTTGGAATATTCAACATGCTTAACACCGTTATCGTCGGTGCCAGTGGCTACGCGGGAGCCGAACTGGCCGCACTGGTACAGAACCATCCACAACTCAAACTGTTCGGCCTCTACGTCTCCGCCGGCAGTCAGGATGCCCACAAGCGCTTCTCTTCCCTGCATCCCCAGTGGGTAGGCGCCCTCGATCAGCCGCTGCTGCCGCTGGACGACGATGGCATGACCCGGATCCTGACCCAGGCCGATCTGGTACTGTTGGCCACCGCCCACGAGGTGAGCGCCGAGCTGGCACCCAAGTTTCTCGCCAAGGGGCTGCCGGTGTTCGATCTCTCCGGCGCCTTCCGGGTCAAGGATCAGGGCTTCTACGACAGCTTCTACGGCTTCACCCACGACAGCGAGCAGTGGCTGGATCAGGCCGTCTATGGCCTGGCGGAGTGGAATGCCGATGCCATCGCTACCGCCCAGCTGATTGCGGTGCCGGGTTGCTACCCGACCGCATCGCTGTGCGCTCTCAAGCCGCTGCAGCAGGATGGTCTGATTGCCAAGGGGTGGCAGCCCATCATCAACGCCGTCTCCGGGGTTTCCGGCGCCGGTCGCAAGGCGGCCATCAACACCAGCTTCTGCGAAGTGAGCCTCAATCCCTACGGCACCTTCAATCACAGACACCAGCCGGAGATCAGCCATCACCTCGGCAAGGAGGTGCTGTTCCAGCCCCACCTTGGCAACTATGTGCGCGGCATTCTGGCCACCATCTATGTGCAGCTGGCGGACGGCGTCACCCCCACTCAGGTGGATCAGGCCTTCCTCAAGGCTTATGAAGGCAAGCCGCTGGTGCGCCTCACCGGCCAGATGCCCTCTATTCGCGGTGTGGCAAACACCCCTTACTGCGATATCGCCTGGCAACAGCAGGGCAACATGCTGGTGGTGGTCTCTGCCATCGACAACCTGCTCAAGGGCGCCGCCTCGCAAGCCATGCAGTGCATAAATATCAAATTTGGTTTTGAACCGGCCACCGGCCTGATTTAAGGACTTAGGAAGGATCTCGAACATGGACAAACAGACGTTGGTAATCAAGCTGGGCGGCGCCCTTATCGAGAACGACGAGGCGCTGACCGCCCTGTTCGCCACCCTCAAAACCTTTCTCGATGATCAGCACCGTCCGCTGGTGCTGGTGCACGGCGGTGGCTGTCTGGTGGATGACCTGCTCAAGGGGCTGGGCCTCACCTCCACCAAAAAGAACGGCCTGCGGGTGACCCCGTTCGAGCAGATCCCCTTCATTGCCGGGGCGCTGGCGGGCACTGCCAACAAGCAGATGATGGCCAAGGCGATCGCCACAGGTATTCCGGCGGTGGGGCTCTGTCTGGCAGATGGCGGCCTCTGTCAGGTGACCCAGCTCGACCCGGATCTCGGTGCAGTCGGCGAGTGCAAGCCGGGCAACCCGGCACTGGTGGCGGGCATCCTCGGTCAGGGCTTCCTGCCGGTGGTGAGCTCCATTGGCATCACCGCCGACGGGCAACTGATGAACGTCAACGCGGATCAGGCAGCCACCGCCATTGCCGAGGCCCTTGGTGCCGATCTGGTGATGCTCTCCGATGTGAGCGGCATCCTCGATGGCAAGGGCAAGCTGGTGCCCCAGCTCGACAAGCTGACCGCGCTGGATCTGATGGAGAAAGGGGTGATCCGCGATGGTATGGCGGTCAAGGTAGAAGCCGCCCTGCACGCTGCCGAGACCCTCGGCAAGCCGGTTTGTGTCGCCAGCTGGCGCTACCCGGATCAGCTGCTCAAGCTGCTGGCTGGCGGCGCGGTCGGCACCCAAGTGGCCATTTGATCTCCACCGGAACAAGGAACATCCGATGCAACATCTTCTGAAAGACAGTGATCTGAACAAAGCCCAGATCGAGGCGCTGATTGCGCTGGGCAAAGCGGTCAAGGCCGACCCGAAGAAGTACAGCCAGGCGCTGGCCGGCAAGAGCGTGGTCACTCTGTTCGAAAAACCCTCCCTGCGCACCCGGGTCACCTTCGACATCGGCATCGCCAAACTGGGCGGCCACAGCGTCTATCTGGATCAGCAAAACGGCGCGCTGGGCAAGCGGGAGTCGGTGAAGGATTTCGCTGCCAACCTGTCCCGCTGGTGTGATGCCATCGTCGCCCGGGTGTTCGATCACCAGACCCTGGTCGAGCTGGCAGAGCACGGCACAGTGCCGGTAGTGAACAGCCTGTGCAACCTCTACCACCCCTGTCAGGGGCTGGCCGACTTTATGACCATTGCCGAGCACTACGACGATCTGTCGAAGGTGAAGCTTGCCTACCTCGGTGATGGCAACAACGTCAGCCACTCTCTGCTGCTGCTGGGGGCGACCCTGGGCACCGACGTGACCCTGATCTGCCCGAAAGGCCACGGCCCGGATACCCAGATCTTCCTGCAGGCGCAGGCATTGGCGGCCAAGTCGGGGGCAACCATCCACATCAGCGATGACGTGGCGGATATTGAAGGGTTCGACGTGGCCTACACAGATACCTGGGTCTCCATGGGTGACAACACCCCGATGGAGCAGGTCAAAGACCTCTTTATGCCTTACCAGATCAATCAGGCCCTGCTCGACCGCACCGGCATTGCACATGTGCTGCACTGCCAACCGGCGCACCGGGAGCTGGAGATCACCTCGCAGGTGATGGATGGCCCCGCCTCCCTCATCATGGACGAGGCCGAAAACCGGATGCATATCCAGAACGCCGTGTTGCTGACCCTTCTCGGCAACAAGTAACGCGGCACTCAACCTGAATCACGACCCTTTTATTGAATCATCATGGAGAGAAGTAAAATGAGCGGAATCAACAAGATCGTACTGGCTTACTCGGGTGGACTGGATACCTCGGCCATCATCCCCTGGCTCAAAGAGCACTATGACGCCGAAATCATCGCCTTCGTGGCCGACGTCGGTCAGGAGCGCGACGATCTGGAAGGGATCGAGCAGAAGGCCATCGCCTCCGGCGCCACCAAGTGCATCATCAAGGATCTGCGGGAAGAGTTCGTCAAAGAGTACGTCTACCCGACCCTGAAGACTGGCGCTGTCTATGAGGGCACCTATCTGCTGGGCACCTCCATGGCCCGTCCGGTGATCGCCAAGGCGATGGTCGAGGCCGCGCTGGCGGAAGGGGCCGATGCCATCTCCCACGGTTGCACCGGCAAGGGTAACGATCAGGTGCGTTTCGAAGGTGCGGTCGCCGCGCTGGCGCCCCAGCTGAAAGTGATCGCCCCGTGGCGGATCTGGGACATGCGCTCCCGGGAAGATCTGCTCTCCTATCTGGAGACCCGCAACATCCCCTGCAAGGCGACCCTGAAGAAGATCTACAGCCGCGACGCCAACGCCTGGCACATCTCCACCGAGGGTGGCGAGCTGGAGAGCACCTGGAACGAGCCCTCCGAAGCGGTCTGGCAGTGGACCGTACCGGCCGAGCAGGCACCGGATCAGCCGGAGTACGTCAAGCTGACCGTGGCGCAGGGTGAAGTGGTAGCCGTTGACGACCAGCCGCTCAGCCCGCACCAGATCCTGATGACCCTGAACGAGCGTGCCGGCAAGCACGGCGTGGGCCGCATCGACATCACCGAAAACCGGATGGTGGGGATGAAGTCCCGTGGCTGCTACGAAACCCCGGGCGGTACCGTGATGGTCGCCGCGCTGCGCGCCGTGGAAGAGCTGGTACTGGATCGCCCGACCCGCGCCTGGCGGGAAAAGCTGGGTGCCGAGTTCTCCCATCTGGTCTATGACGGCCGCTGGTTCACCCCGCTGTGCAAGGCGATCCTCGCCTCTGCCAACGCCATCGCCGAAGATCTCGATGGTGAAGTGGTGCTGAAGATGTACAAAGGTCAGGTCACTGCGGTGCAGAAAAAGTCGCCGAACAGCCTCTACTCCGAAGACTTCGCCACCTTCGGCGCCGACGAAGTGTATGACCAGAGCCATGCCGAAGGCTTTATCCGCCTCTACACCCTGGCCAGCCGGATCCGCGCCATGAAGGAACAGCATCAGGCCATCGGTGGCGATCACACCCACGGTTAAGCAAGCGCGATAACCCGTTGATTCCGTTGAGGGGGCATGGCCCCCTCTTCTATAGGCCGAGGGCATGGCCCCTGAGCCATCATCGGCGGGTGTGACAAGAGCGGCAGCGCCCCGGCCGCTTCTGTGAGATAACAGGCTCGCAGAAAAACAGGGCACGATTTCAAGCTCGGTGGCCAGGGCGCCGCCGACAACGCATTCAAGGAGAGCAGTATGGCACTTTGGGGTGGACGCTTCAGTCAGGGAGCCGATAGCCGGTTCAAGCAATTCAACGATTCCTTGCGGTTCGATTACCGCTTGGCGGAGCAGGATATTCAGGGCTCCATGGCCTGGGCCCGAGCGCTGGTGAAAGTGGGCGTGTTGACCGCCGATGAGCAGGGCAAACTGCAACAGGCGATGGAAGTGCTGCTCACCTCGGTGCAGCAGGATCCCCAACAGATCCTGAGCTCGGACGCCGAAGATATCCACTCCTGGGTCGAGAGCGCGCTTATCGCCGCCGTCGGCGATCTTGGCAAAAAGCTGCACACCGGCCGCTCGCGCAACGATCAGGTCGCCACCGACTTGAAACTCTGGTGCAAGGCGCAGGGCGAGCTGCTGCTCGGCTCCATCACCGCCCTGCAGCAGGGGCTGGTCGCCTCCGCCCGTGCCAATCAGGCTGCCGTGCTGCCCGGTTACACCCACCTGCAGCGGGCCCAACCGGTCACCTTCGCTCACTGGGCGCTGGCCTATGTGGAGATGCTGGAGCGGGATTACTCCCGGCTGCAGGATGCGCTGAAGCGGCTCGACACCAGCCCGCTCGGCTGCGGCGCGCTGGCAGGCACCGCCTATGCCATCGACCGTGAAGCGCTGGCGCTGGACATGGGCTTTGCCGCTGCCACCCGCAACAGCCTGGATTCGGTCTCAGACCGGGATCACGTGGTGGAGCTGATGCACGTGGCGTCCCTCTCCATGACCCACCTGTCGCGCTTTGCCGAAGATCTCATCTTCTACAACACCGGCGAGGCGGGCTTTGTCGAGCTCTCCGATGCGGTCACTTCCGGCTCGTCGCTGATGCCGCAGAAGAAGAACCCCGATGCGCTGGAGCTGATCCGCGGCAAGACCGGCCGGGTGGTCGGCGCCCAGATGGGCATGCTGATGAGCCTCAAGGCGCTGCCGCTGGCCTACAACAAGGACATGCAGGAAGACAAGGAAGGGCTGTTTGATGCCCTCGATACCTGGCACGACTGCCTCGATATGGCGGCGCTGGTGCTGATCGATCTGAGGGTGAATGGTGAGCGCACCATGGCGGCGGCGCAGGGCGGCTACGCCAACGCCACCGAGCTGGCGGACTATCTGGTGGCCAAGGGGATTCCATTCCGTGAGGCGCACCATATCGTCGGTGAAACCGTGGTCTTTGCCATCAGCGTGGGCAAACCGCTGGAGGAGCTCTCCATCGGCGAGTTCCAGCGCTTCAGCCCGGTAATCGAGTTCGACGTCTACCCCAATCTGGAACTGGAAGCGACACTGGCCAAACGGGTTGCCAAAGGCGGCGTTGCCCGGGAGCAGGTAGAAGCAGCCCTGACTGCCGCCGAACAGTGGCTGGCCAAACGGGTGGGTTGATCGCGGTTGGTGATATGTGACGAGAGGGCTTAGGCCCTCTTTTTATTCCCCGGCTATCGCTTGATGTCCCTGCTGACGCAAGAATGGGCATCCGATGCGTTATGCATGGAAGCCAACTATCGATAAAGGAGTCTGCATGTATCTACCACCTTATTTCGCCACCGATGACCCCGAAGCTCTGCATAAACTGATGCAGGCACATCCGCTAGGAGCGCTGATCACCCACGGTGAGCGGGGGCTGGATGCGAACCATCTTCCGTTCGAACTGGACACGGAGAGTGGGAAGCATGGCGTCCTACGTGCCCATGTAGCCCGCAACAATCCGCTCTGGCAAGAGGCCAGGGATGGGGACGAAGTCCTGGTGATCTTCAAGGCTGCAGATGCCTATATCTCCCCTAACTGGTATCCAAGCAAGAAAGCGCATCACCAGCAGGTACCGACCTGGAACTACAGCGTTGTGCATGCTCACGGTCGCATCCAGATTCGCGACGATGCCCGCTTCGTACGCCGCCTGCTGGCAAATCTGACTCGTCATCATGAGGCCGGAGAACCGACCCCATGGAAAATGGCAGATGCCCCCCGAGACTATCTCGAGGCCAAAGTGGCTGCTGTGGTGGGAATCGAAATCGAGATAACTGGGCTAGTCGGCAAGTTCAAACTCAGTCAGAACAAGGAGGCAGCGGATCGCCAAGAGGCAGCTCACGCTTTGTACGCAAGAGGGCAGGTAGAAGTAGCCAGCGACATGGAAAACCCGCCATCACCTCCCTCATAACGTGTTAAACCAAAAACAGAAACGGCAACCCGAGGTTGCCGTTTTTTATTGCTTGCCACCGTTCACGCGCTGGCATTTAGCAGCTTGCCAACCCCATCTCCCTTGCCATTGGGCAGGGTCTGTTTAAAGGCGCCGAGCAGCTGATCGAGGTTGAGATGGCTGGCACCGAGGGAATCCTTGAGGGTATCGAGCTCGCTTTGCAGCGCATCGAGGCGTGTACTCTGGGTGCCGCTCGCCAGCTGATTGCGGGCGCTGTCGATGGCAGCCGTGAGGGATTGGCCACCATTCTCCTGCCCCAGGGTCTGCATCAGCTCCCCCATAAAGTGGTTGATGGCCGAGCGGTTTTGTTCGCTATCGGCATCCTTGATACCAAGTCGCTGGAACAGGCTCTGGACGGTCGGGGCTAGGTGCTCCTCCTGTACGGCAGGCTGCACGGGCTGGGGTTTGCTACTGCTGCCAAGCAGCTGGCTGCCCAGCTTGAGGGCGATCGAGGCAAGGGGAAGCAGGCTGCTGATCATGATATCTCTCCGCGACAACGACCCTTGATGGTGTTGCCAAGAGAAATGCATAAGCGGGGCCAGAACGATGAAAAAACGCCAGCCATAGCCAACTCATTGAGCAATCAAGCGATTTGAGTGACCGCCTCGTGCTTGGGCATGACAACTGAGGGCATCACAAGAGAGCCGGACGGCCAGCGGCTGCCGCTGCAGATCAAGGCGGCAAAGGGGTATTGCCGCAACGAACCGGAAACCGCAGGGCTACTCTTCGCTATATACCGGTACATGCCCGCCATCTCCTTGAACACATCATTTTTCATTCATGAAACTTATGGCTATTAAGATCATGTAAATTTTCTTATCTAAAATGTTCGCGCAAGATGGCTCTCAAACCGGATTTGCCGTTGCCGCTATGCTGGCCGGCAACCGCCTTCTCCCAGCCTCGTTCGTTTTATGGAGTCGCTATGTCCCTGATCACCCCCTATATCTCCCCCGAAGTCAGCCAGTTGGCTCCCAGCTTTCGCGCTCTGAGCATCACGGTGCAGGCCGCAGCCGTGGTTGACCCGAACGTGGGGGCACGCGCCCTTGATGAAGCCTGCACCGCCATGCTGACTGCCGATGTGCCGTGGGCAGAGGCGCATCTCGCCGCCTGGGGCGATCTATTCAGAAAGTTCGGCGCCAAGCCGCAGCGGACTCCCTGTTCCGCCGAAGCTCTGAGAAAACGGGTCGCCCGCGATGGCAACCTGCCCGCCATCGATCCCGTGGTCGATCTCTACAACGCCATCAGTATCCGTTACGCCATTCCGGTGGGGGGCGAAAACCTGCTTGCCTATGAGGGACTGCCGCGACTGGTGGTGGCCGATGGCAGCGAGCGGTTCGATACCATGAAGGGGGGCGAGCCGACCCACGAACCAGTGGAGCCCGGCGAGGTCGTCTGGCGGGATGACAAGGGGGTCACCTGTCGGCGCTGGAACTGGCGGCAGGGTGTACGCACCCGATTGAGTGTCGATTCGGGCCAGATGTGGTTCATTCTGGAGAGCCTGCCCGAGATGCCGCTGGCTGCGCTGCATGAGGCGGGGGAAAAACTGATCGCCGGGCTGCGGGAGATGATGCCGGAAGCGGTGATCGCACAGTGCCTGATCGGCCATAACGAATAGGCGAGTTTCGTCTGCAGGATACAGAGAGGGGCGCCGCAGCGCCCCTCTCTCTTTTCACTCTGCTCAGCCCAGCAGCATATAAAGCTGGTGTGCGGCCACCCCGGCGCACAAGCCGCCGACCGTATGGGCGACAATGGCGCGGGAGGTGAGATGGCGATAGCCGAGGGCATCGAGCATGGCGGTGTGGGTGCTCAAAAAGCCGCTCCAGCACATCCCCATGGCGGTAAACACCGCGACCTCGTTACCGGTGATCCACCCCTTGGCGATAAAGGGGGGCACCAGCGACATGGCGGCACCCACTGCGCCGAGCGAGGTAGCCGGGAAGGCGACCAGCTCCGGCTGCTGGAAGCCGAATAGCAGGTCAAACAGCCAGCCAGCCTTGGCAGCCAATACCGGCAGCAAGGCAACCCCCTGGAAGGCTTCACCGGTATAGCCCTTCTCCCCCGGGCCGAAGGTGAGCAGCATGACGAAGGTGCTGATGATCAGCACGCCCGGGATCACCGCCATCCCCAGCTCCACGCCGGATTTGCCGCCATCGAGCAACGAGTTGAGGATCCGCAGCCAGCCCGGCGCCGCCTCTTTACTGACCCCGACCTTGTGCCCCTTGGCATCCGTCGGCTCATCATCCAGCACCTCACCCACCAGCGGACGGATCATTCGCTGCATCAGTCGGGTAGAGACTACCGAGCCAACCAGAGCACCGAGCAGACCGATCAGCGCCGCGCTGGCGGTGGACTCGCCGCCCGGCAGTTGCAGGGTGGCCATAAAGGTGACCACGATCAGGCCCATCCCGAAGGCGGTACCGAAGTTGGTGAGCGACACCAGTTGCCACGGAGTGAAGCCCTTGCGAAAGCGGCTGTCCTTGGCAAGGCTGATCACCGCCGGGTTATCGGAGAAGAAGGTCATCAGCGCCGCCAGCGCGGTACGTCCCGGCAAGCGGAACACCGGCTTCATCAGGGGGGCCAACAGTACCTCCAGCAGGCGGATCACCCCGAATTCGCTCAGCAGCTGGCTGAGGGCGCCGGAAAGTACGGTGATCCCCATGATGAAGAGCACGGTATTGAGCAACAGCTGGTGAGCGGTATTGAACAGGGTGTTGACCATGGCGGAGAGGCCCATCTGGCTGCCGAGGTAGCCAAACAGGCTGCCCAGGATCAGCAGCACCAGCACGGGCTCAAGCCACTCGCGGATGGTGGCCAGTCGCCCCTTTGACTCTATAACTACTTGATTTTCCATATCTATCCTGCCGTCATTCTGTGCGTGTGTGATTGTTGTTATGGTAAAAAGTGGTATTGAACCAAAGAAAAAAAGCCCTTGTCTTGCGACAAGGGCTTTTCGGTTTGGCTCCTCCTGCTGGGCTCGAACCAGCGACCTGCGGATTAACAGTCCGTCGCTCTACCGACTGAGCTAAGGAGGAATTATTAGTGGTGCCCAGAGACGGAATCGAACCGCCGACACGGGGATTTTCAATCCCCTGCTCTACCGACTGAGCTATCTGGGCAAATGGTGCCGGCTACCGGAATCGAACTGGTGACCTACTGATTACAAGTCAGTTGCTCTACCTACTGAGCTAAGCCGGCACACTTTAAACCATTGTGCATGAACAAATTTTTATTTCATGGCACCAAAATTTGGTGCCCAGAGACGGAATCGAACCGCCGACACGGGGATTTTCAATCCCCTGCTCTACCGACTGAGCTATCTGGGCGTGGGCGCTATTAAACGGATTTTAAGGCGGATGGTCAACGGGAAATTTCACTTTTTGTCTCGTTCGTCTCTTTTTTGCGCAACATTGGCTATTTCTGCCACTTCCTTGGCACTGGCAGCACGTTTTCGCCCCCAGACTCTGGGTTCTTCCCCCTTAAGCAGGCGGGAGATGTTCTCGTGATGGCGGATCAGAATGAGGCAGGAGAGCAGGGAGACTGGCAGGGTATATTCGGGTTTGAGTAGATAGGTAAAGAGCGGCGTCAGCAGCACAGTAATAATGGAGGCCAGCGAAGAGTAGCCGCTCACCAGTAGCACCAGCAGCCAGGTACCGATCACCGCTCCTCCCATGGTAAAGCCGATGGGCAGCATGGTACCGAGCGCCGTAGCCACCCCTTTGCCGCCACGAAAATGAAAGAAGAGGGGATACATGTGGCCAAGACAAGCGGCAACCCCGATAAAGCCAAGGTAGACGGGTTTGATCTGCAGATACCAGGCGAGATAGACGGGAGCTGTCCCCTTGAGCACATCGAGCAGCAGTACCACCAGCGCCGCCATGCGCCCGCCGAGGCGCAGTACATTGGTGGCCCCCGGGTTGTGCGAGCCATGGTCACGGGGATCCGGCAGACCCGTGATCCGGGAAACCAGCACGGCACTGGATAGAGAACCACCCAGGTAGGCCAGAATAATCATCAAAATCGTCAGGGCCGTCATCTTGGTCGTTTTTACCACGATATGAATGGGGTATGATGCGGGCCACATTCTCTGGCGCTGGCTCGGGCTTGCCCAAAAGCGTGTCGCCCAAACCGACCGCGCGGCAAACTGCTTGCCGAGCCTGCATCCCTGCGCTGTCATCACAGCCCATCAAGAGTAAAGAAGAAGTACTGTCATGGACAAGGTGTTTATTCGCGGACTCGAAGTTTTGACCACTATCGGTGTATATGAGTGGGAGAAGGGCATTCGCCAGAAACTCTGTTTCGACCTCGAGATGGGGTTCGACAACCGTCCCGCCGCCGCAACCGACGATATCAATCTGGCACTGGATTATGCCGATCTCTCCAACAAGATTTGCGAGCATGTCAGCGGCAAGGTGGTCGAACTGGTCGAAACCATGGCCGAACAGGTTGCCATGCTGGTGTTGGCCGATGAGCGGGTGCAGTGGGTCAAGGTGACCCTCACCAAGCCGGGCGCCGTGCCCAATGCCGCCGGGGTCGGCGTCGAGATCCTGCGCCATCGCACGCCAGCCGCGAGCAGCAACTGATGACCACCATCTATATCAGCCTGGGCTCCAACATCGAGCGGGATCGCCATATTCGCGCCGGGCTCGATGCCCTGCACGCCGAATTTGGTGAGCTGCGGGTCTCACGGGTATTCGAGAGCGAGGCGGTCGGCTTCAACGGCCGCCCCTTCTACAACCTGGTGGCGGCTGCCGAGACCGATCTGCCGCTGACCACCGTCTGCCAGCGACTGCGGGCCATGGAGTTCGCCCACGGCCGCGAGCCGGATGCCAAGAAGTTCGCCCCGCGCACCCTGGATCTCGATCTGCTGCTCTATGGCGATCTGGTCTGCGACACCCCGCTGGTGCTGCCGCGCGGTGAAGTGCTCACCAACGCCTTCGTGCTGTGGCCACTGGCCGAACTGGCCCCCAATCTGCGCCACCCGGTCGATGGCCGCACCATGGGCGAGCTGTGGCAAGCCTATGACAAGGCCTCCCAGCAGCTGTGCCCCATTCCCTTTCACTGGGAAGCGTGCGAATTGCAGCATCACTGATCAACAAGGGCGCCTCACGGCGCCCTTGTTGTTTTCACGGTCAGGGTTGCTTATCACGGATAAGAAAGTGTCATTGGGCCTGACCCTGCGAGGCTGGCAGGATAGCACCCACTACAGGAGAACCTCATGCCACTCGATACCATTCACCATTTCAACTGCCAGCTACTGGCCGAACTGCCCCACCAGCGCTACGAGCACGAGCCCATCCTCGACTACGCCACCGATGAAAAGGTCAAGGCCCGCCTCGGCTGGCAGGCGGAGTTCAGCAAGACCCTGTTTCTCAAGTTCAAGGATGGCCGCTTCGCCCTGCTGCTGACCCACAGGGACGGACGGCTCGACAACAAGGCGGTCAAGGCCGCACTCGGTGCCAAGCCCTCCATCTGCACCGCCGAAGAGATGCAGGCGGAGATCGGCTGCCTGCCGGGGGCGGTCTGCCCCTTCCTGCCCCGTGCCGATATTCCGCTACTGGTGGATCCGCAACTGCTCAACCACACCGCCTTCACCTGGACTCCGGGCCACCCGGAGCAGACCTTTCTGCTGGCGACCGAGCATCTGGCCGAAGTGCTGGCGCAGCTCCCCTGCGAGGTCAGCTATCTGCCCGCGCCGACGGCGTAGCCCCATCGCGCGCCAGCTGGGCGAAGATGAGCGCCGCCAGCATGGAGAGCAGCCCGACACAGAGGTAGGTAAGATGGAACCCGGCCAGCCACTGGCCCTCGGCCACTAAGGTGCCCGCTGAGGTACCCGCCGAGAAGAGCCCGAGCAGGCTGGCGGCAATCGCCACCCCCAAACTCATGGAGAGCTGCATCACCACCGAGAGCAGACCGTTGCCACTGCTGGCCAGGGTCGGGCTGAGATCTTGCAGCGTGAGCGTGTTCATGGCGGAGAACTGCAGCGAGTTGATGGCGCCGAAGATCGCCAGCCAGCCCAGCAAGACCCAGTAGGGGAGCTGGTTATCGATGAAATAGAAGCTGGCGATCATCGCCCCCAGTAGCAGGGTGTTGCCGATCAGGATGCGGCGATAGCCCACCTTCGGAATAAGCTTGTTCACCAGCGTCTTGGTCAGCATGGCGCCAATCACGGTGGGGATCATGGTCATCCCCGCCTTGCTTGGCGAGAAACCGAGCCCCAGCTGCAAAAACAGCGGGGTGAGGAAGGGCATGGCGCCGCTGCCGAGGCGGGCAAACAGGTTGCCCCAGATGCCGATGGCAAAGGTGGCGGTCTTGAACAGGTTCAGACTAAAGAGCGGCTGCGGTGCATTGGCGGCATAGAGCCAGTAGCTCGCCATCGCCGCCAAGCCGAAGATCAGTGCAAACAGCGCCCAACCGGTGGAGATGCTGTGCTCCCCCAGCCCCTGCAAGCCGACCGACACCAGCACCATGCCGACGCTGAACATCACAAAGCCCTGCCAATCGAACCGGGCGGTCTGCTGCCGCAGCTCCGGCATAAAGTGCCAGCTGGCGATAAAGCCGAGCAACCCCACCGGCAAGTTGATGAGAAATACCCAGTGCCAGCTCGCCACTTCCACCAGCCAGCCACCGAGCGCCGGCCCCATCAACGGGCCGAGCAGCCCCGGGATGGTGACAAACGACATCACCCGCAGCAGCTCGTGCTTGTCATAGACCCGCAGCACCGCCAACCGTCCCACCGGCATCAGCAGCGCACCGCCAATCCCCTGAAGCACACGGGCGGCCACCAGCATGGAGAGGGAATTGGAGGCGGCACAGGCGAGCGAGCCGAGGGTAAAGAGCGAGATGGCGGCCAGATAGATGCGGCGGGTACCGAATCTGTCTGCCAGCCAGCCGGAGGCCGGGATCAGCAGCGCCACCGTCAGCATGTAGGCGATGATCACCGACTGCATCTGCAGCGGGCTCTCCCCCAAAGTCTCAGCCATGCTGGGCAGGGCGGTGTTGAGAATGGTGCCATCCAGCGCCTGCATAAAGAAACCGACCGCCGCCAACAGGGGCAGCCACTTGCGCTGGGCATCTGTCACTGTGTGGCTCATTGCCACCTCCATTATTTTTGCGGGGGAGCGGCGGCGGTCAGGAAGAGATCGACACAACTCAGGGTCCAGGCATCCTGCTCGGCAGCGCTCTGGGTCAACGGCAGACCCAGCTCACGGAGCATTCGCTCCTTGCCCTGCCACATCAGCAACAGCTGCAAGGCGGCCTGTTCACTGTCTTGATGGCAAAGCAGGCCTTGCTGCTTCTGCTGCTCCAGCCAGTTGGACAGCATCTCGGTCACATAGAGCGGGCCCGCCTCGAAAAAAAGGGTGGCCAGCTGGGCATCGTTGCAGCTGATGCAGGTGCGAAAGATATTGATGGCATCATCGCTCAGGATCAACTTGCGAAAGCTGCGACCAAAGGCAATCAGGCTCTCCCGCACATTGTTGCCACGCAGCAACACCTCCGGCATCAGCTCGCTGCTGACGCACTTGCTGCCCACCGCCTCGGCAAACAGCGACTCCTTGTTGGCAAAATGGCTGTAGACCGTCTGCTTGGAAACGCCCGCTTCACTGGCCACCATGTCCATGCTGACCAGATGCAGACCGTGCTGACAGAAGAGCCGCCCGGCAGCATCGAGGATCGCAGCCCGCTTCTGCTGACTACGGGGTGAAATGTTCATTTTTCCTCCACAATCAAACTGGACAGTCTAGTTTCGAAAAACTAGACTCACCGGTGTGATTTGATGTTATGTCAACCAGAGGATGATGTCATGACACTTTGCTTAATCCTGCTGGCGCTGTTACTGAGTGGCTGCAGCCCGGTCACAGAGTCAGAAGAAACACCCGCCCTGACCCGGGTAATCGCCCAGCCGCTGCAAGCCAGCGATCACTACCCGGTGCTGCACCGTTTCAATGGCCGGGTGATCGCTCCCGAGCACAGCCAGATAGGCTTCGAGCTGGCAGGGCGGATCGCCACTCTGCACAAGGGACGCGGAGAGCCGGTCGCGGCTGGCGAACTGCTGGCCACACTGGACACCCGGCTGCTGGCAGTGGAAGCCAAAGAGCTGGCTGCCCGGGCCGCCCAGAACGAGGCCGAACTGACCCTTGCCCGGCAGACGCTCGACCGACTCACCGCCCTGCGCCAGCAGCAGTTCAGCTCCCGTCAGGCGCTGGATGAACAGCAAGGCAAAGTCCGCATGCTGGAGGCAAGCGCCAACCAGCTGGCCGCCGCCCTCGAAGCCAACCGGGTCAAACAGGAGAAATCACAGCTGCGCGCCCCCTTCAACGGGATCGTAGTCAGCCGCGAGCAGGCATTGGGGGCCGTGGTGGCCGCAGGCCAGCCTCTCTTCTCCCTGACCCGCAGCGGCCAGTGGGAGGCCGATATCGGCGTGCCGGTGAAACAGGCCGAGACCCTGATCGTCGGCCAACACTACCCCCTGCAAAGCGGTGCGCAATCACTGGAGGGGCGCCTGCTTAATCTGGGGGTACAAGTGGACGGGCAGACCCACACCCGCACCGCCCGCTTCCAGCTGACACGGGGCGGCGAACAACTGGCAGAGGGGCAACTGATCACCCTGTTGCATCAGACCCGCGAGCCTACCCGCGCCTACGAGGTACCGCTCACCGCGCTGACCCAGGGATTGCGCGGCAGCTGGACCCTCTATCTGCTCAACGACGAAACGCCACCCCGGGTGGTCAGTCGGGACGTCACCCTGCAGCAGCAAGATGGCGAGCGGGCCTGGATCAGTGGTGCCCTGAATGGACAAGAACAGCTGGTGACCGATGGCCTGCATAAACTGGTGCCGGGCCAGCAGGTCACCCTGACCACCAGCGTGGATCATCAGGCGGCTCATCCGGAGCCACAGTCATGATCCGCCCGTTTATCGAGAATGGCCGCCTGCTGCTGTTGACGGTCGCGCTGTTGCTGACGGCCGCCCTTGCGGCATTGCAGACCCTGCCTAGAACCGAAGATCCCCAGCTCACCAGCCGTTTTGCCAGCGTGGTTACCCACTTCCCCGGGGCCAGTGCCGAGCGGGTGGAGGCGCTGGTGAGCGAGCCCATCGAGAACCGGCTGCGGGCCCAGAGCGAAATCAAGCTGATCGAGTCGAGCTCTCGCCCCGGCCTCTCCATCATCAATCTGGAGCTCAAGGATGAGGTCAGCGATGTCGAGCCTGTCTGGTCCAGAGTCCGTGATCGGCTGGCAGATCTGGCCGCCGGGCTGCCAGCCGGCGCCAGTGCCCCCAAGCTGGACGATGAGAAAGGCTATCCCTTCACCCGGCTGGTCAATGTGGTCTGGCGCGGGCCGGGCCAGCCGCAGCTGGATCGCCTCGCCCGCTACAGCGCCGAGCTGGAACGCCGGGCTCGCCAGCTGCCGGGCACCGAATACGTCGAGCGGGTCGGGGCACCACAGGAGGAGATCGAGGTGCGATTCGATCCCCTCGCCCTCAGTGCCAGCGGCATGAGTGGCGAACAGCTTGCCCAGGCGCTGAGTGGTGCCGATGCCAAAGTGGCCGCCGGGGAGTTGCAGGGCAGCCACAATCGCTTTCAGGTAGAGATCCGCGGTGCCCTCGATACCCTGGAGCGGATCCGCCAGATCCCGCTGCGTACCGGCGAGCAGGGCCAGACCCTGCGCCTTGGCGATCTGGCCGAGGTAAGACGTACCCTGCACCAGCCGGAGAGCCAGCTGGCCTTTGCCAATGGTGAACGGGCCGTGGTGGTCGGCCTGCGCATGGCACAGGATCACCGCATCGACCTCTGGTCGGCACGGGTCGATACCATGCTGGCCCAGCTGCAACAGGACTTGCCGGATAATATCGGCCTCGTCACCAGCTTCGATCAGCAGCGTTATACCGATCAGCGGCTCGACACCCTGCTCATCAACATTGTGCAGGGCTTCCTCATCATAGTGGCCGTGCTGCTGGTGACCTTGGGCGTCAAGGCAGCCATTATCGTGGCCCTGTCGCTGCCGCTTACCGTGGCGTTCTCATTCGCCTGCATGGACCTGATCAATCTGCCCATTCACCAGATGTCGGTCACCGGTCTGGTGGTGGCGCTCGGGATCATGGTGGACAACGCCATCGTCATGGCGGATCGGGTGCAGTATCAGCGCCGCCACGGCATGGCCATGAGTGCCGCCGCACTGGAAGCCATCGGCCACCTCTGGCTGCCACTGCTGGGCTCCACCCTCACCACCATGCTCGCCTTTATGCCGATCATTCTGATGCTGGGCCCCGCAGGCGAGTTTGTCGGCGGCATCGCCTGGGCGGTGATCTGCTCGCTGTTGGGATCCTACCTCATCGCCCACACCCTGGTGGCTGGCCTCGCCGCCCGCTGGATTGGCAGTGACCAGGGGGGACGCTGGTATCAGGATGGCTTGCACCTGCCCCGGGTGAGCGCCCGTTTCCAGCAGAGCATCGCCATGGCGCTGGCTCACCCCTGGCGCACCATGCTGCTGGTCAGTCTGCTGCCCCTGCTCGGTTTCTGGGTGGCGGGCAGCCTCACCGAACAGTTCTTTCCCCCTGCCGACCGGGACATGATCCACATCGAGGCCAGCCTCTCCCCACAGGCGAGCCTGGCGCGCACCCGCGAGCTGGCACTGGGGATCTCCGCCGAGCTGGCCAGCCTCCCCGAGCTGGCTCGTCAGGATTGGGTGGTGGGCGACAACGCCCCCAGCTTCTACTACAACCTGGTGCCCAGAAAACAGGGGCGGGCCGATTACGCCCAGGGGATGATCACTCTGCAGGATGCCGATGCTGCCGAGCGGCTCATTCCACAACTGCAGCAGCGGCTCGATGCAAAATTTCCCGAAGCACAGCTCCTGGTGCGCAAGCTGGAACAGGGGCCGCCTTTCAATGCCCCGGTCGAGCTGCGGCTGTTTGGCCCCGACCTTGAACAACTACACCGTCTGGGAGAGGAGCTGCGCAGTCTGCTCGCCAATACCCCGGCCGTGGTGCAGACCCGCGCCACCTTGCAGGCAGGGGCCCCCAAACTCTGGTTGCAGGTCGATGAGGAGGCCGCCCGACTGGCAGGCATGAGCCTGACCGATGTTGCCTCCCGGCTGGCGGGCGCACTGGATGGCAGGTTGGGCGGCACTGTGCTGGAAGGCACCGAGTCAATCCCGGTTCGGGTGCGACTGGCCGAGCCCTTGCGTCAGGATCCGGATGCGCTGCTCAATGTGCCGCTGTCGCTCACCGGCACCGGCCAGCAAGGGGCTGCCAATCTCACCTTGCGGGCACTGGCTAGTCCCGAGTTGCTGCCAAGCTGGGGGGAGATCAGCCGTCGGGATGGTGAGCGGGTCAATGTGCTGGAGGCCTATCTGGCGGTCGGCGTACTGCCGCAAACCGTGCTGGAGCAGGTCAAAGAGAGGCTGGCCGCCAAGGCGCTGGCGTTGCCGCCGGGCTATCGACTGGAGTTTGGCGGGGAAGCCGCCAAGCGGGATGAATCGGTGGGCAATCTGATGGCCCATGTCAGCCTGGTCGCCGTGCTGCTGGTGGCCGTGCTGGTGCTCAGCTTCAACTCGTTCCGGCTGGCAGGCATCGTCACCCTGGTGGCGATCCAGTCGGCGGGGCTCGGGCTGCTGTGGGTCTGGCTGCTGGGGTACCCCTTCGGGTTTACGGTGATCATCGCCCTGCTGGGACTGATGGGGCTGGCCATCAACGCCGCCATTGTCATTCTGGCCGAGCTGAAGGCAGACCCGCTGGCACAACAGGGCAATCTGCCGCAGATCCGTGATCTGGTGGCCGGTTGCAGCCGCCACATCGTCTCGACCACCATCACCACGGTGGGCGGCTTCATCCCGCTATTGCTGGGGGGCGGCGGCTTCTGGCCACCCTTTGCCATCGCCATCGCCGGTGGCACAGCGCTGGCGACCCTGCTCTCGTTCTACTTTGTGCCGGTGGCCTTTGTGCTGTTCAACCGCCGCCGTCCTGACCCGGTACAGGAGAGCTGCAACGCGCAAGATCAGTTGTCGGGCTGACCCAGCATGGCTTTGAGCCGCTCTTCCAGAGTGGGCTCAGGGGCCTTGAGGGTCGCCATAAAGAGCTGCTCGATACCGGCCTTGTCCTGACTTTTCACGATAAACACCAGTCGGGACTGGGCCTTGCCCTCCGGCCAGTCGCCCAGCGCCTGCAGCGGATAGAGCTGGCCGTGGACACCGTGGATCACCACCGGCTGGCTCTCCCCTTCCAGCTGCAAGATCCCCTTGAGGCGCAGCAGGGCATCGCCATACTGTGCCTGTACCGCATCGATCGCAGCCAGCAAGCGAGACGGCTTGAGCGGCTCGCCGATGCGCAAAGAGAAACTCTCGATGTTGCCGTGATCGAAGTGGGTGGGCGCCGCAGTGCCAACCTTGGCGGCGAACGGCTGCATCTTGGGCTGCATCGGTGACGCCAGCCCCTGCTTGGGGGATTCTGTGCGCAGCCAGGCCAGCAGCTGGCGCACATCGCGCCCGGCCGCTTCGTTGTAGGCGCCCAGCTTCTCCAGCACCTTGGGCGAAAGCTCGCCATTGGTCACCCGCTGGAGCGGCGCCGCCGGATTGAGTGCCGCCAGCTGGGCTTCGACCCGAGCCAGCTGCTCACCATCCACCAGATCCCCCTTGCTCACTACCAGCAGATCCGCCAGCGCCACCTGCTTCACCGCCTCATACTGGGCTGCCAACTGCTGCTCGATATGACCGGCATCCACCACGGTGACGGTGCCATCGAAGCGGTAGCGCTGGGCGATAAAGCCCTCTTCCCTCAACGTGAAGAGCACGGGGGCCGGATCGGCGAGGCCAGTGGTCTCGATAATGAGTCGCTTGAACGGTTTGATCTTGCGCTGGATGGCCTTCATAAAGAGCCCCTGCAACGCCTCCACCAGAGAGCCCTGCACCGAGCAGCAGATGCAGCCAGAGTCGAGCAGCATCACCTGCTCATCTACCTGCTGCACCAGATGGTGATCCAGCCCCACCGAGCCGAACTCGTTGATCAGCACTGCGCACTCGCCGAGCTCCGGCTGCTTGACCCAGTGGTTGAGCAAGGTGGTCTTGCCGCTGCCGAGAAAACCGGTCAGCAGGGTCACAGGGATACGGATATCTTGCATATCGGTCATGTCAGATCCTTACCGGTTGGCAAACAGGTCGCTGAGCCAGCGGTTTTCAAAGCGGCCATGGGGGTCGAGCTCGGCTTTCAACGCCACGAAGTCGTTCCAGCGCGGCAGCAGGGTCGGGAAGTCGTAGAGATCCATCGCCAGATGCTTACCGAAGTGGGGAATGCCACCGAGCGGCACCAGCAGTTGCTGCAGCTCGCGCATCTGCTCCATGGAGCCGTTGACGAAGGTGCCGTCCGCTGCCAGATAGACCAGAAAACCGATCCAGCAGACCGACTGGCCATAGGCAGCGCTGAGCCAGGCCTCGGAAGGGCCGGTGCAGCGCAGGATAAAGGGGTAGTGCAACACGCCCGGATTGGCCTGCTGCCACGCTTGCAGGGTCTCCAGCGCCTCGTTCATGCGATGCAGCGGCACCGCCACCTCGCAGTTGATCTGGGGGGCCGGGATCCCCTTGCAGAGGATCTGATAGACGTTGCCCACCAGATCGGAGGCATCCTTGAAGCGACGCACAGTCTCGAAGTGCTCACCGGCCAGCGCCTCATCCTTGGTGTCCTTCGCCATCTTTTGCAGGGTGGCATCTATGGTGGCGTTCATGCGGGCGTCGATATCACCATCCAGCATCAGCGGCTCGCTGCCACCGGCGCGGTAGCGGGCAACCTCCTCCTCGGAGGCGGGATCCACCAGCCAGATGTGGCTCTCGCCGGTCCAGGCAAACCACCAGCTCTTTACAAAGCCGTGCTCGCGATTGAGCCGCTCGTTGTGCTCCAGCAGGAAGGGGTAGTCGGTGGTGAACTTGGTGCAGCGCATGATGCGATTGGGCACGGTACGCAGGGTGACATCGAGCAATATGCCTAGCATCCCCATCCCCATCACGAAGGCACCGAAGCGTGGATCGGTGCGATCCACCCGGATGATGTCGCCATTGGCCAGCATCACCGTCAGGGCCTCCACCGCATCGCACAGGGCAGACTGGTGCAGCCCCTGACCGTGGGTGCCGGTGCTGAGGGCACCGCCCAGGGTCTGGATGCCGATAACGCCCGGGGATGCGGGCAGCATCCGCTCCATGGCGATGAGATCGGCGTAGACGGTATCGAGCGGCGTCCCCGCCTGATAGGTCACGGTATCGGCGGTTTTCGCCAACTGGCCGCGCAGGTGGTGCAAGTCCACCAGCAGTGCCTGACTGCCTTCGGTATAGACGCTGTGAATGGGCTCAAAAGAGAGGCCGGAGCCGATAAGACGCAGCTTGCGCTCGGGGTGTTCCCGCAGCAGCATTTGCAACTCGTCGCGGTTTTTCGGGCGCCACACCTGATCCAGCGCCCCGAGGGGATTGGTTCTCGACCAGTTGAACAGCACCTCCCGATTACCGATCGCCTTGATGCTGTGAAATGCCTGGAACTGAACCGTCATACCGCGCCTCATCTTTTACTGACGTCAAAATGAGCGCCGATTCTACCGAAAAGTGAGCCACAAGGCATGGAAAACAAGCCCCTGCACTCGAGGGGAGATAGGGAGAGAGCGCTCACCTACCCTTCCTGAGGGGAGCTTGACCGCCCGTCTGTCACCGATAGATCAGGTGGCGTTCGGGATGCCTCGTACCCCATCTGGCTGGCGGGTTTGTGCCTCTTCCGGCAGCAGCTCCTCGCAGAACTGGCGCAGCGGCATGGGGCGGGCAAACAGGTACCCCTGCAGATAGTCGACCCCTTTGGCCCTGAGGTAGTCAGCCTGACGCTCACTCTCCACCCCTTCCGCCACCAGCGCCAGACCGAGCCGGGTCGCCAGATCGATCACGTTGTCCACGATATGTTCCGAGAGCGACTCGGTACCGATGCGGGCGATAAAGGATTTGTCGATCTTGAGGTAATCCACATGAAACTGCTGCAGGTAAGCCAGGCTGGAGTGGCCGGTACCAAAGTCGTCGATGGCGAGTTTGACCCCCATCTCGTCCAGCTGGCGGAACAGGGAGAGGGTCTGGGGATCTGACATCAGCAGCTCCCGCTCGGTCAGTTCCAGCACCAGTACCACCTTGCCGGGAACAAAGTGACCGAGGAAGGCGCGACACTCGGCCAGCAGGGCAAAATCGTGGCAATGGGCGGCGCTGATGTTGAAGCTGATATGAAACCCGTCGGGCAACTGCTCCTGAGAGCGGTTCAACCGTGTCGCCACCTGCTTCATGATATGGGTGGTCATGGGGACGATCAGTCCCGACTCCTCCGCTTGCGGGATAAAGAGATCGGGCCGGATCACCCCTTCATTGACATGCTCCCAGCGCATCAGCACCTCGGCGCCCATCATCTTGCCGTCGTGGCTGGCAATCAGCGGCTGCAGGTAGGGAACAAACTCCCTGGCCCGCAGGGCACGTCGCAACTCATCTGTTGGCGAGCCGGGACGTCCCAGCACCCACCACACCAGCCAGGCCAGCAAAAGCGAGGAAACCGCCAGCCACGACAGCGCCACGTGCCGCGCGGCCCACAGCGACTTCCAGTAGACCGGCATGGCATAACCGGCATGGATGGTGAAAGGATAATGGGATGAGGTGAGGGACTGGCTGATTCCGCGATGGAGGGTGGGCGCCTCGCTCAGATAGCGGCCAGACTCATTGAGCCAGGCCGACCCCACCTGCAGATAAAGCGCACTGGATTTTCCGCTCATGGAGAGCATGAAGCTGAGCTGGGTACTGTCGATGGCACTCAAGGCGGCATCCTTGCCCTGCTCGGTGCGCACCACCAGCAGCGGGTGATTTTGCCGCACCCGGTTGCCACTCATCAGCAGCAGCTTGCGGCCGGTGTAGATGGAGCCGTCATCGGCATCATTGGCTTCACCAAACAGCGAGGTGCAATTGATGATGCCATTTCGCACCAGATTGACCGAACGCAGGAAAGGCTCGATGGCGACCTTCTTGCGCAGCACCAGCAGGTTGTCGCGACAGGGAGCATTCACCAAGGGCAGCACGGAGCGATTGGCCTGCTCCGCATGATCCAGCATCGACTCCATCAGGGTTCTGGCCTTGTGGGCCGAGGCGCTGGATTCCGCTTTCAGCTCCTGCACATAATTGCTGTGGATGAGCCAGCCTCCCACCAGCAGCGGCAGGGTAAAGACCAGCAAGGCACCGCCGAAGCGTAACCCGGTTCGGGAGAGATCGATCCTGAACAGAAACATAAAGAACCACGCCGCAATTCGTCAGGCCTGCCAACGCAAGCACCCAGTGAACAGATATCCACTTTCCCTCGATAACGATGCCTCATCATTACCGCACATAACCGAACAACATAACCCAAAGCGTTTATAAAACGAACCACCAAACAGGTGGTTGGATCTCTCTAGCAAGGATCGTGCAAACAATCTTCAAAAAAGACGGTGAATAACACACAAATAAATAATGCCGCGTAAATACGCGGCATTATTGGCTTCTTATTGCGCAAATCGCGCAAGAACTCCGTTAAACGGCTTGCTGCAGGATCACCGCATCGGCCTTCTTGGTGTAGGAGGCGATCTCGTTGAAGTTGAGGTAGCGGTAAGTATCTGCCGCAGTGGCATCGAGCGCCTTGGCGTACTGCAGGTACTCCGCCACAGTCGGGATCTTACCGAGGATGGCGGCAACGGCGGCCAGCTCAGCAGAGGCCAGATAGACGTTGGCACCTTTACCCAGACGGTTCGGGAAGTTACGGGTTGAGGTGGAGACCACGGAGGCCCCTTCCGCTACCCGCGCCTGGTTGCCCATGCAGAGGGAGCAGCCAGGGATCTCGATGCGGGCACCGACGCGACCAAAGATGCCGTAGTAGCCCTCTTCGGTCAGCTGATCCTTGTCCATCTTGGTGGGCGGCGCGATCCACATGCGGGTAGGCAGCTCGCCCTGATACTTCTCGAGCAGTTTGCCGGCGGCACGGAAGTGACCGATGTTGGTCATGCACGAACCGATGAACACCTCGTCGATCTTGTCGCCAGCCACGTCGCTCAGCAGACGGGCATCGTCCGGATCGTTCGGCGCACAGAGGATCGGCTCCTTGATGGTGGCCAGATCGATCTCGATGATCTCGGCATACTCGGCATCCTTGTCCGCTTCCATCAGGGTCGGGTTGGCCAGCCACTCTTCCATCCCCTTGATGCGACGGGTGATGGTGCGCACGTCGCCGTAACCTTCGGAGAGCATCCATTTCAGCATCACGATGTTGGACTTCAGATACTCGATGATCGGCTCTTTATCCAGCTTGATGGTGCAACCGGCAGCGGAGCGCTCGGCGCTGGCATCTGCCAGCTCGAAGGCTTGTTCCACTTTCAGGGTCGGCAGACCTTCGATCTCGAGGATGCGGCCGGAGAAGATGTTCTTCTTACCAGCTTTCTCGACGGTCAGCAGCCCTTTCTGGATGGCGGCATAGGGGATGGCATGGACCAGATCACGCAGGGTGATGCCCGGCTGCAGCTCGCCCTTGAAGCGCACCAGCACGGACTCCGGCATGTCCAGTGGCATCACGCCGGTAGCGGCGGCGAAAGCCACCAGACCGGAGCCCGCCGGGAAGGAGATGCCGATGGGGAAACGGGTGTGGGAGTCACCACCGGTACCCACGGTATCCGGCAGCAGCATGCGGTTCAGCCAGGAGTGGATGACGCCGTCACCCGGACGCAAGCTCACGCCGCCGCGGTTCATGATGAAGTCCGGCAGGGTGTGGTGGGTCTGTACGTCGATGGGCTTCGGATAAGCGGCGGTGTGGCAGAAGGACTGCATGGTCAGATCGGCGGAGAAACCGAGGCAGGCCAGATCTTTGAGCTCGTCGCGGGTCATCGGACCCGTGGTGTCCTGGGAGCCGACCGTGGTCATCTTGGGCTCGCAGTAGGTGCCCGGGCGAATGCCCTTCACGCCGCACGCCTTGCCCACCATCTTCTGGGCCAGGGTGAAGCCCTTGCCGGTATCGGCCACCGGCTGTGGACGGCGGAACACGGTGGAGAAAGGCAGACCCAGCGCTTCGCGGGCCTTGTCAGTCAGGCCGCGACCGATGATCAGCGGGATACGGCCACCGGCGCGCACTTCGTCGATCAGCACGTCGGTTTTAAGTTCAAACTGCGCCAGCACCTGTTCAGTGCCGTGTTTGCAGATCTTGCCGGCATAGGGGTAGATGTCGATCACATCGCCCATTTCCAGCTTGGAGACGTCCACTTCGATGGGCAGGGCGCCGGCATCTTCCATGGTGTTGAAGAAGATCGGGGCAATCTTGCCACCCAGACAGACACCGCCAGCGCGCTTGTTCGGCACGAACGGAATGTCGTCGCCCATAAACCAGAGCACCGAGTTGGTGGCGGATTTACGGGAAGAGCCGGTACCGACCACGTCACCCACGTAGGCCAGCGGGAAGCCCTTCTCTTTCAGGGCATCGATGGTCTTGATGGGGCCGACGGCGCCATCCTTGTCCGGGGTAATGCCGGGACGGGCGTTTTTCAGCATCGCCAGCGCGTGCAGCGGAATGTCCGGGCGGGACCAGGCGTCCGGTGCCGGCGAGAGATCGTCGGTGTTGGTTTCGCCGGTCACCTTGAACACGGTGACGGTGATCTTCTCGGCCAGCTCCGGGCGGGAGAGGAACCACTCGGCATCAGCCCAGGATTGCATCACTTGCTTGGCGTGGACATTGCCCGCCTTGGCCTTCTCTTCCACATCGTGGAAGGAGTCAAACATCAGCAGGGTGTGGGAGAGCCCCTTGGCGGCAAGCGGCGCCAGGGTGGCGTGATCCAGCAGGTCGATCAGCGGTTGAATGTTGTAACCACCCTGCATGGTACCCAGCAGCTCAACAGCTTCGGCGGCAGCCAGGATGGGAGAGTGGGCTTCGCCCTTGGCGACGGCGGTGAGGAAACCGGCTTTGACATAGGCCGCTTCATCAACACCGGGGGGAATACGGGAGGACAACAGCTCTTTCAGAAAGTCTTCTTCGCCAGCGGGCGGGTTCTTGAGAAGCGTTACCAGGGCGGCGACCTGCTCTGCATCCAGAGGTTTGGCAACCACGCCCTCGGCGGCACGTTCTGCGACGTGTTTACGGTATGTTTCAAGCACGACTAATTCCTCTTTGGTCTTTTTTTGGGGTTCGCCCACGCTCGCGGCGATCGTCCTTGCGGGACACCCCGTAGGGTGCTCCCCACTATATAAGTTTTAACGACTAATTAAAATCCAAACCCTGTTTACTTATTCACCACAAAATCGTAACCAATTAAACAGACTGGTATTTTTTGAAAATTAATTGAACGCCCTCAACCAGAGTTAACAAATTGGCATCATTTCAGCATTATTCGAACGTACTGCCCAATTGCAGATAGAAGACGTCATTGCCCCCCTCCGCCATGCCGTAGCCGAGGAACACAGGGCCGAGGAAGCTCTCCACCCCGACATAAAGCGAACCGGCGGTGAAGGAGCTCTCCAGACTGATATCCTCACCCTTGTTCCAGACCCCGCCCTGCTCCAGAGATCCACCCAGATAGAGCGGCATCTTGAGGGCACCGAAGTCGTTGTCCGCCACCCGATAGATGTAGCGCAGGCCACCAAACAGGCTGTAGCGACCGCTCAGCTGGTAGCGCTGGAAACCGGAGAGGCGGAACAGCCCGCCCAGATCCTGAATATGCAGCGGCACCACCTCTTCACTGCCCGAGCCTCCCCCTTCGAGGATCAGGTTGAGGCTGTGCCTGTCCCATGACCAGGGCTTGATCATCGAGAGCTGATAATTCCAGCCTTCACTGCGGCCATCTGCCGACTCGAGCCCATCCACACTGACGTGGGAGTGGCCCAGTTTCATGTCCCATTTCACCCCCTGATAGGGGAAATAGAGGCTATCCAGATTGTCGTGTTCAAAGCGGACATAGGGGCCCCACGCCGTGGCATCCATCTCCAGCCCCTTGAAGTTCTTCACATCAATCGTGCCCAGTTGTCCCTCCAATCCCATCGACAACCGGCTCCAGGGCTGGCGGTTCCAGCCCACTGCCAGATCGCCGCTGAAGAAGGAGTATTCGGAGTCGAGATAGCTTATCGAAACCGTCTCGGGATCCGGATTGGGGAAAAACAGGCGGCGCAGGGTCTGGTCATAGGCCAGACTCGCCTCACCATAGAAGGTCTGGGAGGGTTCGAGAGGGGTATAGAAATCGGTCTTGATATGTTTGGCCGTGCCCAGCGACGCCTCGGTCAGCCACTCGGCACCCCACTCGTTGACGTTGGTGAGGGTATAGGACATGCCGACGTTGTAGTTGGAGGTGTTCTCGAAGTCATCGGTGAAACCGAACTGGAAGTTGAGGTAGCCCGGCCCCCAGTTCTTCTCGCTGGCGTCCACCAGCAGCACGTTCTCACCATCACGCTCCTCCACCTCATAGGTGATGCGGTCAAAGGACTCAAGGGCATAGAGGCGGCGAATGCCCGCCTCCAGACTCTCGTTGGTCTGTACCTTGTCAGGCCGCACTTTCAGCATGGCGCGCACCGTCTCGTCGGAGAGGCGCGACTTGTTGATGATCTCCACCTTGTCGATGAAGTAGGCGGGCTGACCGCTACGCTCGGCACGGCGGCTCAGCTTCTGGTTGCGATAGGCGTTGTACTGCGCCTTGGTGAGCGACAGTTTATCGAGTTGCAGCGACACCTTGTCAGCCGCCGTCTCACCGATCTTGATCCCCTCCGGCATGCGGGCAAAGTCGGCGATCCCCATATCGCCAAACTCGGGGGCGATCAGTATATCCCTGGGCCCCATCAGCGCCTTCTGCTTGTCGGTGCCCACCTGGGTCATGTAGGTGGTGAGCTGGTCGATCATCGCCAACCCTGACTTGAGGGACTCCCGGGTACGCAGCTTGGCACCGATATCCACCGCAATCACCACATCGGCCCCCATCGCCTTGGCGACATCCACCGGCATGTTGTTGACGCTGCCGCCGTCCGCCAGGATGTGCCCCTCCCACTCCACCGGCTTGAGGGCGCCGGGAATGGACATGGAGGCCTGCATCGCCTTGGCCAGGCTGCCGTGATCCAGCACAAAGGGGGTGACCGTCTCCATGTCGGTCGCCATGGCGCGGTAGGGAATGGGGAGATCGTCGAAGCTCTCCTGCACCGGCAGGTTGGAGGTGGCCCCCCGCAGCAGGCTGGCCATAGATTGGCCCTGGAAGAAACCGTCCGGCAGCTGGGTGGTATCGCCATTCACCCCTATGTCGGTGCGCAGCTGATACTGCTCGTTCTGTTGCTTCTTGCGCAGCGACAGCTCGTCGCGGCCAACCTTGTCCTGATACCCCTTGTTCCAGTCGATGGCCAAGGTGGTGCGCTCCACCTCCTCGGCACTGAGCCCCATGGCGTACATCCCCGCCACATAAGAGCCCATGCTGGTGCCGACTATGATGTCTACCGGAATCCGTTTCTGCTCCAGCACCTTGAGGATGCCGATATGGGCAGAACCCTTGGCACCACCGCCACTGAGCACCACCGCAATTTTCGGGCGCTCCCCCTGTGCTGCCACAGCCAGCAGCGGGCAGGCCGCCAGCATCACCAAAAGCAGACGGGTCCATCCCGCACCTAAGCTGCGCATCATATTTTCCATATTATTCAGAGGGTCAGTCACCAAGGATGGCCTCTACTATAAGGGGCCCGGCAGTTAGCGCAACCGTCAATCCGCATCCCGCCTGTGCTGCATGGCGAAGGGGCACGCCGCCGCCCCTGTGAGCGCAAACGTAATCCGCAAATAAAGGGCTGCAAGCCTCATGGGTAGCGCCGCGCTGCCGCTAATATGAGCGTCGTCAATCTCAACCTTTTGAGCACCTTTATGCTGGCAACCCTCACTCTTAAACAGAAAATACTGGCCACGGTCACCCTGGCCGTGGTCGTCTCCTGCCTGCTGGTAGGCTACTTCAGCCAACGCTCGGCCCAGCAACTGATCGAAAACCGGATGTTCGAGCAGGAGCTCCCCAACCTGACCCAGCGGATCAGCAAGGAGATCGAGCAGGATCTCCACGGCATCGCCCAGGCCGCACGCCAACTGGCCACCGACCGCTTCATCCTCGACTGGGTGGATCGGGGCATGCCCAAAGAGCAGGAGCCGATCCTCATCAACCAGCTCAAGGATGTGGCCAACCAGTACGGACTGGTGACCGCCTCCTTCGCCGATCGCCAGAGTGCCGCCTACTACAACCAGGATGGCTTTCTGCGCAACCTGACCCCGACACAGGACGCCTGGTTCTATGACTACACCAAGAGCCAGAAGGAGATGACCCTCAGCATCTTCCGCGAGAGCAACGGCGAGGTGAAGCTGTTCGTCAACTTCCAGCAGCTCAACGGGCGCGGGCTGGCCGGCTTTGCCAAATCCCTCGATACCATGGTGACCATGGTCTCCAACTTCCGGCTGGAAGAGAGCGGCATCGTCTTTATGGTCGATGGCAGCGGCAAGGTGAAGCTGCACCCCGAGGCTAATCGCATCGAGCGTGACACACTTGGCAACATTGCCAGCGGTGATACCGGCAGCCTGCTGGCCAAACGCCCCTTTGCCGTCATCAACGCCGAAGTGAATGGTGAGCCCATGGTACTGGCCAGCAGCTATATCCCGCTGCTCGACTGGTATCTGGTAGCCCAGGTGCCGGCAGCCGAGATCTATGCCGAACTGGATCAGACCCGCAACGAGATCCTGATGATCTCGCTGGTCATCGCGCTGGCCATGGGGCTGATGGGGATGCTGCTGTCCGGCTCGGTCAGCCGTCCGCTCAATGAGCTGGCCCGCCTGTTCAAGGAGCTGGGTAGCGGCGATGGGGATCTTACCCAGCGCCTGAAAGTGGAAGGACGTGACGAGCTGAGTCAGGTCGCCACCGGCTTCAACAACTTCGTCGCCAAGATCCACGGCTCCATCGAGCAGGTGGCGGAGAACTCTCGCCAGCTCGCGGCCACTGCCAATGAAGTGGCAACCAAGGCCCAACTGACCCAGCACAACTGTACCGCCCAGCGCGACCGTACCGTGCAGGTGGCCACCGCCATCCACGAAATGGGCGCTACGGTGAGCGAGATCGCCGGTAACGCTTCGCTGGCAGCAGAAGTAGCCAGACAGGCCAACGATCAGGCCGATGCAGGGGCGGTCGTGGTGGCACAGGCACGCCACGGCATCGTCGGCCTCTCCGGCGAGATTGAGCAGGTGGCAGGGGTTATCGAGTCGCTGGCGAGCCAGACCGACTCCATCGGCAGCATCCTCGAAACCATCCGCAGCATCTCGGAGCAGACCAACCTGCTGGCACTGAACGCTGCTATCGAGGCCGCTCGCGCCGGTGAACAGGGTCGCGGTTTCGCCGTGGTGGCAGATGAAGTGCGCAATCTGGCCAACCGCTCCGCCGCCTCGACCGCCGAGATCCAGGGGATGATCAACCGCTTGCAGGAGCAGAGTGCCCGCGCCGTCAGCGCCATGGCACAGGGGCGCAACCAGAGTCTGGAGGTGGTGAGCCAGGCCGATGAGGCCAACGCCGCCCTCGGCCAGATCACCGCCCACATCACCCAGATCAACGACATGAATATCCAGGTCGCCACCGCCACCGAGGAGCAGTCCAGCGTGGTCGGCGAGATCAACCGCAACGTGGAAGACATCAACCAGCTCACCATGGAGACCGCCGATATCGCCCACCAGCTGACCGAATCGAGCCGCAGCCTGCAGCAGCTCTCCGGTCAGCTGGACAAGCTGGTTGGCAACTTCCGGCTGTAGTCTGCATCCCACTTATGAAGACTCACCTGAGGGCGCTGCGGCACCCTCTGTCATAGCCACGGCAAACGGTGACGCACGGCCATTCAACCGTCGTTATGCGGCTCTCGAAATGCCTCATAATCAGGGAAATATGAGGAGGAGTTATGGGCAAACTGATAGTGATGGTGTTGCTGGGAGGAGTGCTCAGCGCCTGCAGCAACGGGCCGGTGCGGGTACACGGCGCCGACGTGAGCGTAGACGATACCCGGATCCGGGTCAGTGACGGCAGTGGTGGCGGTTATGGCACCTTCTGCCCGCCCGGTCAGGCCAAGAAGGGGCGCTGCTAACCTCTTAGCCAAACCCGAAAACAAAAAGCCGCTCAAATGAGCGGCTTTTTCATGAAGATGGCAGAAGATTACTTTTTCTTCTTGGCCTTGGCGTTCGGCAGGTCGGTGATGGAGCCTTCGAACACTTCGGCAGCCAGACCCACGGACTCGTGCAGAGTCGGGTGAGCGTGGATGGTCAGCGCGATATCTTCGGCGTCAGCACCCATCTCGATGGCCAGACCGATTTCACCCAGCAGTTCACCACCGTTGGTACCCACGATGGCACCACCGATGACGCGGCCGCTCTCCTTGTCGAAGATCAGCTTGGTCATACCGTCGGAGCAGTCGGACGCAATGGCGCGACCGGAAGCAGCCCACGGGAAGGTGGCGACTTCGAAGTTCAGGCCCTGTTGCTTGGCTTCCTTCTCGGTCAGACCAACCCATGCCATCTCTGGCTCGGTGTAGGCGATGGACGGGATCACTTTCGGGTCGAAGTAGTGCTTCTTGCCGGCGATAACTTCAGCGGCAACGTGACCTTCGTGCACACCTTTGTGTGCCAGCATCGGCTGGCCCACGATGTCACCGATGGCGTGGATGTGCGCCACGTTGGTACGCAGCTGCTTGTCCACCTCGATGAAACCGCGTTCGGTCACGGCAACGCCAGCTTTCTCGGCATCCAGCATCTTGCCATTCGGCACACGGCCTACGGCAACCAGCACGTTGTCGTAACGAACCGGCTCGGCCGGGGCGTGTTTGCCTTCATAGGAGACGTACAGGCCGTCTTCGCGCGCTTCAACTGCGGTGACCTTGGTCTCCAGCATGATGTTGAATTTCTTGGCCACACGCTTGGTATAGATCTTGACGATGTCTTTGTCGGCAGCCGGAACCAGCTGGTCGGCAAATTCCACCACGTCGATCTCGGAACCCAGAGAGGAGTAAACGGTACCCATCTCCAGACCGATGATGCCGCCACCGATAACCAGCAGTTTGCCAGGAACGGTTTTCAGCTCCAGCGCATCGGTAGAGTCCCATACGCGCGGGTCATCGTGGGGAATGAACGGCAGCTTCACCGGACGGGAACCGGCCGCGATGATGGCGTTGTCGAAGGTCACGGTAGTCTTGCCGTCTTCCCCGGTCACTTCGAGCGTGTTCGGGCCGGTAAATTTACCCAAGCCGTTAACAACCTGAACTTTACGCATCTTGGCCATGCCAGCCAGACCGCCGGTCAGCTGGTTGATAACCTTCTCTTTCCACAGACGGATCTTGTCGATGTCGGTCTGCGGTGCACCGAAGACGATGCCGTGCTCGGCCAGCGCTTTGGCTTCTTCAATCACTTTAGCAACGTGCAGCAGCGCCTTGGAGGGGATGCAGCCCACGTTCAGGCAGACGCCACCCAGGGTGGAGTAACGCTCGACGATAATAGTATCCAGACCCAGATCGGCTGCACGGAAAGCAGCGGAATAACCGGCAGGGCCAGCACCCAGTACTACGACCTGGGTTTTGATTTCTTTACTCATCATGACCTCTTTGTCGTTCTTATATCCCCGGACAGCGCAGTCTTATACCGAAACGGGTGGCTGCAGCCGTGAAAAAAACGGGGCAAGTTTACGATCATGTTAATGAAATGAGAAGTAAAAAGGGCAGGCTCTGGGCCCGCCCTCTCACTTACAGGACCAGTCGACGAATGTCGGACAGCACACCGTTCATGGTGGTGATGAAGCGAGCCCCATCGGCACCATCGATCACCCGGTGGTCGTAGCTCAGAGCCAGCGGCAGCATCAGGCGCGGCGCGAACTCTTTGCCGTTCCACTTCGGCTTCATCTCGGACTTGGAAACACCGAGGATGGCCACTTCCGGCGCGTTGACGATCGGGGTAAAGCTGGTACCGCCGATGCCACCCAGGCTGGAGATGGTGAAGCAACCGCCCTGCATGTCGGCAGCGGTCAGCTTGCCGGCACGGGCCTTCTTGGAGATCTCGGCCAGATCGCGAGACAGCTCCATGATGCCCTTCTTGTTAACATCGCGCACCACGGGCACAACCAGACCGTTGGGGGTATCTACCGCCACACCGATGTGGATGTACTTCTTCATGATCAGCTTGCTGCCATCTTCGG
This sequence comes from Aeromonas sp. 600479, assembly GCF_049175515.1. Classification (NCBI taxonomy): domain Bacteria; kingdom Pseudomonadati; phylum Pseudomonadota; class Gammaproteobacteria; order Aeromonadales; family Aeromonadaceae; genus Aeromonas; species Aeromonas sp. 600479. The sequence continues at coordinate 73,449 of NZ_JAAKVF010000009.1, forward strand.
ACAGGGAGCTGCAGAAGCGCGGGTGGGCTTCCAGCGCCTTGGCGGCGGCTTTCAGGATGAACACCAGCGGGGTGATCTTCACGTCTGCCTTCTGCTTCTCGAGCATCGCATTCTGCTCTTTGCGGAACGCTTCCAGCTCGGTGGTATCGGCTTCGTCGAACTGGGTGACATGAGGGATCATGACCCAGTTGCGGTGCAGGTTCGGACCGGAGATCTTCTGGATGCGGGTCAGCTCGACCTCTTCCACATCACCGAACTTGCTGAAGTCTACTTTCGGCCACGGCAGTACGCCCAGACCGTTGCCACCGGCTACGCCAGCAGAGGCAGGAGCGGACTCGGCACGCTTGATGGCATCCTTCACGTAGGCTTGCACGTCTTCTTTGACGATACGGCCCTTGCGACCGGAGGCTTTCACCTTGGCCAGGTTGACGCCAAACTCGCGCGCCAGACGGCGTACCGCCGGAGATGCGTGCACGTAAGCGTCGTTGGCAACGAAATCGGTCGCAGCGGCAGTAGCCTGGGCAACCGGAGCCGGAGCAGCGGCAACAGGGGCTGCTGCGACCGGAGCGGCAGCTTGAGCAACCGGCGCGGCGGCAGGAGCAGCGCCAGCCACTTCGAATACCATTATCAGGGAACCGGTGGAGACCTTGTCACCCGCCTTCACCTTGATCTCTTTGACCACACCGGCGAACGGCGCAGGCACCTCCATGGAGGCCTTGTCACCTTCCACGGCGATCAGGGACTGGTCGGCTTCAACCTTGTCACCCACGGCAACCATGATCTCGGTGACTTCCACTTCGTCGCCACCGATATCCGGTACGTTGACCTCTTTGGCAGCGGCGGCAACCGGGGCAGCAGCCACAGGCGCGGCAGCTTGAGCCGGAGCAGCAACGGCAGCAGGTGCAGCGCCAGCTACTTCAAAGACCATGACCAGAGAGCCGGTAGAAACCTTGGCGCCAGCGGCAACCTTGATCTCGACTACGCGGCCTGCGAACGGTGCCGGTACTTCCATGGATGCCTTGTCACCTTCCACGGCAATGATGGACTGGTCGGCTTCTACCATGTCGCCCACGGCAACCATGATTTCAGTCACGTCCACTTCGTCGTCACCGATGTCCGGTACGTGCACATCTTTGCGCACGGCAGCGGCAGGTGCGACGGCCGGAGCAGCAGCAACCGGTGCAGCCACTTCAGCAGGGGCTGCAGCGCCTTCGGCTTCGAAGATCATGATCTGGGAACCGGTGGCAACCTTGTCGCCCACCTTGATCAGGATCTCTTTGACGATACCGGCTGACGGAGCCGGTACTTCCATGGAGGCCTTGTCGCCTTCTACCGCGATGATGGACTGGTCCAGCTCGACCTTGTCGCCCACGGCCACCATGATCTCGGTGACTTCAACCTCATCGGCGCCGATATCCGGCACCATAATCTGTTTGGACATTGTGCTTTATCCTCTTGCGTCGATCCGCGTGGCTGGCTGATGCCGCCACGCACATCTCGCGTTAACCGTTTTAAACCCTGGCAAGGTCGCGCCGCATGACGGCGCAACCCTTGATCCACTTACGCGTACAGCGGGTTGACCTTGTCGGCATCGATGCCGTACTTGGCGATGGCGTCGGCCACAACCTGCTTGTCGAGCTCGCCGCGCTTGGCCAGTTCGGTCAGAGCAGCAACCACCACGTAGAACTCGTTCACTTCGAAGTGACGACGCAGGTTGGCACGGCTGTCGGAACGGCCGTAACCGTCGGTACCCAGCACGCGGTAGTTCTCGGTCGGAACGAAGGCGCGAACCTGATCGGCGAAGGACTTCATGTAGTCGGTCGCAGCGATGGTGGCTTCGGAACCCAGTACCTGAGCGATGTAGGGTACGCGAGCTTCGGCGGTCGGGTGCAGCATGTTCCAGCGATCCGCGTCCTGACCGTCACGGGCCAGTTCGTTGAAGGAGGTGACGCTGAACACATCGGAACCGATGCCGTACTCGCTGGCCAGGATCTGGGCAGCCTTGCGCACGTGACCCAGGATAGAACCACAGCCCAGCAGCTGAACTTTCGCCTTGGCACCGGCTACGGATTCCAGCTTGTAGATACCCTTGCGGATGCCTTCCTCGGCGCCTTCCGGCATGGCCGGCATGGCATAGTTCTCGTTCAGGGTGGTGATGTAGTAGAACACGTTCTCCGGGTTCTCACCGTACATGCGGCGCAGGCCGTCCTGTACGATCACCGCTACTTCATAGGCGTAGGACGGGTCGTAGGAGATGCAGTTCGGGATGGTGTTCGCCAGGATGTGGCTGTGACCATCTTCGTGCTGCAGACCTTCGCCGTTCAGGGTAGTACGACCGGAGGTTGCACCCAGCAGGAAGCCACGGGCTTGCTGGTCACCGGCTGCCCACGCCATGTCGCCGATCCGCTGGAAGCCGAACATGGAGTAGTAGATGTAGAACGGGATCATCGGGCAATCGTTGGTGCTGTAAGAGGTCGCAGCAGCCAGCCAGGAGGACATGGCACCCAGCTCGTTGATACCGTCTTGCAGAACCTGACCCTGCTTGTCTTCCTTGTAGTAGGAGACGATGTCGCGGTCTTGCGGGGTGTACTGCTGACCGTGCGGGCTGTAGATACCGATCTGGCGGAACAGACCTTCCATACCGAAGGTACGGGCTTCGTCAGCGAGGATCGGAACGATGCGCTTGCCGATGGACTTGTCTTTCAGCATCACGTTTAGGGAACGCACGAACGCCATGGTGGTGGAGATTTCGCGCGCTTGCTCGCCCAACAGCGGGCCGAAGGCATCCAGCGCCGGGATTTCCAGCTTGGTGGTGCTTTCGCGCAGACGGGTCGGCAGATAGCCTTTCAGGGCTGCACGACGAGCATGCAGGTACTTGTGCTCTTCACTGCCCTCTTCGATCTTCAGGTACGGCAGATCGGCCAGCTGCTCGTCGGCCACCGGCAGGTTGAAGCGGTCACGCAGGTGACGCACGGAGTCCAGCTCCATCTTCTTGACCTGGTGAGCGATGTTCTTGCCTTCAGCCGCTTCACCCATGCCGTAACCCTTGATGGTCTTGGCCAGAATAACGGTCGGCTTGCCCTTGGTCTGGGTCGCCTTGTTGAACGCAGCGAACAGTTTGCGAGGATCGTGACCACCGCGGTTCAGGGCGAAGATCTCCTCGTCGGTCATGTCTTTGACCAGCGCGGCAGTTTCCGGATAACGATTGAAGAAGTGCTCGCGGATGTAGCCACCGTCGCGGGACTTCATGGTCTGGTAGTCACCGTCCACGGTCTCGTTCATCAGCTGGATCAGCTTGCCGGAAGTATCCTTGCGCAGCAGCTCATCCCACTTGCGACCCCAGATAACCTTGGTGACATCCCAACCGGCGCCAGCGAACAGGCCTTCCAGCTCGTTGATGACCTTGCCGTTACCGACAACCGGACCATCCAGACGCTGCAGGTTGCAGTTAACCACGAATACCAGGTTGTCGAGCTTTTCACGCACGGCAACGGTCAGGGCACCTTTGGCTTCCGGCTCGTCCATCTCGCCGTCACCCAGGAAGGCGTAAACGGTCTGCTCGGAGCAATCCTTGATGCCACGGTCGGTCAGGTACTTCAGGAAGCGAGCCTGATAGATGGCGGCGATGGGGCCCAGACCCATGGATACGGTCGGGAACTGCCAGAAGTCCGGCATCAGTTTCGGGTGCGGGTAGGAAGGCAGACCCTTGCCGTCTACTTCCTGACGGAAGTTGTCCAGCTGCTCTTCGGTCAGACGACCTTCAGCAAAGGCGCGAGCATAGATGCCCGGGGAGATGTGACCCTGGAAGTAAACCAGATCACCACCATCCTTCTCGTTGCGAGCACGGAAGAAGTGGTTGAAGCAGACATCATAGATGGTCGCAGAAGAAGCGAAGGAAGACATGTGACCACCCAGGTCCAGGTCTTTCTTGGAGGCGCGCAGCACGATCATCATGGCGTTCCAGCGGATGATGGCGCGAATGCGGCGTTCCATCTCCAGGTCACCCGGATAGTCCGGCTCATCGCTGGACGGGATGGTGTTGATGTAATCGCGATTTGCCTTGGCAGCCACGTCCACACCGCTTGCGCGGGCTTTCTCGGCCAACTGTTCAAGGATGAACTGAGCGCGTTGCGGACCCTCTTCACGCAGCAGGGATTCCAGAGAGGCAAGCCACTCCAGCGTTTCTATCGGGTCCACATCGTTCTTCAGGATATCAGACATGGCTGGTTCCTATGTTGTTGTGATTGCACGGCATTGCACGGCGAAGGGCGCAAGCATTCGACAATAAAGCCTTGTGGGATTAGTTTTCCTGCTGACGGATCCGACGCATGGATCGCTGGATCCGGCTGTCTTCCCTCTGCATATCCAACAAGGTGTCCTCGATAAAGGCCAGATGCTCATGACAAGCTGTTCTGGCCCGCTCCGGAGCCCCCGAAAGAATAGCCTCGATCAGATTCGCGCGATGGCGACGTATCTTAGCTACCACTCCCGGGCGGCGATTCAAAATCTCGTTATTCTGCAGAATGTTCTGCTCGAGCATCGGGCTCATGGCCCGCAGCAGGTGCAGCAGCACCACGTTGTGGGACGCCTCGGCCACCGCCAGATAAAACTGGGTGACGGCTGCCGATTCGGCCACCAGCGAGCCCGACTGGCCCGCCTCTTCAATGGTGATTTGTACCTGACGAATGCGCTCGAAATCAGACCCTGTTCCCCGCAAGGCCGCGTAGTAGGCACAGATGCCTTCCAGCGCGTGGCGAAACTCCAGCAGGTCATACCGGGCTTCCGGGTGAGTACTGAGCAGTTCGAACAGAGGGTCGGCCATCCCCTTGCTCAGGGCATTCTGCACATAAGTGCCGCCGCCCTGACGGCGATAAAGCAACCCGCGCGCTTCCAGCCGCTGGATGGCTTCGCGCAGGGAGGGGCGCGATACCTGAAACTGGATGGCGAGTTCCCGCTCGGGAGGCAATTTCTGCCCCGGCTGCAGGCTGCCTTCCAGAATCATCTGTTCCAGCTCGGCGACAATGGAGTCGGCCAACTTGGGTTGCGTAATCTTGCGATAGGGCATGAGGCTACTTTGTTAAATTGGTATTACCAATTTCATGGATGGGGCGAAAATTAGCAGAGGCCTTTTGAAAAGTCCACTCAAAAGATGATCTGAGTCAAGAATCACCCCCACCACTTAAGGGGTAAAGCAGAGGAAACATGATTTAGCTCATAGAAAATGGTCTGACCAATATTCTTGACCACGCTCACAAATAACATATGTGCAACCAGAGGCAAAATGGCCTGCCAGATCGGCAAGCCATTGATTTTAAAATCCAAACTAAATTTGAATATTTACTTTAGCTGTTTAGTAGTTGCCAGTAGTAATCCCACTGAAAACTGGCACCGGGATCCGTCTTGCGCCCTGGAGCTATGTCGCAATGACCGACAATTTTTTCGCGGGTAATCGCCGGATAGCGTTCTGAAATGGCTCGAGTGAGCCCTGCCAGTGCCCGATATTGAGCCTCGGTGTAGGGGGTCTCGTCGGTCCCTTCCAGCTCGATGCCGATGGAGAAGTCATTGCATGCCTCTCTCCCCTGCCAGCTCGAGATACCAGCATGCCAGGCGCGCTCACCAAACGGCACATACTGCACCAGCTCGCCATCACGGCGGATCAAGCAATGGGCCGAAACCCGCAACTGATGGATACCGGCAAAATAGGGGTGGGCATCGGGGTCGAGCCGCCCCATAAAAAGATCGTCGATAAAGGGGCCACCAAACTCCCCCGGCGGCAGGCTGATGCCATGCACCACCAGCAGGGAGATATCGTCCGGCACGGCCCGCTCGTTGTGGTGGGGAGAAGGCACCCGGCGCGCCTGCTGGCACCAGCCCGCTGCATCGATAGAGAAACAAGGTTGCGAAGGGAGTTGAGTCATCGGCTACTCGAGTTGGCTGATAAATGGCGAAAAAACGAAGATACCTGATAGGCAACCCGGCACCAACTCACTGAATCAACGGGAAATGGTATGTTAGGCTGAGTCATCTTCCGCTCGATATGGATGGGGTATGCAGCACACGGCACGCTGGATGTGGTTACTGGCCTGGCTCTCTTTGATGGGCCTGCTAACCCTCTATTTTCACACCCGCAACCAACCGAGCGGGACCGCCAGCGGCGAGCTGTTGCTGCGGGCCGACCAGAGCGGCCACTATCGTCTGGAGGGTGCCATCAACGGCCAACCAGTGCAACTGCTGCTCGATACCGGCGCTACACGCATCACCATCCCGCAGCAGGTTGCCGAGCGCCTCGGCCTGACGGCTCATGGCAGCAGTCAGGTCAATACCGCCGCGGGGCAGATCCGGGTCGGCAACGGCACCATCGAAACGCTGGCGATGGGGCCATTGACCTTGTACGATCTGGCCATCTTTATCAATCCGGCGGCAGACGGTGACGAAGTGCTGGTTGGCATGAACGCCCTCGGTCGGCTGGAGCTGGTTCAAAAGGAGCGGCAACTGCTGCTCAGACCCTTGCAGGAATAAGGCATGTTTCAACAGGATGTCAGCCGCGCCGTGCGCGCCGCACTACTCGAAGATCTGGGCGATGCCCTCACCACGCTGGACCAACCGGACGCCAGTGCCGATATCACCGCCCAGCTGATCCCGGCCGACCGGATGGCCAGCGCCCGGGTCATCACCCGCGAGGCCGGTGTGTTCTGCGGCCAGCCCTGGGTGGATGAAGTGTTTGTCCAGCTTGGCGGCGACGTGAAGGTGGAGTGGAAGGTGCAGGATGGGGAGGTGCTTTCCCCCAATCAGGAGCTGTTCCGCCTCCATGGCCCTGCCCGCATGCTGCTGACCGGCGAGCGCAATGCGCTCAACTTTGTCCAGACCCTCTCCGGCGTCGCCACCCTTACCGCCCGCTATGTCGCAGAGCTGGAGGGCACCGACTGCCGCCTGCTCGACACCCGCAAAACCATCCCCGGGCTGCGCACCGCCCAGAAATACGCGGTTACCTGTGGCGGCGGCAAGAATCACCGCATCGGCCTATACGACGCCTATCTCATCAAAGAGAACCATATCCTCGCCTGTGGCGGCATTGCCGAGGCGATTAGCGAGGCTCGTCATCTCAATCCGGGCAAACCGGTGGAGGTGGAAGTGGAATCATTGGCAGAACTGGAGCAGGCGCTGGCGGCCAATGCCGATATCGTGATGCTCGATAACTTCGATGTGGCCATGATGCGGGAGGCGGTCGCCATCAATCAGGGGCGCGCCAAGCTGGAAGTTTCCGGTAATGTGACGCTGGACACCCTGGCCGAGTTCGCTGCCACTGGCGTCGATTTTATCTCGGTCGGGGCGCTTACCAAGCATGTGCGGGCGCTCGATCTCTCCATGCGTTTTATCCAGCAGTGAGCCGAATTACCGGGACCTGAGCAAATACTCGACCTAACCGGATAAACAACTTGCAAAAGGCGCCATGGGCGCCTTTTCTTTATGCAGGATCCCTCGGCAAAGGAGTGTTAAGACGGACCCGATTCCGGCAATATAAAGAGCCATAGGAGGCCACTTCTTTTATGACACGCATCAAGTTTTTGCTAAATGAAAGAAGTGTGATTAACAAAATAGACAATCTCTGTTGCCACCCCTGACAGCTCGGATAAGATACTGACGTGCAGATGATTTTCCACCGGCACTTCCCAGGAACCAAGGATAAAAGGATATTTTTCATGAACAGTAAAATGAAGAAACAATCAGGCTTTACCCTTATTGAATTGATGATCGTGGTCGCGATCGTGGCCATTCTGGCGGCGGTAGCGCTGCCGGCGTATCAGAACTACACCAAAAAAGCCAAAATGACTGAAGTTACTGCGGCAACCGGAAAGTACAAGACTGCAATTGAAGTCTGCTTCCAAACCAAAGGAACAGCCTGTGCAGAAACAGATATACAAGCTAGTGGGGCAGTAACTGCGGGTAATGTCGAAACAGAAGTAGCCTTAGCTTCTGGTGTATGGACTATTACAGCAAGACCAGCCGCCCCAGCAAGCGGCGCAACATCCCCTCTGTCTCCTCTTGATGACAAAGATGAGTACACTCTGAAGAGTAACAATACGTCATCAACAGACACTATCACGTGGACTGGAGAGTGTTCGGAGCAGGCTGCTGACTATTGCCCAGCTAAATAAATGACATCTAGCCCTAATAGCGGCCTGGCGTTAAGCCTGGCCGCCTCTTCGCTTATTAGTGAGGAGGAGTCCCAGCGCTATCTGAGCCAGGCCAAGGCACAGCGTAAACCTTTTGTCACCTTTCTGATAGAAAACGACATCCTCGATAGCAAGGCGCTCGCCGATTTTTGCGAGCTGGAGTATGGGGTACCTCTGCTGGATCTTGCCGCCTTCGATTTGGCCGAGATCCCGCAGAAGTACCTCAATCAGAAGCTGATTGAGAAACACCACGTGCTGCCCATCTACACCCAGGGCCACACCCTCTATATCGCCATGTCGGATCCGACCAATGTCTCGGCGTTGGAGGACTTCGGCTTCAGCTTCGGGCTCCATACCGAGGCGCTGCTGGTGGAGGAGAACAAGCTCACCGCCGCCATCGGCAAGCTGCTGGAGAGCGAAAACGACGCCCTCGGCATGGAGGATATCGACGAAGCCGAGATTTCGGATCTCGAAGTCTCCGACGAGAACAGTCGACTGGACGAGAGCGTCAATACCGCCGATGACGACGCCCCCATCGTTAAGTACATCAACAAGATCCTGATGGATGCCATCAAGCGCGGCGCCTCCGACCTGCACTTCGAGCCTTACGAGTTCAAGTATCGGGTGCGCTTTCGCATCGATGGCATTCTGCACGAAATCGCCACCCCGCCGGTCAATCTGGCCAACCGCTTCTCTGCCCGCCTCAAGGTGATGGCGCGGCTCGATATCGCCGAGCGGCGGCTGCCACAGGATGGCCGCATAAAACTGAAACTGTCGCGCAACAAGTCGATGGATATGCGGGTCAACACCCTGCCCACCATGTGGGGCGAGAAAATAGTTATCCGTCTGCTCGACTCTTCGGCGGCCCGCCTCAATATCGAGCAGCTCGGCTTCGACGACCGCCAGAAGGCGCAGTACCTGCGTGCCCTCTCGAAACCACAGGGGATGATCCTGGTGACCGGCCCCACCGGCTCGGGCAAAACGGTCTCGCTCTATACCGGCCTCAATATTCTCAACACCACCGAGGTGAATATCTCCACCGCTGAAGATCCGGTGGAGATCAACCTGCCGGGCGTCAACCAGGTGCAGGTCAACCCCAAGGCGGGGCTCACCTTCGCCAGCGCACTGCGCTCCTTCTTGCGGCAAGACCCGGATGTGGTGATGGTGGGGGAGATACGGGATCTCGAAACCGCCGAGATCGCCATCAAGGCTGCGCAAACTGGCCACCTGGTGCTCTCAACCCTGCACACCAACTCGGCAGCCGAAACCCTGACCCGGATGATGAATATGGGGGTGCCCGCCTTCAATATCGCCTCTTCGGTCACCCTGATCATGGCCCAACGGCTGGCACGTAAACTGTGCGACCACTGCAAGGCGCCGGAGGTGGTGCCGGAAGCAGAGCTGCTGGAGCTGGGTTTTACCCCGCAGCAACTGGCAGCTGGCTTGCGGCTGTTCAAACCTGTGGGGTGCAAGGAGTGTTCGGGCGGCTATAAGGGACGGGTCGGCATCTACGAGATCATGCTAATGTCGGAGAATATCGCCAAATTGATCATGCAAGGCGCCAACTCCCTGCAAATTGCGGCAATAGCTCAGAAAGAGGGAATGCGCACCCTGCGTACTTCGGGACTGGAGAAGGCACGCCTCGGTGTCACCAGCCTGGCAGAGGTCAACAGGGTCACCACCAATTAAAACTCGCCAAGATGCGAGCAAGATGATTTACCAGCAAACGACCAGATGGTGCCAAGCCGTTTGAGGATATTTATCAGGTCAGATGGTTCAGGGACTCCCTGACCATCCGCCCAATTGCAGGATGCAAAGATGGCAACCCTAACGAAAAAGAACAATACCCCCAAAAAAGTCTTCGCCTACCGCTGGCACGGGGTTAATCGCAAGGGGCAGAAGGTCTCTGGCGAGCTGCAGGCTGACAGCATCAATACCGTCAAGGCGGAGCTGCGCAAGCAGGGGGTCAACGTCACCAAGGTGGCCAAAAAATCCCAAGGGCTCTTCTCCAAGGGTGGCGCCAAGATCAAGCCGATGGATATCGCCATCGTTTCCCGCCAGATCACTACCATGCTCTCCGCCGGCGTACCACTGGTACAGAGTCTGCAGATCATCGCCCGCAGCCACGAGAAAGCTGCCATGCGCGAACTGATGGGGGAGATTGCCGCAGATGTCGAAACCGGCACCCCCATGTCGGAGGCGTTGCGCCGCCACCCCCGCCATTTTGACGATCTCTACTGCGATCTGGTGGAAGCAGGAGAACAATCCGGTGCGCTGGAGACCATCTACGACCGTATCGCCACCTATCGGGAAAAGTCGGAAGCGCTCAAGTCGAAGATCAAGAAGGCAATGTTCTATCCCACCATGGTTATTCTGGTGGCCATCGTGGTGACTTCCATCCTGCTGCTGTTCGTCATCCCCCAGTTCGAGGATATCTTCAAGAGCTTCGGCGCCGAGCTGCCGGTGTTCACCCAGTTTGTCATCGGCATCTCACGCTTTATGCAGAACTGGTGGTATGTCTTCTTTGGCGGAGCTGCACTCGCCATCTTCCTCTATGTACGCGCCTGGCGCGCCTCCCAGAAGGTAAGGGACAATACCGACAAGTTTGTACTTACCATCCCGGTGGTCGGGATGATCCTGCACAAGGCGGCCATGGCTCGCTTTGCCCGTACACTCTCAACCACCTTCTCGGCCGGCATTCCACTGGTCGATGCACTCATCTCGGCGGCCGGCGCTTCAGGCAACTATGTCTATCGCACCGCAGTAATGGCCATTCGCAACGAGGTAGTGGCAGGTATGCAGATCAACGTGGCGATGCGCACCGTCGATCTCTTTCCCGACATGGTGATCCAGATGGTGATGATCGGCGAGGAGTCCGGCGCCATCGATGATATGCTCTCCAAGGTTGCCACCATCTTCGAGCAGGAGGTGGACGACCTGGTCGATGGCCTCACCAGCTTGTTGGAACCCCTCATCATGGTGGTGCTGGGGGTGCTGGTCGGCGGCATGGTTATCGCCATGTACTTGCCCATCTTCAAACTTGGCGACGTGGTGGGCTGATTCATCAGGGCATGGCGCCACAGCCATGCCATTCCCCTCATTTAATAACTGACGGTTGGTTATGACACTTCTTCTCGAGCTGGCTCACGGCTTGCCTTGGCTCTATTTCTCGCTGGTTTTTATCTTTTCCCTGATGATCGGCAGTTTCCTCAACGTGGTGATCCACCGCTTGCCCATCATGCTGGAGCGGGAGTGGCAGGCCGAGTATCGCAGCTACTTTTCCCCCGATGAGGAGGCCACTGCGCCAGAGCACTACAACCTGATGGTCCCCCGCTCCGCATGCCCTCACTGTGACCACGCCATCACTGCGCTGGAAAACATCCCGCTGTTGAGCTGGCTCTGGCTCAAGGGGCGTTGTCGCGACTGTCAGGCCCCCATCTCGGCCCGCTATCCGCTGGTGGAGCTGCTGACCGCCCTGCTCTCGATTGCTGTTGCCATGGTGATTACACCGGGCTGGGGCACGCTGGCCGCCCTGCTGCTGACCTGGGTACTGGTCGCCCTCACCTTTATCGATCTCGACAAGATGTTGTTGCCAGACCAGCTCACCCTGCCCCTGCTGTGGAGCGGGCTGCTGTTCAATCTGGCAGGTGGCTTCGTCCCCTTGGCTGATGCAGTGATTGGCGCCATGGCGGGCTATCTGGTGCTCTGGAGCCTCTACTGGGCTTTCAAGCTGCTCACCGGCAAGGAGGGGATGGGATATGGCGACTTCAAGCTGCTGGCGGCGCTGGGCGCCTGGCTCGGCTGGCAGGCGCTGCCCATAATTCTGCTGCTCTCATCCCTGGTCGGCGCCGTGATCGGCATCAGTCTGATCGCTTTGCACAAACACCATCAGAGTAAGCCCATCCCCTTCGGCCCCTACCTCGCCATCGCGGGCTGGATTGCCCTGCTGTGGGGCGATACCATCACCAACTGGTATCTCTCTACCCTGCTTTGAGCAAGAGGCTCCCATGTATGTAGTTGCTATCACTGGTGGTATCGGCAGCGGCAAGACCACCATCGCCAATCAGTTTGCCGAGCTGGGTATCGAGGTGGTGGATGCCGATGTGATCGCCCGCGAGGTCGTTGAGCCGGGCACCCAGGCTCTTGCCGCCATCGCCGACCATTTTGGCCCGGATGTGATTGAGCCGAGCGGTCAACTCGACCGCCGCACCCTGCGCGAACGGGTCTTCAGCGACCCGCAAGCCAAGACCTGGCTCAACGCCTTGCTCCATCCACTCATTCGCAGCGAGATGCAGCGCCAATGTGCTGCTGCCCGCTCACCTTACTGCCTGCTGGTGGTGCCGCTGCTGGTGGAGAACAAACTCACCGGCCTCGCCGACCGGGTGCTGGTGATCGATGTGGACGAAGCCACCCAGATTGAGCGAACCTGCCGTCGGGATGGCGTCAGCACCGAGCAGGCCAAAGCCATCATCGCTGCTCAGGCGAGCCGGACAGAACGGCTAGCTGTGGCGGATGATGTCATCGAAAACCACAATGACAGCGAAATGGCGATTAAAACGCGGATTTTGGCACTGCACGAGACATATCTGGCAATTGCCTCTCAACAAGCCCGCCAAGTGTGAGTACACTAGGCCGGTTTATGGCTGGCCAGGATTAGGCATGATTTACGATTTCCCCCTCAATGAAAAAAGCCGGACCTACCTGCGTCTGGAGTCCCTGTTTTCCCAGATCCGCGACAATCTGGAGAGTGAACAATCCTGGGCACATATCGCCTTCTTCAAGGGGCTGTTCGATCTGCAGGAGTTGCTGGAGCGTGGTGACCTGCGCGCCGACCTTATCAAGGATCTGGAGCGTCTCGGCCAGCGTCTGAGCCACTGGGCCAGCCTGCCCGACGTCGATCTGGAGCAGATCAAACTGATGCAGCAAGAGAGCAGCCAGCTCTCCCGCAACCTGCTCAATTCACCACGCCCGGGTGCCCGCCTGAAAGAGGATCGTCTGCTCGGCTCCATCCGCCAGCGTTTCTCCATCCCGGGTGGCCTGTGTGCCTTTGATGTGCCGCAGCTGCACCACTGGCTCGGAACCCCGGCCATCACCCGTCACCAGCAGATGCAGGGCTGGCTGAGCGATATCAATCTGCTGATGAATGCCATCACACTGCTGCTGCGCCTGTGGCGCGAATCAGGCAGCTTCAGTGAGCAGGTTGCGAGCAACGGTTTCTTCCAGGACACCGCCGAGAGCGCCGAGCTGATCCGCATCAAGCTGCCGGGCAATCTGTTCTGCTACCCGACCCTGAGCGGCCACAAGAACCGCTTCGCCCTGCGCTTTCTGCCCACCGCAGAACAGCCGATTGGCGACGTGCCGTTCCAGCTCGCCTGCTGCTAAGGAGGGCTTATGGTCACCAAGGTAAAGTGTCCAACCTGCCAGAGCGAAGTGGAGTGGGGCCCGCAGAGTCCGTTCCGCCCCTTCTGCAGCAAGCGCTGCCAGCTGATCGATCTCGGCGAATGGGCCGATGAAGAGAAGCGCATTCCCGGCGAAATCAACCCGGACCTGCTGCCGGAGCCGGAAGAGGGTGACCAGTGGCTATAAGCCTGCGGCCACTCGCCTCTGTAAAATGAAGAAAAAGGGCCAATTGGCCCTTTTTCATACTTGTTGATGACTACCGGCTCACGCCAGCAGGCCTTGAAGCCGCGCGACAATCGGACCGTTGGCATCGGGAAAGTGGTAGTTGTGCAGCTCGGCCACCGGCACCCATAGACACTCCTGCCCCTCCTTGCCGAACGGCTCGCCGCTGAAACGGGTCACCTTCCAGATATCCAGCAACACCTGCTTCTCGGGGTAGTCGTGCTGCAGCTCCATAAAAGGGGCACAATCCTGCACCCGGATGCCGATCTCTTCCCACAGCTCCCGATCCAGTGCGGTGAGCAGATCCTCGCCCGACTCGACCTTGCCACCGGGAAACTCCCAGCGATCACCCTGATGGCGATCGGAGGAGCGTCTGGCGATAAAGATATCGCCCCGTTCATTCTCGATGACGCCAACCGCCACCCAAATCCGTTTTTTCTGTTCCATCAATTACCTCTGTTCGCTTGTTGCCACCAATAACAAGGCGGGCACTTAGCCCGCCTGTTATGGCATAGCGTCGATCAGGTCAACTGACCGTGGCAATGCTTGTACTTCTTGCCGGAGCCGCACGGGCAGGGATCGTTGCGGCCAACCTTCTGCTCGTCGCGTACGAAAGTGGTGTGGCCCTCTTCGCCTGCGGTCTGTTCATCGGCCAGCTGGTTCTCGGCAGCGGCGTGGGTGTAGGTACGGGGAGCGGCTTCCGCCTGCTGGCGCTGCTGCTCTTCCATCGCTTCCACATCACGCTCCTGCACCTGAACACGGCTCAGAATGCTGACCACGTCGCGCTTGAGGGTTTCCAGCATCTGGGTAAACAGATCGAAGGATTCACGCTTGTACTCCTGCTTGGGGTTCTTCTGGGCGTAGCCGCGCAGATGGATGCCCTGACGCAGGTGATCCATGGCCGCCAGATGCTCTTTCCACAAACCATCCAGAGTTTGCAGCATCACCGCCTTCTCGAAGTTGCGCAGCACCTCTTTGCCAACCAGCTCCTCCTTGTGGGCATAGAGCTTGGTGGCTTCGTCCAGAATGCGCTCGCGCAGCTTCTCTTCGTAAAGCTTGTCATCTTCCGCCAGCCACTGCTGCAGCGGCAGATCCAGCGCGAAATCGGCCTTCAGGCGCGCTTCCAGACCCGGTACATCCCACATCTCTTCCAGAGACTGGGGCGGGATATACTCATCGATCACGCTGCCGTAGACATCATCACGGATAACGTGGATGGTCTCGGAGATGTCGTTGGTATCCAGCAGCTCGTTACGCTGCTCGTACACCACCTTGCGCTGGTCGTTGGCCACGTCGTCAAACTCCAGCAAGCTCTTGCGGATGTCGAAGTTGCGACCTTCCACCTTGCGCTGGGCATTTTCGATCGCCTTGGTGACCCAGGGGTGTTCGATGGCTTCGCCCTCTTCCATGCCCAGCTTCTTCATCATGCCGGTGACGCGATCGGAAGCGAAGATCCGCATCAGGGTATCTTCCATGGAGAGGTAAAAGCGGGAGGAACCTGGGTCACCCTGACGACCGGAACGGCCGCGCAGCTGGTTGTCGATACGACGGGATTCGTGACGCTCGGTACCGATAATGTGCAGACCACCGGCGGCCAGCACGGCATCGTGGCGCACCTGCCAGGCCGCTTTCAGCTCGGCAATCTGCTCCTCGGTCGGGTTCTCCAGCTTGGCGATCTCTGCCTGCCAGTTGCCGCCCAACACGATATCGGTACCACGACCGGCCATGTTGGTGGCGATGGTGACAGCACCAGTCTGGCCTGCCTGGGCAACGATCTCCGCCTCCATGGCGTGGAACTTGGCGTTCAGTACCTGATGCGGGATCTTCTCCTTGGTCAGGATGCCGGAGAGCAGCTCTGAGTTTTCGATGGAGACGGTACCCACCAGCACCGGCTGGCCGCGCTCCACACACTCGCGAATATCCTTGACGATGGCAGCATACTTCTCATTGGCGGTCAGGTAGACCAGATCGCCCATGTCCTTGCGCACCATCGGCTTGTTGGTCGGGATAACCACGGTATCCAGGCCATAAATCTGTTGGAATTCAAAGGCTTCGGTATCTGCAGTACCGGTCATCCCCGCCAGCTTGTTGTAGAGACGGAAGTAGTTCTGGAAGGTGATAGATGCCAGCGTCTGGTTCTCGTTCTGGATCTTCACCCCTTCCTTTGCTTCAACGGCCTGATGCAGACCATCGGACCAGCGACGACCCGGCATGGTACGACCGGTGTGCTCATCGACGATGACGATCTCGTCCTTCTGGACGATGTAGTCCACATTGCGCTCGAACAGGGTATGAGCACGCAGACCGGCGTTGACGTGGTGCAGCAGGCTGATGTTTGAGGCGGAGAACAGGGAGTCGTTCTCGTCCAGCAGCCCCTCTTTCTTGAGCAGCTCTTCCACGAAGATCTGGCCGTTTTCGGTCAGCAGGGCCTGACGGTTCTTCTCGTCCACCGTGTAGTGACCGTCACCGGTGTACTCTTCGGTGTCTTCCTTGTCCTGCTTGACCAGCAGCGGGATCAGCTTGTTGACGCGAATATAGAGCTCTGAGCTGTCTTCGGCCGGGCCGGAGATGATGAGCGGAGTACGGGCTTCATCGATAAGCACCGAGTCAACCTCGTCCACCAGCGCGTAGTTAAGCGGGCGCTGTACGCGCTGCTCCGGCGAGAACGCCATGTTGTCACGCAGGTAGTCGAAACCGAATTCGTTGTTGGTACCGTAGGTGATATCGGCAGCGTAGGCGTCACGCTTCTGGGACGCATCCATGCCGGGCACGTTGCACGCAACGGTCATGCCGAGGAAAGCAAACAGCGGACGGTTAGCTTCCGCATCACGCTTGGCCAAGTAGTCGTTCACGGTCACCACGTGCACGCCACGACCGCTCAGGGCATTCAGGTAGGCCGGCAGGGTCGCGGTCAGGGTCTTACCTTCACCTGTCTTCATTTCTGCAATGCGGTTGGAGTTCAGCACCATACCGCCGATCAGCTGTACGTCGAAGTGACGCATGCCGAACACCCGCTTGGAGGCTTCACGCACAGTCGCGAACGCTTCCGGCAGCAACTGCTCCAGAGTCTCGCCCTGCTCGATACGCTGACGGTATTCAGCCGTTTTGGCCTGCAACTCGGAATCGGAGAGAGCCTCGAACTGCGGCTCCATGGCATTGATCTGTTTTACAATTTTGCGCAAAGCCTTGAGCGTTCTGTCGTTCCGGCTGCCGATAATCTTGGTAAGCAGTGTGCTAATCATGGGTACCAACTATTTCTGGTTATAAAAGCGTTCCGTCACTGGAACTGAAGAAAAAAACCTAACCCCGGCTGGCACTGAGAAAGCGTGCGGGGTTGACCTGACGACCGTCTTTCAACACTTCGTAATGCAAATGGACACCGGTCGCACGACCGGTACGTCCCATCAAGGCAATCTTCTGACCCTGATCAACCATGGTGCCCACCTCGACCAGCAACCTGGAGTTGTGGGCATAGCGGGTGACAAGGCCATTGCCGTGATTAATCTCCACCATATTGCCAAATTCCGGATGACGGCCCGCCCAGCTGACAATGCCAGGCCCGGTGGCCAGAATCGGGGTTCCGGGTTTGCCACGGAAATCGACCCCTTTGTGCATCTTGGCACGCCCGTTGAACGGATCGACCCGTCCACCAAACCCGGACGAGACCCAAACTCGCTCTTGTTTGACTGGCGTGCCGGAAATAAAACCGGCATCGGTGATATGGTGATTCATGATGAAAGATTCAAGTACCGACAGCTGCTCTTCACGGCTGCTGAGCTGCTGGCTGAGGTGTTTCATCGAGGCTTGCAGCTCGTTGAGGCTCACTTCCAGATCTTCATCATAAGAAGGTCCGCCCATGGGGGGCAGCTCTTTGAAATTGAACTCGTCGGGGTCGAGATCGGCCTGCTCGGTCAATCGTTCGCCGAGGGCATTGAGACGGCCAAGCTGGCCTTGCATGGTGCCCACCTGAGCAGCCAACATTGCCAACTGTTCACGGGCTTCGTCGCCACTCTGGTCGACGGACTGTTGCTCGGCAACGGCAAGCGCTACTTCCAGCGCCTCCATTTTCTGGTGCCAACTCTGCCAAAGCCAACCACCACCAAGTGCCAACAGGGAGAGGAGAATACCGCCGACCCAGGCCAGACGTTGTTTGGGCAGGTGCAACTTGCGTCGCTGCTTGCCGTGGAGGATCAGGGTAATGCTCATAGAAATCAGTCTGCTCGGTCAGGTGCGGCCAAGAGCCTGCACGGGAAATAAAACCGGGAGATAATCGGTATTAAAGGATGGAGTAAACAAATGACGGAACGTCGGTGCGGAGAGAGGACCGACGTTCCGTTGCATAGCTATCAGGCCAGAACCAGACCGTTATCGTAGTAAGCGATAGGCGCTTTGTCGCCCTCACCCTCGAAGGTCACCAGTTCCCAAGCCTCCTGCTCGGCCAGCAAGGCACGCAGCAGTTTGTTGTTCAGGGCATGTCCGGTCTTGTAGGCACGGAACTCACCGATGATGCTGCGGTTACACATATAGAGGTCACCGATCGCGTCCAGCATCTTGTGCTTGACGAACTCGTCCTCATAACGCAAACCGTCTTCGTTCAGCACCCGATAGTCATCCAGTACCACGGCGTTTTCCAGGCTTCCGCCCAGCGCCAGGTTCTGGGAACGCAGGTACTCGATATCACGCATGAACCCGAAGGTACGGGCACGGCTGATCTCTTTCACGAAGGAAGCACCGGAGAAGTCCAGTACGCAACGCTGATTGCGCCCTTCAAAGACCGGATGCTGGAAGTCGATCTCGAGATCCATTTTGAAGCCGTTGCGATAGGGGTGGAATTCCGCCCACTTGTCGCCGTCTTCAACCCGGATGCTCTTCTTGATCCGCACAAACTGCTTGGCCGCATTTTGCTCACGGATCCCGACTTCCTGCAGCAGGTAGATAAAGGGATGCGCACTGCCATCCATCACCGGGATCTCGGGCGCGTCAACCTCGACATAGAGGTTGTCGATCCCCATCCCAGCCAGCGCGGCGGAGAGGTGCTCAATGGTAGAGACCCGGACACCGGCTTCGTTGACCAGAGCGGTACAGAGAACGGTATCGCGCACCTGATCGGCATTGGCTGGCAGCTCCACCACAGGATTCAGATCGGTACGCAAGTAAACGATCCCTGTGTTCACAGGTGCCGGACGGAATGTCATGGTGACTTTCCGGCCCGAATGCAGGCCGACACCAGTCGCCTGTACACTCGTTTTCAAGGTTCTTTGTCTAATCATGGGTGTACCCTAAACAGCTTAAAATCCGGACCAGATGGTCGTTGGCAGGCCATCTTAGCACATTCCTTAAGCAACAGACAAACAAGCCTCATCAGAGGCTTAGTCTGCCTGCTTGCGCAGGAACGCCGGAATATCCAGATAATCCGGTTCACGACGGGCTTGCGGCTCGGCGTTGACCACCTTGGCCGGCGCTTCGTCCATCACGCGGCCTTGCATCATGTCACTGACCAGCGGCTGACGCACCGGGCGCTCTTGCACCTGGCTGCTCTTGACTAGCGTGATGTCCGGCTTGCGCTCGGCACCGATACCGGTCGCAACCACGGTCACACGCAGTTCGTCGTGCATTTCCGGATCGATTACGGTACCCACTACCACAGTGGCGTTCTCGGAAGCGAAGGCCTTGACCGCGTTACCCACGGTTTCGAACTCTTCAATGGTCATGTCCATGCCAGCAGTGATGTTG
This sequence comes from Aeromonas sp. 600479, assembly GCF_049175515.1. Taxonomy (NCBI): domain Bacteria; kingdom Pseudomonadati; phylum Pseudomonadota; class Gammaproteobacteria; order Aeromonadales; family Aeromonadaceae; genus Aeromonas; species Aeromonas sp. 600479. Next base: position 92,978 of record NZ_JAAKVF010000009.1, read on the forward strand.
ACCAGGATGCCGCGGGCACCGGCCAGATCCACATCTTCCAGCAGCGGGCTGGAGATGGCTTTCTCGGCCGCTTCTTCGGCACGGTCATCACCGGAGGCAGAACCGGTACCCATCATGGCGGTACCCATTTCGCGCATCACGGTACGTACGTCCGCGAAGTCGACGTTGATCAAGCCCGGACGGGTGATCAGCTCGGCAATGCCCTGTACCGCACCAAGCAGTACATCGTTGGCCGCCTTGAAGGCGTCCAGCAGGGAGATGCCGCGACCCAGCACCTTCAGCAACTTGTCGTTGGGGATGGTGATCAGGGAGTCAACATTTTTGGAGAGCTCTTCGATACCGTGCGCGGCGAAGCCCATCCGCTTCTTCCCTTCGAAGGAGAACGGCTTGGTCACTACAGCAACGGTCAGGATGCCCATCTCGCGCGCCACTTCGGCCACGATCGGCGCAGCACCGGTACCGGTACCACCCCCCATACCAGCGGCGATAAACACCATGTCGGAACCGGTCAGCAGCTCACGCAGTGCTTCGCGATCTTCCATGGCCGCATCACGACCCACTTCGGGATTGGCACCCGCCCCCAGACCCTTGGTAATACCACTACCGATCTGCAGAGTGGTGTTGGCACTGGAGTTACGCAGTGCCTGGGCGTCGGTGTTGACGGTGATGAACTCGACACCTTCGATGTTTTGACGAACCATGTGTTCGACAGCGTTGCCGCCGCCGCCACCTACACCGATCACTTTAATGACGGCTTCGTCAGTGTGGCTATCCATAAATTCAAACATGTTGTCTCTCCGCTTTATTTGCCTGACTCAGCAAAATTCTTAGAACTCGCCACGCAGCCAGTTGCTGACCCGTTTGACCAGGCCACCGACGCTTGCCTTGGCGGCATATTCTTTGTTGCTACCTGTTGCCTGATGGGTACGGCCATACTGCAGCAACCCGACTGCGGTCGAGTACACCGGTGCCTGCACGTAATCACTCAGACCACGAATATTCATGGGCTCCCCTACCCTGACCTGACACTGGAAGATCTGCTCTGCACACTCCACAATGCCTTCAATCTGGGCAGCGCCGCCGGTCAAGACCACACCGGCTGCCAGCTGATGCTTGACCCCCTGCGCTTTCAACTCGCTTTGTACCCGCACCAGCTCATCATTCACCATGGAGAGCAACTCGGTGTAACGGGGCTCAATCACTTCAGCCAGTGTCTGCCGCTGCAGGCTGCGCGCCGGACGGCCGCCGACACTGGGCACTTCAATATTGTCTTCCTTGCTGACCAGACGACCGAGGGCACAGCCGTAGCGCACCTTGATCGCTTCTGCGTCGAGCGGCGGCGTACCGAAGGCGTAGGCGATGTCGCTGGTTACAGTGCTGCCAGCGTACGGGATCACCTTGGTGTGGCGCAGTGCGCCGCCGGTAAACAGCGACATGTCCATAGTGCCGCCACCGATGTCCACCACGCAGACCCCCAGCTCTTTCTCGTCTTCAGTCAACACTGCGTAGCTGGATGCCAGCGCAGAGAAGATCAGTTGATCGACCCGCAGCCCTACCTTCTCGACACACTTCTCGATGTTGCGAGCCATGTCGTTATGGCAGGTGATGAGATGCACCTTGGCCGCCATCCGCACGCCGGAGAGGCCGACCGGATTCTTGATCCCTTCCTGATAGTCGATGGCAAACTCCTGGGGCAGCACGTGCAGCACACGCAGCTCGTCGGAGAGGCGAACCGACTTGGCGGTGTGGATCACGTTGTCCACATCCTCCTGGGTCACCTCCTCATCGGAGATGGGCACCATGCCGGTCTCGTTGCGGCAGTCGATATGCTTGCCGGACAACCCCAGATAAACCGAGCTGATCTGGCAATCCGCCATCATCTCGGCCTCTTCCACCGCACGGCGCAGTGACTTGACCACGGAATCGAGGTCGTTGACCCCTCCCTTCTCCATCCCGCGGGAGGCGTGACTGCCCATACCGATGACGTTCAGTTCACCGTCCGGCAATACTTCCCCAACCAGAACCGCCACCTTGGTTGTGCCGATATCCAGTCCGACAATCAAATTCCTATCTGCGGTGTTGGTCATGCACTTTCTCTTCGCTCTTCTTCCAGCCAACTGCCACACCGGTATCGTATCGAAGATCCACATACGCAACCTGCGAACGGGGTTCGATAACCGGGAAGGCATCGATAAACCGCTGCAACCTGAGCGCTATGTCGTTACGCCCCAGAAACAGCTTGATATTGCCATCCAGGGTCAGTTCCCAGGCATGGCGGGGGGTCAGATTCACCCCCAACAACTTGTATCCCTTGGCCGCCAGCTGCGCTTCGTACTGCCGACTCTCTTTCAACACCATGGCGGCCTGGTCATCCGGCCCAGACAACTGCAACAGCGATGTCTTGACCCGATCCGGCGCACTGAACACCTTGCCCTTGGTGTTGACGAAGCGGTTGCCATTCCAGCGCGCCGCCACATCCTGTTCCGTCAGGTAAACCTTGATCTTGTTCGGCCACTTCTTGCGTACCGATACCGAGGCTACCCATGGCAAGGCATTAAGCCGTGCTTGCAATTCGTTGACATCCAACTCGAAGAAGTTGCGTGACTCGGCACCATCCAGCACGGCCAGTCGCAGCTCTTCGGTTTCCAGATACTGGTGTTGCCCCTGCAGCAACAGCTCGCTCATGGGCAACCGGTTGGCATCTGTCAGCCAACCTTTAACATCCAGCGCAGTCCGGTAGCAGCCCCATATCACCAGCAGGAAAAACATCACGCCTACGATGAAGCCGCCCTTGGTGCGCCCCTGTGCCCTTGCCTCCACCCGCTCGATCCCCGTGTAACGCGCTAAACCGGCCTTTTGACAGACCGGTTCGCCATTATATAGGCCCCGGCTTGGCGGTCAAAATACTCATTGGGCCCTCAGGCACCAGATTTCATGCTATCTATGCGCAATTTCATTTCGCCGAGACGACGGGCAAGTGCCCCAACGTTCCCCGCCCCCTGAGTCAGCACCAAATCCCCCTCACCAATCACGTCGGCCAGCACGACAGGTACGTCATCTGGCGTGGCGACGAAGATGGGTTCCAGGTTGCCACGCGAGCGAATGGAGCGACACAGAGCCCGTCCATCAGCCCCCGGGATCGGATCCTCACCGGCAGCATAAACCTCCAGCATCACCAGTACATCTACCTTGGAGAGCACATCTGCGAAGTCCTCGTAGAGGTCTCGGGTGCGGGTATAACGGTGCGGCTGGAACACCATTACCAGACGCTTCTCGGGCCAACCGGCACGAGCAGCGTTGATGGTGACCTTCACTTCGCTCGGGTGGTGACCGTAATCATCCACCAGCATGGCCTTGCCGCGCCCGGTTTCGAACTCGCCATACTGCTGGAAGCGACGGCCAACCCCTTCAAACTTGGCCAGCGCACGGATGATGGCCTCGTCGCTAACCCCGTCTTCAGTCGCGACAGCTATCGCCGCGGCAGCGTTCAAGGCATTGTGGATCCCCGGCAAGTTGAGGGTAACCTGCAGTTCGCCCGCCTCTTTGCGACGCACCCGGAAGCTGCTGTGGTTGGTGGTCTGGACAAAATCCAATACCTGCACGTCAGCGTCGTCAGAGAGACCATAAGTCAAGGTCGGACGAGCAATCTCCGGCAACATACCACGGATCACCGGATCATCGATGCAGACTACCGCCAGCCCGTAGAAGGGCAGGTTGTGCAGAAACTCGATAAAGGTGGCCTTCAGCCTGGAGAAGTCACCGCCGTAGGTGTCCATGTGATCCGCTTCAATGTTGGTCACGATAGAGACCATCGGCTGCAGATGCAGGAAGGAGGCGTCACTTTCGTCTGCTTCGGCAATCAGATAGCGGCTGCTGCCCAGACGGGCATTGGTGCCGGCACTGTTGAGCAAGCCACCGATAACGAAGGTCGGATCGCGGTCGGCTTCGGCATAGATGCTCGCCACCAGACTGGTGGTGGTGGTCTTGCCGTGTGTGCCGGCAATGGCGATGCCGTGACGGAAACGCATCAACTCAGCCAACATCTCGGCGCGACGCACCACCGGGATACGTAGCTCGCGGGCAGCCAGCAGCTCCGGGTTGTCCTGTTTGATGGCGGTGGAGACCACCACCACGCTGGCACCCTCGACGTGCACGGCACTATGACCGACAAAAATGTGGGCGCCCAGTCCTGCCAACCGTTCGGTCACTGCATTGCGACCCAAGTCAGAACCTGTCACCTGATACCCTTCGTTGGCAAGCACTTCGGCGATTCCGCCCATACCAGCACCACCGATGCCGATAAAGTGGATGCGACGCACGCGGCGCATTTCGGGGATCACAGTACGCAGTTTTGCCAGTTCAACCTTGGTCATAATCGTCTCTTTAGTCTGCCGCAGGCAATGTGCCGTCAAAGCGCGGCTGCACGGCGGCATCAATACATACAGGTACAAGGCTGCACGGTGTCACCGCTGCAACCTTGCTCATCAATCTTTACCACTCTGCCCACTGGCGAGCTGTTTGCACTCATCTGCAACCCGCTCGGCCGCATCTGTGATGGCAACGCGACGAGCCGCTTTCGCCATGTTAAACAGGGTCTCCCGGCGACCAGCCAGCCAGGTCAGGCGTGCCGCGAGTGAGGTTGTGTTCAGCTCGGACTGGGGCAGGAACTCGGCCGCACCGCCGTCGACCAGGGTCAAGGCGTTACGGGTCTGGTGATCATCCACCGCATGGGGAAGCGGCACGAAAATGGCTGCTACCCCGGCGGCGGCCACCTCGGATACCGTCAGTGCTCCCGCCCGGCAGACCACCAGATCTGCCCAGGCGTAGGCGCCAGCCATATCCTTGATAAATTCACTTACCTCGGCCTTGATACCGTGCTGGGCATAGGCAGCAGATACTGTCTCGGCATTGCCCTTGCCACACTGGTGACGCACCTCGATAGGCACACCAGCCGCAGCGACTGCAGCGGGTACCTGCTGGTTGAGCACGCGGGCACCCAGGCTACCACCAACGATCAGCAGATGCAGCGGCTCGGCTTCGCTGCGCAGCTGCGGATCCGGCAGGGCAACCACTTCGGGACGCACCGGATTGCCGACCACAGCGGTGCGGCGGCTCGGCGCGAAGGCGCCCGGAAATGCCATCAGCACCCGCTTGGCAATACGCGCCAGCAGCTTGTTAGTCATGCCTGCAGCAGCATTCTGCTCATGGAGCAGCAACGGGATGCCAGAGAACCAGGCAGCCACGCCCCCTGGACCGGAGGCAAAGCCCCCCATACCGAGCACCACATCAGGGCGAACGGTCTTGAGCACCTGACGCGCCTGCAAGATGGATTTGACGATACGATAGGGCGCCGCCAGCAGCCGCTTGATGCCGTTGCCACGCACCCCCTGAATATCGATAAAGGAGATGGGATAACCATGGGCGGGCACCAGCTCCGCCTCCATCCGGTCCGCCGTCCCCAGCCAGTGGACAGTCCAGCCCTGCTCCCTCAGTCGATCAGCCACGGCCAGACCGGGAAAGACATGCCCCCCGGTACCACCGGCCATCACCAACAGCGTCTTGCTCACTAAACCTCCCGCACCCGCGCCTGGGCAGTCGCCTGACGCAACTCAAAATCGATTCGAATCAACATGCTCACCGCCACTGTCATGATGATGAGACTCGAGCCACCGTAACTGACCAGCGGCAGGGTCAAGCCCTTGGTCGGCATCATGCCGCTGGCCGCGCCGACGTTGACGAAAGTCTGGAAACTGAACCAGATGCCGATACCGATAGCCAGATAGCCATCATAAAGGCGGTCGGCTTGCAGGGCGCGATGCCCCAGCTTCAACGCCTTGATCGCCAACGCAAAGATGAGACACAGGGCGCCCAGTACCCCAACGTAACCCAGCTCTTCGCCGAGGATCGCAAACACAAAGTCGGTATGCGCTTCCGGCAGGTACTCCATCTTCTGGATGGAGTTGCCGAGCCCCTCGCCAAACCAGCTGCCACGGCCAAACGCCATCAGCGACTGGGTCAACTGGTAGCCACTGCCAAACGGATCGGCCCAGGGATCCATAAAAGAGGTCACCCGACGCATCCGGTAGGGCTCGACGATGATCAGCATGATCACCCCGCCAAGACCGCCACCGATGAGGATCATGAACTGCCACAGTTTGGCGCCAGCCAGAAACAGCATGCCGAACGAGGTGACGAACATCACCACGGTCGACCCCAGATCCGGTTGCAACAGCAACAGGATCGCCAGCACCCCGAATACCGCCAGGGGTTTCAGGAAGCCAAGCCAGGCTTCACGCACCTCGTTCTGACGCCGCACCAGATAACCGGCCAGATAGACGAATAGCGCCAGCTTGCCAAACTCGGCCGGCTGCAGGTTGAACGGGCCCAGTGGCAGCCAGCGCACCGCACCGTTGACATTGCGCCCGACCACCAGCACCAGTACCAGCAGCAGAATGGCCAGCAACAGCATGGGTCCGTTGTACTCCTGCCAGCGCGCCATCGGCACCTGCAACACAAACCAGGAGATACCGAGCGCCATCACCAGAAACATGGCGTGACGCTTCACAAACATGAAGGGATCATCCCCCAGGGAGATCCCCTCCGGGATCGAAGCTGATGCCACGATCACCACCCCGACCGCCATCAGGGAGAGCGCCAGCAACACCAACTGCCGGTCATAGAGGCCGGCAGGGCGCGTCGGCAATAGCCAGCGCTGGAACAGACCTGCGGCTGCGCGAAGGGCATTCATAGCGCCATCACCATCTCGGTAAAGCGATCGCCACGCACCTCGAACGACTTGAACTGATCCAGGCTGGCACAGGCTGGCGCCAGCAGCACCCAGTCACCGGGCTTGGCATCGGCCGCCGCTTTGGCAACCGCAGCGGCCAGGTCGGCCACCCGTTCGGTCTGCTCGCCCAGAGCCAGCAGCACCTCGGCATCCTGACCGAAGCAGTACATGTGATCGATCTGGTTGCCCAGCAGCGCCTGGATCGGGCCAAAGTCCTGCCCCTTGCCCTGACCACCGGCCAGCAGCAACAGGCGCCCCTTGACCGATTCACGCACACCGGCAACGGCAGCTAGCGTAGCTCCCACGTTGGTGGCTTTGGAGTCGTTGATCCAGCGCACCCCGTTCACTTCGCGCACGAAACGGGCACGGTGGGGCAAGCCTTCAAAGCGGCGCAGCACGGTGAGCTGGGCAGCGCGGGGAATGCCGACCGCATCGCACAGCGCCATGGCGGCCAGCGCGTTGGCCTGATTGTGTGCGCCGACGATCTTCATCTCGTCCACCGCCAGCAGCGGCTCGCCGTGCAGGGTCAACCAGTAGCGGCCATCCAGCAGGCAGCGGCCATAGCCATTGCAGTCAAGACCGAAGCTCTGCCACACCTGACCCACATCGGGCAAAGTCTGGGGATCGTCGCGATTGACCAGAATGTGTTTGGAGTGCTGATGGATCTCCATCTTGGCGGCACGGTAGTCGGCCATACCCTGATAGCGATCCATGTGATCTTCAGAGAGGTTCAGCACCACAGAGGCGGCAGCACACAGGCTGTGAGTGGTCTCCAGCTGGAAGCTGGAGAGCTCCAGTACGCAGAGATCCATCGGCTGCTTGAGCAGCTCCAGCGCAGGCGTGCCGATATTGCCGCCCACGCCCACCTTGAGCCCGGCTTCGGCAATCATCTCACCCACCAGAGTAGTGACTGTGCTCTTGCCATTGGAACCTGTGATGGCGATGACCGGTGTCTCGGTCTCGCGAACGAACAACTCTATATCGCCGACTATCTGTACACCACACTCGGCAGCCGCTTTCAATTCAGGGGTAGCCAGGGCAATGCCCGGACTCGCTACAATCATGTGCGCCTGTTTGAGTCGCTCACCATCCAGCCCGTGAATGAGTTCCACCTCGGCAGGCAGTTGATCCTTGCCGGGCGGGTTGGCACGGGTATCCATCACCAGTGGCGTCACGCCACGGCCGAGGAAGTAGTCGACGCAGGAAAGTCCGGTTTTGCCCAATCCGATGATGATGACCATGGCCTTACCTCACCTTCAGGGTGGCAAGACCCAGCAGCACCAGCACGAGGGTGATGATCCAGAAGCGCACGATAACGCGCGGCTCCGGCCAGCCCTTCTTCTCGTAGTGGTGATGGATCGGCGCCATGCGGAAGATCCGCACGCCGCGCAGCTTGTAAGACCCCACCTGCAGAATCACCGAAACGGTCTCCATCACGAAGACGCCGCCCATGATCACCAGCAGGAACTCCTGACGGACCAACACGGCGATGGTACCGAGCGCGCCGCCCAGTGCCAGGGAACCAACGTCCCCCATGAATACTTGCGCCGGATAGGTGTTGAACCAGAGGAAACCCAGACCAGCCCCGACGATGGCGGTACAGACGATCACCAGCTCGGAGGTATAGGGCACGTAGGGAATGTGCAGGTAGTTGGCAAAGTTGACGTTACCGGTAGCCCAGGCGATTAGGGCAAAGCCCCCCGCCACCATCACGGTCGGCATGATGGCCAGGCCATCGAGACCGTCGGTCAGGTTGACCGCATTGGAGGTACCGACGATGACAAAGTAGGTCAGCACGATAAACATCAGGCCAAGCTGCGGCATCACATCCTTGAGGAAAGGCACCACCAGCTGGGTCTGTCCCTCATGGGTTGCAGTCGCATAGAGGAACACAGCCACCGCCAGCGCTACCGCGGATTGCCAGAAATACTTCCAGCGTGCGATCAGGCCGTCGGTATTCTTGCGCACCACCTTGAGGTAGTCGTCGGCAAAGCCGATGGCGCCGTAGGTACCCAGCACAAACAGCACCAGCCAGACATAGGGGTTGTCGAGGCGGCACCAGAGCAGCACAGACGTGAAAATCGCAGCAATGATCATCAGGCCACCCATAGTCGGGGTGCCCCGCTTGCTGAGGTGGGACTCGGGACCATCGTTGCGAATCACCTGACCGAATTTCAGGATCTGCAGGCGACGGATCAGGCGTGGCCCCATCCAGAGGGCAACCCCCAGTCCGGTGATGATCGACAGGATGGCGCGAAACGTCAGGTAGGAGAAGACGTTGAAGAAGGTGAAGTGCGGGGTGAGCAGTTCGGCCAGCCAGACTAGCATGTGGCTGACTCCTGATGGCCTTTGACCATCTCGACGATATCTTCCATGCGGGAGCCACGGGCCCCCTTGACCAGAATCGAAATTTCCTGATGTGTATTTATCATTTGCGCAAGCACTTCAAACAACGACGCCTTGTTATCGAAATGTCGGCCCACCGCGGCATCTGCGGTGTGGCGACTCTCTTCCCCCACTGTCAGCACGGCATCCAGACCGCGCTCGCGGGCATGACGGCCAACCCGGGCATGTTGCTCGGCAGACTCCTCACCCAGTTCCCGCATATCACCGAACACCAGCACCTTGAAGCCGCTCATGGCGGTCAGGGCATCGATGCCCGCCAGCACGGATTCCACGCTAGCATTGTAGGTATCATCCACCAGGGTCAGACCGCCCCAGCGCTGCACGCAGAAGCGCCCCTTGACCGGCGCCATCTGCTCCAGCCCCGCCTTGACGGAGCCGAGGGATGCGCCGAGGGCCAGACAGCCCGCGGCAGCAGCCAACGCATTGGCCACGTTGTGGCGACCTGGGATCGCCAGAGTCAGGCTCAGCTCGCCTTGCGGGGTTACCATCACGAACTCGGCGCAACCTTGTTCGTTGAGTACAAGGTTGCGCGCGTGGAACGGCTGACTCTGATCTTCGATGGAGAAGGCGCACTGAATGCCACGCTCACGCCACTTAGGCCAGAATTCGTTGTCGGCGTTGACGATGGCGGTGCCACCCTCGCTCAAGCCCTCAAAGATTTCGCTCTTGGCGTGGAACACCCCTTCCAGCGAGCCGAAGCCCTCCAGATGGGCCGCCGCCACGTTGTTGATGATGGCGGCATCGGGTTTGGCCAGTGAAGTAGTCCAGGCTATCTCACCCGGATGGTTGGCACCCAGCTCCATCACTGCAAACTTGTGTTGCGGTTCGAGGCGCAGCAGGGTGAGCGGCACGCCCACCTCGTTGTTGAAGTTACCAGCGGTGGCCAGCACCTCTCCTTCATGACGCAGGATGGCGGTGGCCATCTCCTTCACCGTGGTCTTGCCGCAGCTGCCAGTGATAGCCAGCACTTTAGGGTTGATGCGCTCACGCACCAGTCTGCCGAGATGGCCCAGCTCCTTGAGGGTATCGGCTACCACCAGTTGGGGAATGGCCAGCGGCAGTTCGTGCTCGACCAGCAGGGCAGAGGCCCCTGCAGCCAGCGCCTGATCGCAAAAGTCGTGGGCATCGAAGCGCTCGCCGCGCAGTGCAACAAACAGAGCGCCAGCACCCAGAGTACGGGTATCGGTGCTGACTGCAGTAATCTCGCCATCTTCACCAATCAGACGGGCATCGAGTACCTGCGCCAGGTCGGCAAGCCTGAGGGTCATCATTTGAATGACTCCAATAATGTGTGCAAGGCGGCAGCGACGGTTTCCCGGTCGCTGTAGTGCCGCTTGTCGGTTCCAATGATCTGATAATCCTCGTGACCCTTACCGGCCACCAGGATGATGTCCTGCTTGCTCGCCTGACCGATGGCCAGCGCAATCGCCTTGACCCGGTCGTGCTCCACCTGCACCGCAGCAGGATCGCGAAGACCCGCCACCATGTCGGCCATGATCCGGGCCGGCTCCTCGGTACGGGGATTGTCGTCGGTCAGGATCACGCGATCCGCATACTGCTCGGCCATGGCGGCCATCATGGGGCGCTTGCCGCGATCGCGGTCGCCACCACAGCCTACCAGGCACCAGAGCTGGCCTGTGCAGTGCACCCGCAGGGCCTGCAATGCCTTCTCCAGTGCATCCGGGGTGTGGGCGTAATCGACCACCGCCAGCGGCGTATCGCCACCGCCAAAACACTCCATGCGGCCGGTCACCGGCTGCAATTTCGGGGCAGTTGCCAGCAGCTCGTTGAAGTCATAACCAAGCACCAGCATCACGCCCATCGCGGCCAGCACATTGCTGACGTTGAAGCGCCCGAGCAAGGGGGCGGATAATACACCATTCCCCCAGCTGGAGTTAATCTGCGCGCGAAAACCTTGCTGGTGAAAATCGAGCTGCTGCGCCGTTAATTGACGGCCAGAATGGTGTTCAATCGGGCCATTAACGCTGAACGCCACCGCTAAGGGATATTTTTCGAGCCACTTGGCACCCAACGCGTCATCGCGGTTGATCACCGCATTCGACTCATCAACCAGCTGCAGCAACTGCTCTTTGGCCGCGCCATAGGCTTCCATGGTGCCGTGGTAGTCGAGGTGATCTCGGCTCAGATTGGTGAAAGCCGCGGCGGCAAAGGGCAAAGCTGCCACACGGTGCTGTACCAGACCGTGGCTGGAGACCTCCATCGCCACCAGATCCGCGCCCTGTTCTTGCAGCGCAGCCAGATTGGCTTGCACCTGCACGGCGCTGCCGGTGGTGTTTTCCGCTTCGATCAAATTGCCAAACAGGCCGTTGCCGATGGTGCCCATCACACCCGCCTTGCCACCCAGCAGGGTGCGCCAGTTGGCGACCAGCAGTGCCGTAGTGCTCTTGCCGTTGGTGCCGGTGATCCCGACCAGATCCAATTTTTGGGCTGGCTGATCGTAGAAATAGCCCGCAAGAGCAGAGAGGTGAGCGGGCAGATCCCGCATCCCGATACAGGGAACCGGAGTCGATGGTGGGATAAATTCACCATCCTCCTCAAACACAACAGCGGTCGCTCCCTGAGCCACCGCCTGTTCGATAAACCGTCTGCCATCCACCTGATGACCACGAATGGCCACGAAGAGCGAGCCGGGGCCAACCCGCCGACTATCCAGCTGGATATCGGTCAGGATGAGCGCCGGCGCCTGGATACCGAAGGGGCGCAGTAATGCATCAAGTGCGCGGGACAAGAGAAGCCTCCGTACGGGCAAGTTTGGTGGGCACCGCTGGCGGCACCGCATCGGGACGAATATTGAAGAGCTGCAGCACCCCGCCCATGGCCTCTGCAAACGGTGGGGTCGCCACGGCGCCGCCATAATAGGCGCTGCCTTTTGGCTCGTTGATCACCACCACCATGACGAAACGGGGATCACTGGCGGGTGCGAAACCGGCAAACCAGGCCATGTAATCCTTGCCATAGCCACCGGCGACGGCGACCTTGGCGGTACCACTCTTGCCACCGACCCGATAGCCCGGGATCTTGGCTTTTGGAATGGCGTTGTCGACCACATACTCCAGCGCCTGCAACATGGCAGCGGCGTTGTTGTGATCAATAACTTGCTCACCCTTGGGCGGCGTAGTCACCTTGACGATGGAGAGCGGCACCCGCTTGCCCTTGTTGGCCAGGGTGGCGTAGGCGGAAGCCAGCTGCAGCGGGGTGACTCGCAGACCATAACCGAACGAGAGGGTTGCCCGCTCGATATCGGACCAGCGACGACGCTGGGGCAGCATGCCGCTGCTCTCGCCCATCAGCCCGCTGCCGGTATCCATGCCGAAACCGAACATGCTGAGGGTATTGATCATCTCCTGCGCCGGCATCCGCAGCGCGATGCGCGACATACCGATGTTGGAGGAGTAGCGCAGGATATCGTAGAGGTTGGTCGCCTTGTGGATACTGACGTCCTTGATCTGCTTGGCACCGATAAAGAGCGGCCCACCGGGAATGAAATCTTTCCAGCTGGTGACCCCTGCCTGCAAGGCACTGAGCAAAATCAATGGCTTGACGGTAGAGCCCGGTTCGTAGGTATCGGTCACCACCCGGTTGCGTACCCGGAAGCTCTGATACTGGCCGCGGTTGTTCGGGTTATAGGAGGGGGTGTTGACCATGGCGAGTACTTCACCGGTCTTGATATCCAGCATCACCATGGAGCCGGAGGTCGCCTTGTTCTCGTCGGTTGCCCGCTTGAGGGCACGGTAGGCCAGAGCCTGCACCCGCTGATCGATACTGAGCTGCAGATCGTTGGCATTCTTGCCCTCTTTGACGATGCCAAGCCGCTCGATGACGCGCCCCTGACGATCCTTGCGCACCCGCATTTCGCCGGGCGTCGCCGTCAGCCACTCGTTGTAACTGCGCTCAATCCCTTCAATACCGCTGCCATCGATGTTGGTCACCCCCACCAGATGGGCACTGATTTCGCCGGTCGGATAGAAGCGGCGTGACTCGGGACGCAGATAGACGCCACCCAGCTTGAGCCCCTTGATATATTCCGCCACCGCAGGAGTAACCTGACGCTGCAGATAGACGAAGCGCTTGCTGGGGTTGGCGATGCGGTGTTTGAGGGTATTGATGTCGAGCTTGAGCACGGCGGAGAGCGCCAGCCAGGCTCGCTCATTATTGATGGCACCGGACTCGTGTACCGTCTTGGGATCGGCCCAGACCGCTTCGACCGGCACAGAAACCGCCAGCTGCTCGCCGTTGCGATCGGTGATCATACCGCGCACCGCCTGGGTAGAGGTGGTACGCAGGGAGCGCATGTCACCCTCCTGACGCAGACGATCCGGATTGATCACCTGGATCCAGGCCAGACGCAGGATCAGACCCACAAACGCGATGCCGATAAACACCGCAAGCGTGCGAAAGCGCCACGGATAGATCGATGGCGCTTTGGCAGCTTTGGCTGTAGCCTTGCGTTTCATGGTTGGGTAATTACCTTCTCGGTGGTCACCAGCGGACGACCCATTTGCAACTTGTCCATCGCCAGACTCGCCACCCGGGAGTGTTCAGCCAGGGTGCCCTGCTCCAGCAGCAGGTGGCGCCATTCGATATTGAGGCGATCCTCTTCCGCCATCAGATCGTTCTGCTTGGCCGTCAGACCACGGGTCATGTTGGTCACCAGGATCACGGCAAACGCGGTCACCAGCACGGCGACCGACAGAAAAATCTGCAGCTTGTGCCGCCAGAGATCGGCAACGATCTCCTTGGCCAGATGAACACGCACTTCGCTCATCGCTTACTCCGCTAGCCGTTCGGCAACCCGCAGCACCGAGCTGCGTGATCGGCTGTTTTCAGATACTTCATGATCAGAAGGCTTAAGTGCCTTGCCGACCGACTTCAATTTGCGACCGCCAGCCAGTTGGGCCTCGGTCAGCGGAATGCCGTAAGGCACTTCCGGCCCTTTTTCGTGCTTGCGGATGAAATGCTTTACCAACCGGTCTTCCAGCGAATGGAAGCTAATCACCGACAGACGGCCATGTGGTGCCAGCACTTCCAGTGCACCGTTGAGCGCGGTTTCGATCTCGTCCAGCTCGCTGTTGATATAGATGCGAATGGCCTGGAAACTGCGGGTTGCCGCATGCTTGCCTTTCTCCTTGCTCGGATTGACCCGGGCAATCATCTCCGCCAGTTGGCGGGTACGCACATAAGGCTCGGTCACACGGTCGTGCACAATGGCACGGGCGATCTTCTTGGCAAAACGCTCCTCACCGAAGGTCTTCAGCACCCAGGCGATGTCATCCACATCGGCCTTGGCCAGCCACTCGGCAGCGCTCTGGCCGGAGGTGGGGTCCATCCGCATATCGAGAGGACCATCTTTCATAAAGCTGAAGCCGCGCTCGGCATCATCCAACTGGGGTGAAGAGACCCCCAGATCCAGCAGGAAGCCATCCACCTTGCCCAACAAACCGCGCTCATCCAGATAGGAGGCGATACCGGAGAAGGGGCCGTGCACGATTTCGAAACGGGGGTCCTGGATCTTGGCAGCTTCGGCGATAGCCTGGGGATCGCGGTCGATGGCGATCAGGCGGCCATTGGGGCCAAGGTGTTGCAGGATCAGACGAGAATGACCACCACGGCCAAAAGTGCCGTCGACATAGATTCCGTCCGGCTTGATGGCCAGACCTTCAACGGCTTCGTGCAGCAGCACTGTGATGTGTTCAGCGGCTTGGGTCATTTATAAAGAGAAATCCTGTAGTCGTGGTGAGCTTGCCCAATCGTCCTCGGGCAGACCCAAGATGTCGTCATTGACCTGTTGCTGCCAGCGGGCTTCATCCCACAGCTCAAATTTGTTGAGCTGGCCCACCAGCATGATCTTCTTGTCCAGCCCCGCATGGTTGCGCAGTGGCTGGCTGAGCAACAGACGGCCATTGCCATCCAGCTCGCATTCGGTTGCATGTCCCAGCAGCAGTCGCTGCAAACGGCGTTCTTGCGGATTCATGCTGGAGAGGGTCTTGAGCTTGCGCTCGACCTCTTCCCATTCATTCAGGGGATAGAGCAGCAGACAGGGATGGGCAATATCGATGGTGCAGACCAGCTGGCCGTCGCTTTCGTCGCGCAGCCAATCACGGAATTTGGTCGGAATAGCCAGCCGCCCTTTACTGTCCAGGCTGATGGCATGAGCGCCACGCAACAAATTGCAGTCCCTGAAGGTGAGTGAGCAGGCAGATTGCCCCTCTAAAAACCACTTTGATCCACTTTTCCCCACCTTGAAGTTTAAGGACGTGCAGGGGGCTTTTCAAGCAAGGAGATGGGGCAGAGGGAACATATTGACGCAGCAATTGCATACTGCGGATTGAGTGGGTTGATTTTCCACAAGTTATTTGGCGTTAAACTCTGGTGATTAATTGAAATAAATGAATGGACTGAGAACACACACAATATGCGGGTGCGAACAACCATCCTGGGTTCTGTCACCATCTATCGCTACCATCGTGCTAAATACGAAACTATTCGATTGATTTAAAACATATAATTTCATTCAAAATGACAAGGCCGAAAATATCCTGCCAACGAAGCCATATTTTCTCATGCATAAAAAAGAGCCCCGCGATAAATCGCGGGGCTCTTCGGAATGAGGTCGGAGTCGGCCTGTAAGCCGGGTTCTGTACCGGGTTACCCCGGGTAGCAATCATTCCTCTAGGCCAGCAATCGCTCGCTGGCTCAAGCAACCTACCCGCCCCCAACGCGGGCCGCGCCAATAGGGGCCTATTTGGTCTTGCTTCGGGTGGAGTTTACCGTGCCACGAACTGTTGCCAGTCGCGCGGTGCGCTCTTACCGCACCCTTTCACCCTTACCTGATCCCTTGCGGGCCATCGGCGGTCTGCTCTCTGTTGCACTGGTCGTAGGCTCACGCCCCCCAGGCGTTACCTGGCACCCTGCCCTGTGAAGCCCGGACTTTCCTCCCCTCCGCCCGTCTGTCCCGAGGGACACAACGACGAAGCAGCGATTGCCCAGCCAACTCCGAGGCGCGGATTATAGCCTTGCGATACGCACGGGGTAAACCGGCAATTCCCGTTTACAGCCATTTATCGCGTTTTGGCCCCCCGTTTACAAGGTGAATGCTCGCAGATACAGAGGAGCGTGCTGGTCATAAAACAGTCTGGCGGCCTATTCCACCGACTCAATAGTGCTCGAGACCGTATTTGTAGAGGGCATTCTTCTTCACGCCGTGGATCTCGGCGGTCAGGGCGGCCGCTTTTTTCAGTGGCAACTCGGCCACCAGCAGACCCAGAGTACGGATCGCCTCGGCTGGCAGATCCTCTTCATCTTTGGCGGCGCCAGCCACCACCAGCACGATCTCTCCGCGGCAGCGGTTGTCATCCTCGCCAAGCCAGGTCAGCATTTCGGAGGCTGGCAGACCGTGGATCGACTCGAAGGTCTTGGTCAGCTCACGGCACACCACCACCTGACGCTCGCCGAGAATGCGAGCAATCGCTTCTACTGTATCCTGCACACGCCGCGGCGATTCGTAAAACACCAGCGAGCGGGTGTCTTCGATAACGGCTTGCAGACGATCATCCCGACCCTTGCTCTTGGCGGGCAAGAAGCCTTCAAACGCAAAGCGATCGGTGGGCAGACCGGCCGCGCTCAGAGCAGTGATAGCGGCACAGGGGCCGGGCAACGGGACCACCTTGACCCCGGCCTCACGACAGCGGGTGACCAAGTGATAACCAGGATCACTGATAAGCGGAGTGCCGGCATCGGAGACCAGCGCAACACTCTTGCCCTCTTTGATCCGACCGATCAGTACATCGGCCTTCTGCTGCTCGTTGTGATCGTGCAGGGCGAAGGTCGGTACCGAGATTTGGTAGTGATTGAGCAGGATACCGGTATGGCGAGTATCTTCGGCTGCCACCAGATCGACACTGCGTAAAATGTCCAATGCACGCTGGGTAATGTCCGCCAGATTGCCGATCGGAGTGGGGACTATATACAGGGTTGGGATGTCACTCATGGGATCTCCGAGTGCCCCGACAATTGTGTCGCCATATTGGCCCGTTTACACTATGGGGAACTTCAACACTGGTCGGGGAATGAACTTGAACCGGGTTACAAAACAGCTAAGTGTATCACGACTCTTCGGCATCATACTCGCGGCAGTACTGCTCGCCGCCTGTGCGTCGGAGCCCAATCAACCGTCAGGACAGTCAGGCATGCCCTCTGCGTTCTCCAATCTGACCAAGAATGCCCAGTGGTATCTTGAGCAGGTGGACCCGGCCAAGCCGGCCGAGGCCTTTACCTGGCAGATGCTGGCGGCACGCAGCTATCTGGCGCTGGGCCAGGCCAAACCGGCCTCGGCACTGTTCCAGCAATTGCAGAAGCAGGCCAAGGAGCCCGTTCAGAAGGCGCAGTTGCAACTGCTGCAAGCCCATCTGTTGCTGGCGCAGGGCCACGCCAATCAGGCGCTGATCCTGCTGGAAGGCAAACCTGAGGTGGTGCTGGATGCCGATACCCAGAAGGATTGGTATCGCCAGCGCGTAGTGCTGCAGCTCGACATCAACAACAAGTTTGGCGCAGCCAAGTCGTTGATTGCACTGGAGCCCTACCTCAATCAGAGCGAGCTGGCGACCAACCATCAGCAGATCTGGTCGTTGCTCAAAAGCATGACCCCTTCCACCCTGCAGGCGCTGGAAGAGGCTCCGGCCCCTGATGTGACCACCGGCTGGTTGCGACTGGCGGCACTGGTCAACGAGTTTGGCGCCCAGCCGAACCTGCTGGCCCGCCAACTGGCAGGCTGGAAGCGCGACTTCCCCAACCATCCAGCCCAGAAGGATATGCCGGCAGGATTGGGCGATCTGGCGGCCACTGCCAGCACCTCGGTGCAACAGATCGCTGTGCTGCTGCCCCTCTCCGGCAATCTGGAGCCGCAGGGTGCCGCCATCCGTAACGGTATGCTGATGTCTTATAAGGAAAATCAGGGGCAATTCACCCTGAACTTCTACGACACCCAGAGCAAGTCGACCGGCGAGCTTTACAAGCAGGCGATTCAGGAAGGGGCAGACATGATCATCGGCCCGCTGCTGAAAGACCGGGTCGAGGAGCTGCTCAAGGCCAATCCGACCGTACCAGTGCTGGCACTCAACGAGCTGGACAAGCCGGTCGTCAACGACACCACCTACTACTTCTCCCTCTCTGCCGCCGCAGATGCCGCGCAGGCAGCCCAGTACCTCTACACCCAGGGCTACCGCAAACCGCTGCTGATCGCCGCTCAGGGGCGGATCGGTTACAGCAGTATCAAGGCGTTCGAGCAGAGCTGGGCCACCCTGAGCCAGGACAAGCCGGTCGTCGCCACCTTCGGTGCCCGCAACGAAGTGCAGGGGATGGTCAAAAATGCCCTTAGCGGCCGCTCTACCGCCCGTGCTGGCGAGGTAGTGCAACTCTCTGATGCCGCACCGCGCAGCATCGATGCCGTTTATGTGGTGGCCAACAGCCTGGAAACCCGGATGATCAAGCCCTATGTGGATGTCTCGGTCAATCCGATGGGCAGCCTGCCCATCTACACCAGCTCCCGTGGCTACGACAGCGCAGCCACCGAGGTCGCCTCCGAGCTCAACGGCATGCATATCGCCGATATGCCGCTGCTGCTTGGCGGCTACGAGAAACAGCGCGAGCAGATCGCTCTGCTCTGGCCGCAGACCCAGGGTGACCTGCTGCGTCTGTTTGCCATGGGCTACGATGCCGTCAGCCTGGCTGAGAACCTCCAGCAGATGCGCAAGGTAGGTGGCATGCAGCAGGCCGGCATGAGCGGTCAGCTGAGCGTGGATGCCCAGGGCAATATCGTGCGGATGCTGAGCTGGGGTACTTACCAGAACGGCAAACTGGTCGACGAGAACGCCGTTCAGCAACTGGAGGAGCCCTCCAATGAAGGAACTATGGAAACGGATGCGCCAGCAGTTGCCGAGCCTGTTCCCCTCACCAACGAACAAGGGACAGCACTTTGAACAAGTCGCTGAACGCTGGTTGCAGGCACAGGGCCTGCAACCGGTAGCTCGCAACTACCGCTGTCGTGGCGGTGAAATAGATCTCATCATGCACCAGGGCCAGACCCTGGTGTTTGTTGAGGTGCGCTACCGGGCCACCGGTAGCCATGGCGGGGCCGCCAGCTCGGTCACCCACAGCAAACAGCGCAAGATCATGCTGGCAGCGCGCCACTATTTGAAGCAACATGCCATCAACGAGGCCAATCAGGCCTGCCGATTCGATGTGATTGCGTTCGAAGGTGACCAGCCAGCCTGGATCCAGAACGCATTTTAAGAGGACCCTATGACTGACCGCATCAAAGAGAACTACACCGAAAGCATCCAGACCAAGATAGCCGCCGCCGAGGCGCTGCCGGATGCCATCCATACTGCAGCCCAGATGATCACCATCTGCCTGCTCAATGGCCACAAGGTGCTGGCATGCGGTAACGGTCCTTCTGCCGCACTGGCGCAGCTGTTTATCTCCGAGCTGGTCAACTGCTACGAGACCCAGCGCCCCTCCCTGCCCGGTATGGCCCTGACCCCGGACATGGCGACCATCAGCGCCATCGCCACCGACCACGGTTTTGAAGAGGTCTACGCCAAGCAGATCCGCGCACTGGGCCAGCCTGGCGACATTCTGGTGGTCATCACCACCACGGGCAACAGCCGAAGCCTGATCAAGGCGGCCGAGGCTGCTCTCTCCCGCGACATGACCATTGTTGTACTGAGCGGCGGCGACGGTGGCGAGATGGCTGGCTTACTGGGGCCAAACGATGTGGAGATCCGAGTACCCTCTGCCCGCCGCCCCCGCATTCTTGAGGTCAACCTGTTGACCCTGCACTGTCTGTGTGATCTCATCGACCAGACTCTTTTCCCGCAACAGGAAGATTGAAACAATGAACAAGCAGATACTCATCCTTGGCCTGCTAGCCAGCTCCTTGCTATTGCAGGGCTGTGCTGCCGTGGTGGTTGGCGGAGCAGCTGGCACCGCCAAGGTTTCTGGCGACCGCCGAACCATGAGCGCCCAGTGGGATGACCAGAGCATCGAGCTGAAAGCAGCCAATCTGCTGGCCGACAACAAACCGCTCAGCGCAGCCAGCAAGATCAGCGTCTACAGCAACAATGGCCGTGTGCTGCTGGTCGGTCAGACACCTTCTGACGTTTACAAGCTGGAAGCAGGCAAGATTGTTGGCCGCATCGAGGGGGTCCGCCACGTCTACAACGAGTTACGCCTTGGTCAGCCAGTCAGCCTGACCACACGCAGCAATGACACTTGGCTCACCTCCAAGGTGAAAGCCGACATGTTCGGCACCAAAAACTTCGATAGCGCCAAGGTCAAGGTGGTCACCGAAAACGGCGAAGTATTCCTGATTGGTCTTGTCACCCGTCAGGAGGGAGAGCAGGCGGTCAACATCGCTCGCCACGTTAGCGGTGTGAAGCGAGTCATCAAGGCATTCGAATACGCCCAGAACTGATAATTATGGATATGAAAAACGCAGCCAATTGGCTGCGTTTTTTTATTTGATCACTTTCAGGGTCGGACGACCGCTTGGACGCGGAGGTTCCGGCTCTGGCTCCACCGGTGCTTCGGCCTGCTCCAGCCAGATATCGTAACCAGGCTCGGGGGGGAACAGGGTTCCCACGCCGTTCTCCCTAGCATGGATAGCCAGCACGGCCGCCATCGGGATATAGACCTGTTGGGATACCCCGCCAAAGCGGGCGCTGAAGCTGATTGCCTCATTATCCATGTGAAACTGCATTACGGCACGGGGCGCGATATTCAGCACAATCTGCCCGTCCTGAGCAAACTGCATCGGCACCATCACATGGGGAATGTTGACGTTGACCACCAGATGGGGAGTCAGATCGTTATCCAGCAACCAGTCAAAGAACGCCCGTAACAGGTACGGGCGACTCGGCGTCATTGTCGGTTCCATGCTCATACGCCAGCACGGATCTCGCGTTCGGCTTCGGTCAGGGAGGCCTGGAAGGACTCACGCTCGAACAGACGAACCATGTAGGCCTTCAGCTCTTTGGCGCCACGACCGGTCAGGTCGATACCCAGGCTCGGCAGACGCCACAGCAGCGGTGCCATGTAGCAATCCACCAGGCCAAACTCTTCGCTCATGAAATAGGGCATTTCACCGAAGATCGGTGCAATGGCGAGCAAGTTGTCACGCAGTTCGTTGCGTGCTGCTTCTGCATCGGTACCGGCCATGATCTTGTCAGCCAGGGAATACCAGTCCAGCTCGATGCGGTGCATCATCAGGCGGCTGTTACCACGGGCAACCGGATAAACAGGCATCAGGGGTGGATGCGGGAAGCGTTCGTCCAGATACTCCATGATGATGCGTGAGGTGTAGAGTGCCAGCTCACGATCAACCAGGGTCGGTACAGAGTTGTACGGGTTCAGCTCGGCCAGCTCATCCGGCAGATTGGCTGGATCAACCTGGCAGATATCCACGCTAACACCCTTCTCCGCCAGGACAATACGCACCTGATGGCTGAACATATCGTTGGCACCGGAAAACAGCGTCATTACCGAACGCTTATTGGCAGCTACAGCCATTGAACCCTCCCGTCATTAAAAAGCAGAAACGGCAATGAAGCATCTTGGTCTTCATTGCCGTGCATTATATTACCCGTATCTGGTCGCTTAGTGAACGTCGCGCCAGAATTCCTTCTTCAACAGCACAGTGAAGATGAAGAAGATCACGATGAAACCAAGCACCCAGAAGCCCATGCGTTCACGCTCCTGTTGTACCGGTTCAGCCGAGTAGACCAAGAAGTTTACCAGATCCAGTACCGTCTGATCATACTCTTCGTCATCCATTTCACCATTACCGTCAGATTTGATGCTGACAACCTGCTGGGTCTCGACTCCATCGACCGTGTGAGTGACGAACTCGGCACGGGGGGTTCCCTGCAACGGTTCCAACACATGAGGCATACCCACAGACGGGAACACCACATTATTCACCCCAAATGGACGAGTCGGATCCACATAAAAAGAACGCAGATAGGTGTAAATCCAGTCCGCACCACGTACCCGGGCAACCAGAGTCAGATCAGGAGGGGGAGCACCAAACCACTTGGCGGCATCCTTCTCGGACATGGCGCTCTTCATCAGATCACCCACTTTGGCGCCGGTGAAGATGAGGTTCTCCTTCATCAGCTCCTCGGAGATCTCCAGATCGGCAGCAACCCGGTTGTAGCGTTGATACTGGGTAGAATGGCAGCCTGCACAATAGTTCATGAAGGTGGCAGCTCCACGTTGCAGGGATGCCTTGTCGCTCAGATCATAATTGGCTTTGTCCAGATACACGGCCCCAGCATTGGCAAACACCAGTGATGGCAGCAGGGTCAGCACTGCAAATATTATTTTTTTCATTTAAATGTAACCCTCTCCGGCAGCGGCTTGGTGCGTTCGTTTTTGCTGTAGAAGAACAACAGCACGAAGAAACCGAAATAACCCAAGGTACAAATCTGGGCAACCAGCGTCAGGGTCGGCGTCGACGGCAGTACACCCAGCACCCCCAGAATGATGAAGCAGACCACAAACTGGGCGATGTTAAGCTTGTGCAGCTTGCTGCGATAGCGAACAGAACGCACCTTGCAGCGATCCAGCCAAGGCAGCAGGAACAACACCACAATAGAGAGGCCCATCATGATGACGCCAAGCAGCTTGTCAGGTACCGCACGCAGAATCGCGTAGAAGGGGGTGAAGTACCACACTGGCGCGATGTGAGCAGGAGTCTTGAGGCCGTTGGCCACTTCAAAGTTCGGCTTCTCGAGGAAGTAACCCCACATATCCGGCTTGAAGAAAATGATGGCGCAGAAGAAGAACAGGAAGCCAGCCACACCGATCATATCCTTGACGGTGAAGTAAGGGTGGAACGCCACCGCATCCAGCGGCCAGCCGTTCTCGTCCTTGTGCTTCTTGATGTCTATGCCATCCGGGTTGTTGGAACCCACTTCGTGCAGCGCCAGGATATGCATCGCAACCAGCATCACCAAAACCAGCGGCAACGCGATGACGTGCAGCGCGAAGAAGCGGTTCAGGGTCGCACCAGAGATAACGTAGTCACCACGGATCCACAGGGTAAGATCATCACCGATGACCGGAATGGCACCAAACAGCGAGATGATGACCTGGGCCCCCCAGAATGACATCTGTCCCCAAGGTAGCAAGTAGCCCATAAAGGCTTCCGCCATCAGCACCAGAAAGATCAGCATGCCGAAGATCCACAGCAACTCGCGTGGTTTCTGGTAAGAGCCGTAAATCATACCGCGGAACATGTGCAGGTAGACCACCACGAAGAAAGCAGAGGCACCGGTAGAGTGCATGTAACGCAGCAGCCAGCCATACTCCACATCACGCATGATGTACTCGACAGAGGCAAATGCACCCTCCGCAGAGGGGTTGTAGTTCATGGTCAGCCAGATGCCGGTGATGATCTGGTTAACCAGCACCAACATGGCCAGCGAACCAAAGAAGTACCAGAAATTCAGGTTCTTCGGTGCCGGATACTTGGCCATGTGGTCGTTGTACATGGCCGTAAGCGGGAAGCGGTCGTCAATCCAGCCCATCAGTTTGCTCAACATGATCAGGCCTCCTTGCCATCGGCACCGACCAGAATGGTGGTGTCGTTAATGAATTGATACGGTGGAATAACCAGATTCAGTGGTGCAGGCACCCCCTGGAACACACGGCCAGCCATATCGAACTTGGAGCCATGACACGGGCAGAAGAAGCCGGATGTGACCCCCTGCACCTGCTCGCCAAAACTGTCAGGCAGATAAGAAGGCGAACACCCGAGATGGGTGCAAATACCGACCGCGACAAAGATCTCTGGCTTGATGGATCTGTAGCCATTATGTGCATAATCAGGCTGTTGCGGCTCTTCTGATGAGGGATCCCGCAACTTGTCATCATGTGCAGCCAGGGCATCCAGCGTCTGTTTGGTGCGTTTGACCACCCAGACGGGTTTGCCACGCCACTCGACACGGATGAGCTGACCCGGTTCCAACTTGCTGATATCGACTTCAACCGGTGCACCGGCTGCTTTGGCCTTGGCACTCGGATTCCATGACTTTATAAACGGCACTGCGGTAAACGCAGCTCCTACCCCACCAACGGCAACCGTTGACCAGGTAAGAAATCTGCGGCGACCGGTATCAACTGGCGCATTGCTCATCCAAAAACTCTCCCATGTGGACTCCGCACATTCTTATAGTGTCCCTGTTCCCCATTTTTCCCGTGACAACAGCGGCGGAAGCTGGATTTACAATTGCCACAGAAAACAGGGGAAATTTTAAAGAAAAGATAACAACTTGACAAGAAAGAGCGGTGAGCAATAAAAACAATAAAGAAACAATTTTTTGTCTTTTGTGACGCGTGGTTAGCATTGATGTCGGTAATATTACCAATAAAAAAAGCCTGGCGGTTGCCAGGCTTTTTTGACACTCGAAAGAGTGAGCACCAAAAGCGAATTAACGCTTGGAGTACTGCGGACGCTTACGAGCTTTGTGCAGACCGACTTTCTTACGCTCAACCTTACGGGCATCGCGAGTAACAAAGCCTGCTTTACGCAGTTCGGAACGCAGGGTTTCATCGTACTGCATCAGAGCACGAGTGATACCGTGGCGGATCGCACCAGCTTGACCGGAGATGCCACCACCGTTAACGGTGATGTACAGATCCAGTTTCTCGGTCATCTCAACCAGTTCCAGCGGCTGACGAACTACCATGCGGGCAGTCGGACGACCGAAGTACTGCTCCAGGGAGCGCTGGTTGATTACGATCTTACCGCTACCCGCTTTGATGAATACGCGAGCAGTGGAGCTTTTGCGACGGCCGGTACCGTAGTATTGATTTTCTGCCATGTTGCCAGTTCCCGATTAGATATCCAGTACTTGAGGTTGCTGAGCAGCGTGAGCGTGCTCGGCGCCTGCGTAAACTTTCAGTTTACGGAACATGGCACGGCCCAGAGGACCTTTCGGCAGCATGCCTTTAACAGCAGCTTCGATTACCATTTCCGGTTTACGCTGAATCAGCTTGTCGAAGCTGATGGACTTGATACCACCCGGGAAACCGGAGTGAGCGTGGTACATTTTGTCGGTAGTTTTCTTACCGGTAACACGTACCTTCTCAGCGTTTACAACGATGATGTAATCACCGGTGTCAACGTGCGGAGTGTATTCAGCTTTGTGCTTACCACGCAGACGAGCAGCGATCTCGGTTGCGATACGACCCAGAGTTTTACCTTCTGCGTCCACAATGTACCAGTCACGTTTTACGGTTTCTGGCTTGGCAACGAAAGTTTTCATTAAGTTAAACCCAATTACCTGTTACAGACCCAATTGTTTATGGGGGCTCTCCCACAAACAACAAACGATGGCCTACCTGTACCCCTTCGAATACAAGTAAAGCTTAAAGTGTTGCTGTCTTATCGACAGCTGTAACGTGGGCCGAGCGATTATAAGTGAAGTTGCCTTAAATATCACCTGCTAATTTCACTGCCATGAAGCTAGCAAATGTCGCCCGGCCCTACCTGCCGCAGATGCCCATCCGACTGGCAGGCGCGGTATTGTGACTAAGGAAGGTGCACTCTGGCAAGGTATTCGTGCGATTGCATTTCCTGAAGCCGTGAAAGACAGCGTTTGAATTCGAAATTCAGCAGCCCTTCGCCGTAGAGTTCTGCCATGGGAACAGCCGCCGACATGATGAGCTTGACGTGCCGTTCATAAAACTCATCGACCATGGCAATGAAGCGGCGGGCCGCGTCATCCGTGCCTGTGCCCATTGGTTGAACATTGGCCAGCAACACGGTGTGGAACAGCCGGGCCAACTCGATATAGTCGTTTTGGGAGCGGGGAGTACAACAAAGTTGCTCGAAATCCATATAGAGCACCCCTTCTCCCATACCCAGCGACGTCAGCTGACGATGATTGACCTCGAACGCCCCCTCGCAAGCAGTGTGCCCACCGGTTAATTGCTGAAAATAGTGGTCAAGATTAGCTTTTGCCTGCAAATCCAGCGGGCAGTGATAAATCTCGGCTTGTTCCAGCGTGCGCAGGCGATAGTCGATACCGCCATCCACGTTAAGCACTTCACAATGACGCTCGATAAGCTCGATAGCTGGCAGAAAACGGGCTCGCTGCAGCCCGTTGCGATAAAGATCCTGTGGCGGAATATTTGAAGTGGCGACCAGCACGACGCCGTGACCAAACAGCTCCTGAAACAGCGTGCCCAGCAGCATGGCATCGGTGATGTCGGAGACAAAAAATTCGTCGAAACAGATGATGTCTGTTTCGCTAGCAAGCTTACTGGCTACCAGCTTGAGGGGATCGGATTGCCCGCTCAGCCCTTGCAGTTCATCGTGAATACGATGCATGAAACGGTGGAAATGGCTGCGCATCTTGCGCGTCCCCGGCAGGCTGTCGAAAAAAGTATCCATCAGCCAGGTCTTGCCTCGGCCCACTCCACCCCACATATATATCCCGAGGACGGGCTCCGGCGGCTTGGGCTTTTGCAGCCAGCCCAGCAGGCCGCGGGCTCTGGTCGGAGTCGGGGTTTGGCACAAATCCTGATAGAGTCGCTCCAGACGGGCCACCGCCATCGCCTGGGCGGGGTCGGCCACGAAGCCGGGGCGCTGCAAATCCTGCTGATATTTTTGCTGCGGGGTCATCCTGTCGATTGCCTTCAAGTCCCTGAATGAAGGACAAAATGGTATCACGCTCTCGGGGTGCACGGTATAGTGCCATCAAGGCGTAGCGGCCGCTTTGGCCGCATCAACCCACATTCATTTAGCTGTAACAAGGAGCATCTATGAGTCTGTTAAACGGGATCCTGCTGGCTGTCGCGGCCTTGATTATCGGTATCGTTCTCGGCCGTTTTTCGGTGCGTAGTCGCGATGCCGGCCGTCTGGAACAGGAACTGAAAAAGGCCCACAAGGAGCTCGAAAGCTATCAGGGCCAGATCAACACCCACTTCGCCGACAGCGCCGCGCTGATGGAGCAACTGGCCGAACAGTATCAGACCCTCTATCGCCATATGGCGGAGCAGAGCAAATTCCTGGCCAAGGCCCAGGAACCCCTGTTCCGTGAATCATTGGTAGAAGAAGCACCAACCAAAGAACCAGAGGAGCCGGGCGTACCGCCTCGCGACTATGCCGGTGCCTCTTCCGGACTGCTCAAACAACCAAACTAGTTCCTCGCGGAACTAATTGACCTGCCCTGTGGTCTGACCTTGACGATTGCAATGCAACTTTTTCTGGGAGCTGTTTTTCATATGCGTAAACCTCTTTCCATGCTCAGTGTGCTAGCCCTCAGTGTCGGTATCGCCACGTCTGCGGCCCCCGCTCAGGCTGCACTGCCTTCCCTGTTAGGCTCGAATCAGGAGATGCCAAGTCTGGCGCCAGTGCTCGAACAGGTCACTCCTGCCGTAGTCAATATCTCTGTCTCCGGTAAGAAAGTGACCCGTCAGCGCCTACCGGAACAGTTCCGCTTTTTCTTTGGTCCCAACATGCCCGACGAGCAAGTGAGCGAACAGCCGTTCCAGGCTCTCGGCTCTGGCGTCATCATCGATGCCAAGAAGGGGTATGTGATCACCAACGCTCACGTAGTGCACGAAGCGGACGAGATCAAGGTCACTCTGAAGGATGGCCGTGAGTATGCGGCCAAGAAGATCGGTGAAGACAAGCAGTCCGACATCGCCCTGCTGCAAATCAAGGCCGAGGAACTGGTACAGATCAAGTTCGCCGACTCCGACGAACTGCGGGTGGGTGACTACGCGCTGGCTATCGGCAACCCGTTTGGGCTGGGTCAGACCGTCACGTCAGGTATAGTCAGCGCGCTCGGTCGAAGCGGCCTCAACATCGAGAATCTGGAGAACTTCATCCAGACTGATGCGGCCATCAACTCAGGTAACTCCGGTGGTGCCCTGCTCAACCTGCGTGGCGAGCTGATCGGTATCAATACCGCGATTCTGGGCCCGAACGGCGGCAACATTGGCATCGGCTTTGCCATTCCCTCTAACATGGTGCGGGATCTGACCGAGCAAATCGTCAAATATGGTGAAGTACGTCGTGGTCAGTTGGGTATTACCGGCACCGAGCTCACCTCAGACATCGCCAAAACCTTCGGCTACAACAAGAAGGATGGCGCCTTCGTCAACCAGGTCATGCCTGACTCCGCCGCAGATAAGGCGGGCATCAAGGCGGGCGATATCATCGTCAGCATCGATGGCAAGCCGGTTCGCTCCTTCGGCGAGCTGCGAGCCAAGATCGCCACCATGGGTGCTGGCAAGCAGGTCGCGTTGGGACTGATCCGCGATGGCAAGTCACAAACAGCCAAGGTAACCCTGAAGCAAGCCGATGACAGCGAAGTCCGCGCCAGCGCACTGCACCCGGCACTGGAAGGGGCCAAGCTGAGCACCACTACCGATCCGGTATCCGGCGTCGCAGTGGCTGACATTGATCCACGCTCTCCGGCAGCCGCTTCCGGCCTGCAGAAGGGGGACATCATCATCGGGGTCAACCGTCTGCGCATCAACACGTTGGGCGAGCTGAGCAAGGCGCTCAAGAACAAGCCTGACGTACTGGCGCTCAATATCCAGCGTGGTGACTCCTCGCTCTATCTGGTGATCCGCTAACACGCGGTTATTCGCCAACCGCTCTATCACCCGCGGCCTCGCCGCGGGTGATTTTTATCCATTGATAGTGTTATTCTCTGCCCGCAGCCAGCACGGATGAGAATGACATGAAAATCCCCTCTTTAGTCAGTTACTTGGGCAAGTCCATCGGTTTCGGTTTGACCGTCGCCGCACTGCTGTTGCTGCTGTTTCCCAATTTCCGTGGCGGGGCTCAACTGCCCGGCCTGATCACCAATGCCCGCGAACTGAGCTTCTCCTACGCCGCCCACCGCGCCGGCCCGGCAGTCGTCAACATCTATACCCGAAGCTTTGCCTCCAATCAGGGCAATCGCGGACAACTGCAGCCACAGGGGCTGGGCTCCGGCGTCATCATGACCCAGCGCGGCTACGTGCTGACCAACTACCACGTCATCGCCGATGCCGATCAGATCATCGTCGCCCTGCAGGATGGCCGCGTCTTCAGCGCCGAACTGATCGGCACAGACCCGCTCACCGATCTTGCCGTACTTTATATCGAGTCAGATAACTTGCCTGTGATCCCGCAAGATCCGGAACGCTTGCCTGAAGTGGGCGACGTGGTACTCGCCATCGG
The DNA here is from genome assembly GCF_049175515.1 of Aeromonas sp. 600479. Taxonomy (NCBI): domain Bacteria; kingdom Pseudomonadati; phylum Pseudomonadota; class Gammaproteobacteria; order Aeromonadales; family Aeromonadaceae; genus Aeromonas; species Aeromonas sp. 600479. The sequence continues at coordinate 122,434 of NZ_JAAKVF010000009.1, forward strand.
CAACCCCTATAACGTCGGCCAGACCATCACCCAGGGCATCATCAGTGCGACCGGCCGTACCGGCCTCTCCAGCATGGGGCCCGACAGCAATGGCCGACAGGATCTGCTGCAAACCGACGCGGCCATCAATGCTGGCAACTCGGGGGGTGCTCTGGTCAACGGTAGGGGCGATCTGGTTGGCATCAACACAGCCACCTATCACCTCAACGGCAATCAGGAGAGCTACGGCATCAGCTTTGCCATCCCCTACCGGCTGGCCAAGCGGATCATGGACGAGTTGATCGCCAACGGCCGCGTCATTCGCGGTTATCTCGGCATCTCCAGCGTCGAGATCAACCCCATCGTCGCCCGCATGATGAACCTGGGCGAACTGCGCGGTCTCATCGTCGAGAGTCTGGATCCTGTCGGTCCGGCGGCCAAAGGTGGCCTGCAACGGGGTGACGTGCTGCTCAAGATCAACGGTGAAGCGATCACCGGGGTACGTGCCGCCATGGACAAGATTGTAGAGAGCCGCCCCGGCACCCAGCTGACCATCTCGGTGTTGCGCTCTGGTAAGCCACTCGAGGTGGTAGTGACCATCGAAGAGGATCTGCGCTACCAGAACCGGGCTGCCGCCAGCGCGGCAGGCGCCAGCTAACCTCAACCCCATCTCATCGTTCAAGGGCGGGCAACCGCCCTTTTTCTTGCATGCTGTTTCATAAATACGCCCCGCCTGCGTGAGGCGACTCACACTTTTCGCCAAGGCTCAGCTGCCAGCTGAAAACGGGAAAGTGCGCCTTCGCTCACACTAACCCAGCCTCGTTCAGACCTTTTTCACTCTCTTTTGCCAACAAAAGGCCCTCTTTGACCCCGAATGATCGGGATTTCCGCTTCGAATCGGAAAAAAGCTGCCTCCACTCTCCATCCATGTCGGCTTAGGGTAGAGCCATCCCTTCTGCCAGCCTTGGAGAGCAGACATTGCAAACAGATACCTACGACCAGACCCTGACCCCGGACAGTCCGGCACTGCTGCGCCAGACCGATCAGGTCCTGGCACGCATTCATATTCTGCTGGGCGATCAGGGCATCCACCCCAACGAGGTACAGCAGCAGATGCTGGCCTCCCATATCAAAGCCATGGTGTGGCGCTCCCACAGCGGCGAACCGCTGCCGGAAGTTGACCTCAGCCTGTTTGAGGAGATATCGCCCCTCTCTCTGCGTCTCGCCGAGCAGGTTGTCAGCTGGCTAGAGCGACTCGCCTACGAAGAGGCACACCTCTTGTCCGTCCATTTTGAAGTAGCCAAAGAAAACGAACTCAGCTCAGTAACAGGAGATAACTAAATGACTGCCATCAAACTCGTGATTGGAGATCGTCTCGGTAAAGGTCAGAAAGTAGGTGCAGGCGCGGAAGCTGCAGGTGCCAACGTGACCATCATCCCCGGCATGGCTGCCGATATGAAGCTCGGCGACGTGATGAACAAGGAACAGGCTGATCTCGGCATCTCCTTCTGCGGCAGCGGCGGCGCCGGTGCCATCACCGCCCAAACCAAGTACGGCTACAAGTGCCGCTACGGCATGCGCTCCGTTGAAGAGGGTGTCACCGCCATCAACGAAGGTTGCGTGGTGCTGGGCTTTGGCTTCATGGACAAGGAAGAGCTGGGCCAGAAACTGGTCGAAGCCTTCGCCAAGAAGCACGGACGCGCCTGATGAAAGAGAACTTCACCACCAAGGTCACCGTCAGCGGCAAGGGAACCAGCCGTCAGCAGGCATTTGCCTCCGCTCTCAGCCAGGTGCAGCCAACGCTCCTCAAGGACAACCAGCAGGTACTGCTGCGCATTGAGCCGGTCGATGTACAGGTGCTTAGAGCCGAGGAGTCGGTCCGGGTGGAGAAGTTCCTGTTCTTCTTCCTGCCGCGCCAGCGCCGCGAATACCGCGTCCAGCTGGAGATCACGGTTCAGGTCACCAGTCTCGACGTCGCCAGGGTGACGTTCACCCAGGTGTGATCTCCTGACCGGCACCACCCCACAAGAAGGATACGTTGGATGTTTCTAATCATATTTATCAAGTCTCTCATCATTGGCGGCCTGGTTGGCGTCGGGGTGGGGGCCGGCGCGGCGCGGATGTTCCACGCCCCGACCGTACAGGGCATGGGCGCCTTCCGCACCCTGGGCGAACTCAACTCCTGCGAAGGGGATCCCGCTTCCCACTTCTCGTTTGGTCTCGGCTTCTTCTTCAACGCCTGGGCCTCCACCGTAGCGGCGGGCGCCTTCACCCAGGATGTGGATCACCGCATCATTCCGCACTGGGCCACGGCGGCACTGCTGTTCAAGAACCGGGATCTTGCCACCACCCTGCACGACCCGAAAAAGATGGCCATCGCCGGCGGCATCATAGGTGCCATCGTGGTCGCCTTCCTCAACAGCACGGCTGCTGCCGTCCCGGCCGCCCTGCAGGTCACTGCGGTCAAGGTGCTGGTACCGGCTGCCAACCTGCTGGTCAATACCGTCATGCCGGTGATCTTCTGGCTCGCAGCCATTGAGGCGGGCAAGAAATCCGGTTTCTGGGCCACCATCTTCGGCGGTCTGGCACAGCTCATCATGGGCAACGCGGTACCAGGTCTGGTGCTCGGCATCCTGATCGGCAAGGGCGTGGAAGAGAGCGGCTGGAACCACGTCACCAAGGTGATGATGGCGGCCATCGTCCTGCTGTTCGTGCTGAGCGGCTTCTTCCGCGGCTTCGATATGAAACTGATTGAATCCTTCCATATGGGTGTCCCCCTGTGGCTGGAAAGTGTCCATAACCTGCTGAGCGGCAAATAAGGGGTCACACCATGGATGAGAAACTGACAAACAACTTCTGGTATGCCGACTGGTCATTCCCCATCTTCGTCGGCCTGCTCTCGGCCGGGGTCTTTGCCGGTACCCACATGTTCTATCTGTACGGGGTTGGTGCCTTCAACGAGGTAGCCTTCGTCGCCATGCTGAAAGCCGGAATGGACACGGGTGCCTATGGCGCAGTGGCGGCCTTCGGCGCCAGCTTCCTGTTCGCCCGCATCATCGAGGGATCCCTGGTGGGGATCCTGGATATCGGCGGTGCCATCCAGACCGGGGTTGGCCTCGGAGTGCCAGCTCTGCTGCTGGGGGCCGGCATCGTCTATCCGGTGGAGAACTTCGGCGCCTCGCTGGCAACCGGTATGGGGATTGGTCTGGCCATCGGCTACGTCATCATTCTGGCGCGCAAGTTCACCATCAACCAGAGCAACTCCACTTACGGTGCTGACGTGATGATGGGTGCTGGCAACAGCTCTGGCCGCTTCCTCGGCCCCCTCATCATTCTCTCCGCCATGGGTGCCTCGATCCCCATCGGTATCGGTTCCCTGCTGGGTGCGCTGCTGTTCTACGTGTGGGGCAAGCCCATCACTGGCGGTGCCATCCTGGGAGCCATGCTGCTGGGTACCTTCTTCCCGGTCGCCCTTGTGTAAGTACCAGCCGCCCTGCAGGGCGGCTCGCCAGAGGTTATCAGCATGTACGACATCATCATCAGAGCGGGGCGGCTGGGAGATGGCCAGCTCGTCGATATCGCCATCGGGGAGGGTAAAATCGCCGCCATCGGCTCCCTGCCGGGGGCAGCAACGGCGAGGCAGATCCTGGATCTCGGCGGCCGGGTGCATGTGAGCGCAGGCTGGATCGACGGCCACACCCACTGCTACCCCGCCTCTCCCATCTATCACGATGAACCGGACAAGGTCGGGGTCGAATCAGGCGTCACTACCGTCATCGATGCAGGCAGCACCGGGGCCGACGATGTGGATGATTTCCAGCAGATCGCTGCAGGTTGCAAGACCCGGGTGCATGCCCTGCTCAACATCTCCCGCATCGGCCTGCTACGCCAGAACGAGCTGGCGGATAGCAGAGACCTCGATATGGATCTCGCCTCGGCGGCCATTCGCCGCCACCCCGACTTTATTGTCGGCATCAAGGCGCGGATGAGCGGCAGCGTGATCGGAGAAAACGGTCTGCAACCGCTGCGCATGGCCAAGGCCCTGCAACAGGCTCACGGCCAGCTGCCGCTGATGGTGCACGTGGGTAACACACCGCCTGATCTGGACGAGATAGTTGCCTTGCTGGGGGATGGCGATCTGCTGACCCACTGCTTCAACGGCAAGCCCAACCGCATCCTGACCCCGGCTGGCGAGCTGCGTCAGGCGGTGCGCGAGGCGATGCAGCGGGGCCTCTTGCTCGACATCGGCCACGGCGGTGCCAGCTTCAGCTTCGAGGTGGCGGAGCTGGCGATCCGTCAGGGGATCCTGCCCCGCACCATCAGCTCCGACATCTACTGCAAAAACCGCATCAAAGGGCCGGTCTACAGTCTGGCCCACGTGATGTCGAAGTTTCTCGCCATCGGCATGACGCTGGAGCAGGTGCTCGCCTGCGTCACCCATCAGGCCGCCGATGCCCTGCGCCTTTCCGGCAAAGGGCGACTCGAGGTGGGCGCCGATGCCGATCTGACCCTGTTCGAGGTGAGCAGCGGCCCCACCCTCTTTACCGATACCGAAGCCGGCGCCCGCAATGGCGATCGGCAGTTGCTGCCCCTCGCCGCCCTGGTCGGTGGCGAACTGGTTCTGACTCACTATGGGAAATCACACCATGCCTTCTGTGTATGAGAAATATCAGCTCAAACCGGTGATCAACGCCTCCGGGCGCATGACCATTCTCGGCGTCTCCACCCCCGAACAGGAGGTGGTCGACGCGGTCAACTTCGGCCTCGGCCACTACTTCGAGGTGAAGGATCTGGTCAACAAGACCGGCGCCTATCTGGCGGGCTTGCTGGACGTGGAAGATGCGGTGGTAGTCTCCTGCGCCAGCGCCGGCATCGCCCAGTCGGTGGCCGCCGTGATAGTGCGCGGCGACCCCTACCGCCTCGAGCAGTTGCACGCCCATGCCCACAATGTGCCGAGCGAAATCGTGCTGCCCAAGGGGCACAACGTCAACTTCGGCGCCCCGGTCGGTACCATGGTCAACCTGGGGTGCGGCAAGGTGGTGGAGGCCGGCTACGCCAATGAGTGCTCTGCTGCCCAACTGGCCGCCGCCATCAATGCCAACACTGCAGCCATCCTCTACATCAAGTCCCACCACTGCGTGCAGAAGAGCATTCTGTCGGTGGCCGAGGCAGCCGAGGTCGCCAGGGCCCACGGGCTCCCGCTCATCGTTGATGCGGCTGCCGAGGAGGATCTGCACCTCTACTACAACCAGGGAGCGGATCTGGTCATCTACAGCGGTGCCAAGGCCATTGAAGGGCCCACCAGCGGGCTGGTAGTTGGCAAGCGCCAGTACGTGGAGTGGGTCAAGCAGCAGGCCAACGGCATCGGCCGAGCCATGAAGGTGGGCAAGGAGGGGATCCTCGGCCTCACCCATGCCATCGAGCGCTACCTGGCCAAAGAGAAAGAGAGCGGCGCCGCCATGGTCGTCAAGATGACCCCATTTATCGAGCGTCTGAACCAGCTGTCCGGCGTCACCGCCAAAGTGGTGTGGGACAGCGCCGGGCGCGACATCGCCCGCACCGATATCGCCTTCGACCACCAGCAGATCGGCATGACCACAGTGCAGGTCGTCAGCCGTTTGCAACAGGGCACGCCTGCCATCTACTGCCGTGGCTACAAGGCCAACGAGGGGCATATCGAGATCGATGTACGCAGCGTCACCGTGCCCCAGCTCGACCAAATTCACTCTGCCATTGCCAACCTCGTTCAGGAGAATCGCTGATGTCCCTTACCCCCAACTACTACCGTGATCGGGTCTGTCTCAACGTGCTGGCAGGTTCCAAAGAGAATGCCGTCGAGGTGTACGACGCAGCCGAAGGCCACGTACTGGTCGGTGTGCTCTCCAAAAACTACCCGGATATTCCCTCCGCAGTTGCCGATATGAAGGAGTACGCCAAGCTTATCGACAACGCCCTCTCCATCGGTCTGGGGGCCGGCGATCCACGCCAATCCGCCATGGTGGCCGAGCTGGCCTGCCAGCTGCAGCCCCAGCACGTCAATCAGGTGTTCACCGGTGTTGGCGCCAGCAGGGCGCTGCTCGGCCAGTCACAAACGCTGGTTAACGGCCTGATCTCCCCCACCGGTACGCCGGGTATGGTGAAGATCTCCACCGGCCCGCTCAGCGCCGGGCAGCCGGACGGGATTGTCCCCATCGATACCGCCATCGCCCTGCTCAAGGACATGGGTGGCAGCTCGGTCAAATTCTTCCCCATGGGCGGGCTGGCCTGCCGCGACGAGTATCAGGCGGTGGCCGAGGCCTGTGCTCGCCACGGCTTCTGGCTGGAGCCCACCGGCGGCATCGATCTGGACAACTTCGAGGAGATTGTGCGGATTGCGCTGGACGCCGGAGTCGAGAAGGTGATCCCCCACGTTTATAGCTCCATCATCGACAGTGCGAGCGGGCACACTCGCCCCGAGGATGTGCGCGCCTTGCTTGAAATGGTGAAACAGTTATTACCTGAACATGTAGGTAAAGGCTGATATGCCGCCAGCCACTGGCTGATAGAGTTGGCAGTGGCTGGTTTGTTGGTTGCCCCGTAGTTAACATTGATCCTTTATCTCTCGACAGGAGTCTCGCCCCCCCTCATGATCAAGCTGCCCCACCCCAGACTCCATCAGCTGCTCACGCAACTCCATGCGGCGCCGCTACCTCAGGAGGAGCTTGCTCGTCGCCTTAACGTCTCCACCCGTACGGTACGCACCGATGTGGCAACTCTCAACGAGCTGATTGCTAACCACGGAGCTCACCTTATCCATCAGCGTGGCAGCGGCTACCAACTGAAGATCTACAACCAGGGATTGTTTGATGGATTATTGGCCGCACAGGAGCAGGAGTGTACGCTGCCACGCACTAGCCGTGAGCGAGTACTGCATCTGCAGATCTTGTTGCTAACGGCAGAGCAGGGAATCAAGCTCGATGACTTGGCGGATACCTGGTACCTGAGCCGGACAGCACTACAGGGGGACATGGCGGAGGTACGTGAACAACTCGGCCACTTTAGACTCAGTGTCGAGAGCAAACCCCGACAGGGTATGCGCATCCAAGGCTGCGAAACTGCTATTCGCGCCTGCCTAACCCAATTGCTCTATCAGGAGCTATTGCACAGCACCCAGTTACAGAGCCTGCTGCCAAATATCTGTCCCAGCAAGACGATGGAGGTGGTAGGCAACCACATTCATGCCCAACTCGCTCGCCATCAGTTGCGTCTCGCTGACGAGAGCCTGCAGCAGCTCACGATCTACTGTGCCGTAGCTCTGCTGAGGCAAGCGTCCGGTCACGAACTGCACCAATTCACCAGTGAAGACCTTACCACTCCACTGCTGGAAGCTGCCCGCGATATTTATACTGAGCTACCAACCCTGACGTCACCCACAGATGGCGAAATAGCTAGTCTCGCTATCCAGATCCAGGCTCGTCTGATGGCAGACAGTCCGAGCCTGAGCCCGGTCATGGCAGTGGAAAGCGAACAGCTTGTGACACATTTGCTGACCTACATCCATCAGCACTACCCCTATGACTTGCGTGGTGACCAGCAACTGCGAGCCGATCTGCAGAGCCACATTAGCGCCATGTTGCTGCGGGTCAAATACCAGATTGGCAGCCACAATCCACTGGCAGATCACATCAAGCAGTACTATCCCCTTGCCTATGACATCACCCTGGCGGCCATTTCGGAGTGGTTCAAGCAGACCCCCTACCGACTGACCCACCACGAGATCGGCTATCTGGTGATCCATATCGGGGTAGGTCTGGAACGTAACTATGATATCGGCTACACCAGACGCCCGCAGGCACTGCTGTTATGCGACTCGGGAAATGCCACCTTCAGGGTGCTGGAGGCGCGCATCAGACGAGAATATCCCCAGCTACAGCTGACCACGCTGGAATCGGTGCGTGATTATGACGGGTTGGCACACATCGAGCAGGACTTTGTCATTAGTACCGTCAAGGTGAGCGAGAAGGGGGGACCTGTCGTACAAGTCGACCCCTTCCCGACCCAGTACCAGCTGGAGCAACTCGGCAAGCTGGTGCTGATCGATCGCACCCGCCCCTACATGCTCGACAAATATTTCGATGCGAACCACTTCATGGTGGTGAGTGAACCTCTCAGCCAACATCAGCTTTTTACACAGGTTTGCGATCAGCTGGAAGACGAGGGACTAGTCGAGCAAGATTTCCGCACGTCGCTGCAGGAACGGGAAAGCATCGTCTCCACCATGTTGGGAGAAGGGATCGCCCTGCCCCACTCCCTCGGCCTGCTGGCACGCCGCACTCTGGTTTACACCGTGCTGGCACCGCAGGGGATCGAATGGGGCAATGGCGAAGTCGCGACGCTCATCTTCGTACTGGCCATCAGCAAGGCCGACTACGAAGAGGCTATGGGTCTCTACGACCTGTTTCTGGCACTGATGAACGAAAAAGCCAACAGGAATCTGCTGGCTTGCAGGGATTTTGCCAGCTTCAAAGCGCTGGCGCGTACCGGTTCATAATATCGAGCGAGGAGTGACTACTCCTCGTTGAAGCCGGAGGTGAACAGCTCCACCACGGCAGCAAGGGCCTCCTCCTCTTCGGGGCCCTCTACCTGAACCTCTACCTGCCTGCCTTGAGCCGAATCGAGCATCAACAAGCCAATAATGCTGTCGGCATCAGCCTCCACACCATCTTCATTGCGCAGCAACACATGGGCATCGAAACCCTGCACCAGTTCGAACAGCATCATGGCCGGTCTGGCATGAATACCCAGCTTGTTTTTCACTTCAACCGAGGCGGAAACAGTCATCGGATCGTCCTATTGGTCCGTCAGGATTGGGGGGCACTCTTGTCGAGAGTGCGGTGGCGGATCTGCACGTTCTTGCCAAGCAAGCGGAAAGCACTCGCCAACCGCTCGGCGATAAAGACCGAGCGGTGCTGCCCACCGGTACAACCGATACCGACCGTCAGGTAGCTGCGATTATTGCGCTCCAGATGGGGCAACCAGGTCACCAGCATGTTTTCGATCTGCTGGGTAAACAGCATCACGTCAGCCTGCGCCGAGAGGTAGTTGGCAACCGGTTCATCCTTGCCGGTAAACGGCTTGAGCTCGGGGATCCAGTGTGGATTGGGCAGGAAACGGGCATCGAACACGAAGTCGGCATCCTTGGGAATGCCGTACTTGAACCCGAATGACTCGAAGACCAGCACCAGCTCGTTCTCTTTCTTGCCGAGAACCCGGGTCTTGATGAGCTCGCTCAGGTCGTGAATGCTGAGGGTGGTGGTGTCGATACGCAGGTCAGCAGTAGAAGAGATGGGCGCCAGCAGGTGGGTCTCCTCCCGAATCGCCTCATCCAGCGACAGCTTGTTGCGTGAGAGAGGGTGCAAGCGGCGGCTCTCACCATAACGCTTGAGCAGAGTGCCGTTGTCGGCGTCGAAGAAAAAGCTGGAGAACTCTACCCGCCCCTCATTGCGCACCTGAGCCAACAGATTTTCCAGTTTCTCCGGATCACTCGGCAGGTTGCGCACATCGATGCTGACCGCCAGTTTGTCATATTGGCTCTCCACAGAGACAATCAGCTGGGGCAGCAGATTGACCGGCAGGTTGTCCACACAGTAGTAACCCAGATCTTCCAGCACTCGCAGGGCTACCGTTTTACCGGAGCCCGAACGTCCACTTACCACGATTAACTGCATCTTGTTCCCTCACGCCAAAACGGGTGTCTCATCCTTGGCCTGCTGTCAGGCCGAGGTCATGATCTGATAGAGCTCTTCGTCGCTGGTTGCCTGACGCAACTGGCGGCAAACCGCCTTGTCGCCCAGCTTGGAAGCCATCAGAGAAAGGGTCTTGAGATGCTGCTTGCACTCGCTTTCCGGCACCAGCAAGGCAAACAGCAGGTCAACCGGTTGATTGTCGATGGAGTCGAAAGGAATAGGATCGGCAAAGGTCATCAGGATCGCGGTTGGCGGGAACTCATCGTCAATGCGACCGTGGGGGATCGCAATACCGGCACCGATCCCGGTACTCCCCATCTTTTCGCGGGCCAGCAAGCATTCAAACAGCGCCTGACGGGAGGTGCCAAGGCGTTCGGCGGCCAGCTCGCTGATGATTTCGAGGGCGCGTTTCTTGCTGGTACAAGGGACTGCACTCTTGGTGCAGTCCCGACTCAGTATGTGTTCAAGTTGCATGGTTATTTTTTATTTAACTTATCTTTGTGCTTGATGATCTGCCTGTCGAGCTTGTCGAGCAGGGTGTCTATTGCCGCATACATGTCGGCATGCTCGGAATTGGCAAACACCTCGCCACCGCTGACATGCAGCTTGGCTTCGGCAATCTGGTTCAGTTTTTCCACGCTAAGCACCACATGAACATTGTTGATGTGGTCGAAGTGACGCTCGAGTTTGGCAAATTTGTTATTCACATAATCACGCAGAGCTTCGGTGATCTCGACATGGTGTCCGGTCAGGTTAATTTGCATAACATCATCCTTTTGTTTTGCCTAAACCAGGCGTTTGCGCTGATTGGAAGGTGGGATAAACAAGGATTCGCGATACTTAGCGATCGTGCGTCTCGCCACCATAATACCCTGTTCGGCCAGCAAATCCGCGATCTTGCTATCACTTAACGGCTTGGCAGGATTCTCTGCCGTGACCAGCTTCTTGATTAGCGCGCGAATTGCGGTCGATGAGCACTCTCCTCCTCCTTCGGTGTTCACATGGCTGGAGAAAAAAAACTTCAACTCGAAGATACCACGGGGGGTATGCATATACTTCTGGGTCGTTACCCGGGAGATGGTCGACTCATGCATCTCCACCGCTTCGGCGATATCGTTGAGCACCATCGGCTTCATCGCCTCTTCACCATACTCGAAAAAGCCCTGTTGTTGCTCGACAATGCAACTGGCCACTTTCAGCAGGGTATCATTGCGACTTTCCAGGCTCTTGATGAACCACTTGGCTTCCTGCAAATGGGAGCGAATAAACTGAGTATCCGTGCTGCTGCGGGCATTGCGGGCCATAGCGGCATAAGCCTCATTGACCCGGATACGAGGGGCGGAATCGGGATTAAGCTCTACCACCCACTTGCTGCCCTTCTTGACTACGGAGACGTCAGGGATCACATACTGGGAGTCGCTCTGGATGATGCCGTTGCCGGGGCGCGGCTCCAGCAACTGGATCAGGTCCAGCACCTCCTTGAGATCGCTCTCTTTGAGTTTTGTCTTGCGGGCAAGGGTGCGGTAATCCCGGTTGCCGAGCAGCTCCATGTGCTCGAGGATCACCTCTTTGGCCTCGTTGAGCCAGGGGGTCTGCGGGTCATACTGGTCCAGCTGGATCAGCAAACACTCCTGCACAGAACGGGCAGCAATGCCGACCGGATCGAAGTGCTGCACCCGCTTGAGTACCGCCTCGACCTCATCGAGTTCCACCTCTACGTCATCGCTGGTGACTGCAGCCTGGATATCCTCCAGCGCAACGGTCAGATAACCGGATTCGTCGATGGCATCGATGATGGCGAGCGCGATGGCGGCATCCACATCGCTGAACGGTGTGAGCCGCATCTGCCACAGCAGATAATCCTGCAGGTTTTCGGTGGTTTCACCCTGATAGACGCTATCTTCCCCATCATGGATGGGGCCCGCGCTCTGGGCGGTGCCGGCAGAGTAAACCTCGTCCCAGGTGGTATCCACCGGCAACTCGTCCGGCATCTGCTCTTGGGCCATGGCATCGCTGGAATCCAGCTGGCTGGCATCGACCGGCGCTTCCGGACTGGTCTCTTGCGCCTCGCTCTCTTCCTGCTCCAGCAGAGGGTTGTTTTCGAGCGCTTGCTGAATTTCCTGCTGAAGTTCCAGAGTGGAGAGCTGGAGCAGACGAATCGCTTGTTGTAATTGCGGCGTCATGGTCAGGGACTGACCGAGACGCAACTGTAATGTCGGCTTCATCTACGTCGGGATATCCTTATGTTCAGCGAGGCACTCGTCAAAGGAAATGAAGGCATGCCCCCTTACTATAGACTGAATTGATCGCCCAAATAGACGCGCTTGACCTGCTCATCGGCAAGGATGTCAGCCGGTGCACCTTCGGCAATCATCTTGCCGTGGCTGACGATATAGGCCTTCTCACATACGTCCAGAGTCTCTCTGACGTTGTGGTCGGTAATCAAGACGCCAAGGCCCCTATCTTTCAGATGCTGAATGATCTTCTTGATGTCTATCACAGAAATCGGGTCAACCCCTGCAAAGGGTTCATCCAGCAGAATAAAACGCGGCTCGGCCGCCAGCGCACGGGCGATCTCGACCCGGCGACGCTCACCACCGGAGAGGCTCTGACCCAGGTTGTCGCGAATGTGGGTGATATTGAACTCTTCCAGCAGTTGCTGAACCTTGTCCTCACGCTCCTCACGGCTCAACCCCTTGCGGGTCTGCATCACGCCCATCAGGTTGTCGAACACCGACAGGCGACGGAAGATGGAGGCCTCCTGCGGCAGGTAACCGATACCGTTACGCGCCCGCACATGCATGGGCTGCAGGCTGATGTCCTGATCGTCGATGGTGATGAGACCGGCATCGCGCTGCACCAGCCCCACGATCATGTAGAAGGAGGTGGTCTTGCCCGCCCCGTTGGGGCCGAGCAGGCCAACAATCTGGCCGGTGCCCACTTCAAGGCTGACATCACTCACCACCATGCGGCGCTTGTAGCTCTTCTGCAGGCCCACTGCTTTCAACACTGCCATGGCTTATTTTCCCTGCTTCTTCTGGTCGGCGGGCTTGTCGAAATTCTCTACCTGATCAGGCAGGAACACGGTTTTGACCCGCTGGCTCGGGCTCTTGCTCTCGGCGATCATCTTCTGTTTGACGATGTCGTAGCGGATCAGATCGCCATTGACCTGGCTATCTTCCTGCTTGAGCTGACCGTTGCCGGTGATGGTCACCAGCCGGTTCTTCAGCTCGTAGCGGATAGTGTTGCCGTGGGCATTGACCGGCTTGCCGTTATCCAGGATCTGGAAGAAGGTGGCGGGCTTGCCGTAGGCAGTCATCACCTCGGCCCCTTTCTCGCCGGAACGGGTCACAACCACCTTGTCAGCTTTGATCCGGATGGTGCCCTGATTGATGGTCACATCCTCTTCGAAAGTGATGCGGTTGTCCTGCATCTCGGCCACCTGTTTGACGGCATCGACGTAGACCTTCTCGGCAAAGTCGGACTCTTTGGCGGTCACCGCACCACACAACAACAGGGCTGCGAGGGCCAGATTAGCGTTTTTCATTGAAATAGATGGCATGGCCTTGATCCAGTAACTCAAAATATTTGCGGTCCAGATGGCCCTTGAGGCCAACCCCTTGGGTCTGGAAATCCCGACCCAGAATGTTCACTTCCCGGTTGCTGCGCACATCCTGTGTCACCAGATCCAGCTCCAGATAGGGGGTATCCAGTGTGGAGATGAAAGAGGTAGGTAGCAGACCATCCAGATGCACCTTGTCCCGCAGGATGACGTTGTCGCCGGTGTTGAGCACGCCGGTTTCGGCGGTCACCTTCCACTCGGCGGCCCCCTGATCGTCATACATGTAGACCACCGGCTTGTCGAAGGTGGCCTGCTCGAGGATTTGATAATACTCGGCGTAGGTCGACTCCAACCGCTCGGTACGCTTGCCATTGATATCAAAACGGGTGGTCACCAGATCTTTGGCGACAAAATCCGGCTGATAGTTTTCGATTTTGACGGCGCTCTCAGGCACCAGCTCAACCTTGCCCAACTGCCAGGCAACCAGCGCGACCAGAAACAGCAGGGCAAACAACAGGGTCTGTCTGCTCATACCGAGGCCTCGGGCTGATAATCGTCGTGGCCCTGCGCCTGCAAAATGAGGTCACACACCTCGCGCACCGCGCCCATGCCACCGCCAAGCCGGGTCACCATATCGGCACGACTCAGCACTAGCGGATGGGCATCGGCCACCGCGATACCCAGGCCGCAAGCGTCCATCACCGGCAGATCGATGGTGTCATCGCCCATATAGGCGGCCTGCTCAGCAGTCAGCCCCAGCTTGGCCAGCAGCGCTTCGAAGTGAGGCAGCTTTTTATCAGCCCCCTGCACCACATGAGCCACCCCCAGACTTTTCATCCGATCGCTGACGATACGGGAGTTGCGCCCGGTGATGATGGCAATCTCGATCCCGGCATTGAGCAGCGCTCGCATGCCCGCGCCATCGCGGGTACAGAAGGTTTTCAGCTCTTCGCCGTTGTTTCCCATGTAGATGAGGCCATTGGAGAGCACCCCGTCCACATCGCACACCAGCAGGCGGATTTGCGCCGCCTTCTCAAACTGGCTGCGCGTCACCGGACCATAGAGGGTCGGTACGTTTTGCATCAAATTACTCCGGCTTTCAGCAGGTCGTGCATGTTGAAGGCGCCGAGCGGGCGTTTCTCTTCATCCACGACCAGTAATCCGTTGATTTTTCTCGTTTCCATCAGCTTGACGGCTTCCGCAGCCATCATCTCTGGACCTACGGTAACACAGTTGGCCGTCATCACGCGGCTGATGGGGGTGTGATGGATATCGATCTGCTGGTCGAGAATGCGGCGCAGGTCGCCATCGGTAAAGAGCCCGGCCAGCAGGCCATCGCCATCGACCACTGCCGTCATACCGAGCCCCTTGCGGCTCACTTCCAGCAGCGCCTGGCTGATGGTGGCATCTATCCCCACCCGGGGCAACAGATCGCCACTGTGCATCAGGTCGCCAACCCGCAGCAACAGACGCTTGCCGAGCGACCCGCCCGGGTGAGAGAGGGCGAAGTCATCGGCGGTAAAACCGCGCGCTTCCAGCAGGGCCACCGCCAGGGCATCGCCCATGACTAAGGTTGCCGTGGTGCTGGAAGTGGGTGCCAGACCCAGCGGGCAGGCCTCTTTCTCCACCTTGATGCACAGATGCACGTTGGCCTCTTTGGCCATGGTGGAGGCCGGATTGCCGGTCATACAGATGAGCGGAATGCCGCGGCGCTTTAGTACCGGCAGCAAGGCCAGGATTTCGTCGCTCTCGCCGGAGTTGGAGATAGCGATGATAAGGTCACCGCTGGAGATCATCCCCAGATCACCGTGACTCGCTTCTCCCGGGTGAAGGAAGAAGGCCGGTGTGCCGGTGCTGGCGAGGGTGGCGGCAATCTTGCTGCCGATATGGCCCGATTTGCCCATGCCGGTGACCACTATCTTGCCACCGCAGCGCAGCACCATTTCGCACGCCTTGTCGAAGGCGTCGTTCAGATACTGATAGAGTCCATCAATGGCTTGCTTTTCTGTGTCCAGCACCGCGCGGGCACTGCGACGAAAATCGAACAGTTCAGACACTTTCTCAGGCTTTACAGACATAAAGACACAGCTCCGGGCCGAAATTAGCTGCGGGATTATAAAAAAGTCTGCCCGGATAAGCGAATCGGATGGCAAGTCCTGCACCCAGCGACGCACTTTGTTACAGAAAACTGTCGCGCAAACGGGTCCAGGGGCTGTTCAATAGTTGTTCCTTGCTGTTGCTTAGACCTAGACTAGCCCATAAAATTCGCACCTCATTTACACCGGATGGACAATTGTTTGAACAATGACCTGATCACCATCTCCGATCTGACCTTCAGTCACGGAGATCGGCTGTTGTATGACGGGATCAACCTGACCATTCCTCGTGGCAAGGTGACCGCCGTCATGGGCCCGAGCGGCATCGGTAAAACCACCCTGCTGCGGCTGATCGGTGGCCAGCTCAAGCCGGAGTCCGGTCACATTCTGTTTGACGGGGAAGATATCCCCACCCTCTCCCGTTCGCGCCTCTATGAAGTGCGCAAGCGGATGAGCATGCTGTTCCAGAGCGGCGCCCTGTTTACCGGCATGACGGTCTACGACAATGTGGCCTTCCCGCTACGGGAACACTCCGGCCTGCCGGAGGAGCTGATCCACACCATCGTCATGATGAAGCTGCAGGCGGTGGGCTTGCGCGGCGCGGCGAAACTGATGCCCTCCGAGCTCTCCGGCGGCATGGCGCGCCGGGCAGCGCTGGCACGGGCAATTGCGCTCGATCCTGACCTCATCATGTATGACGAGCCGTTCGTCGGGCAGGACCCCATCACCATGGCGGTGCTGGTCAAGCTGATCAAGGAGCTAAACGATGCCCTTGGTATCACCTCCGTCATCGTCACCCACGACGTGAAAGAGGTGCTGAGCATCGCCGATTACGCCTACATCATTGCCAATCGCAAAGTAGTGGCCCACGGCACGCCGGATCAGCTGCGCGAGGAACACAATCCCGAAGTCGAGCAGTTCCTCAAAGGATTGCCCGATGGTCCTGTTCCGTTTCATTTTCCGGCAGGCGATCTGCTACAGGATCTCTGATGTTGATAAGTCAAATAAGCAAGCTGGGGCGGGTCGGAGTGCGGTTTATCAGCTCCGTCGGTCGTGCCACCATCATGTTGTTCCATGCGCTGGCGGGCAAACCCGAACCGCGCAAGCATTTCCCGCTGCTTGTCCAGCAGCTCTATGTGGTGGGCGTGCAGTCGGTGGCCATCATTCTGGTCTCCGGCCTGTTCATCGGCATGGTGCTCTCGCTGCAGGGTTACAACGTATTGAAGGATTTCGGCGCCGAGCAGAGCCTGGGGCCGCTGGTTTCCCTCTCCCTGCTGCGGGAACTGGGGCCTGTGGTCACGGCGCTGCTGTTTGCCGGCCGTGCCGGTTCGGCCCTGACCGCCGAGATCGGTCTGATGAAGGCCACCGAGCAGCTTTCGAGCCTCGAGATGATGGCGGTCGATCCGCTGCGCCGGGTGGTAGCCCCCCGCTTCTGGGCTGGCGTCATCAGCATGCCACTGCTGGCTTTTATGTTCAGCCTGATCGGTATCTTCGGCGGCAAACTGGTCGGCGTGGACTGGCTCGGCGTGGACGAAGGGGGCTTCTGGTCTGCCATGCAGGCCTCCGTCGATTGGGGTGAAGACATCATGCAGGGCGCCATCAAGAGCCTGATCTTCGCCCTGGTGGTTACCTGGATTGCGCTCTTTAACGGCTATGATGCCAAGCCGACCTCGGCCGGGATCAGTCAGGCCACGACCCGTACCGTGGTCCACTCATCCCTCGCCGTACTCGGCCTGGATTTTATACTCACTGCAGTCATGTTTGGATAAGGTAAAGATGAAGTTCAGCAAAGTAGAATTCCTGGTCGGCACCTTCATGCTGGCTGGCATCGGTGCCATTCTGGCACTGGCCCTGCAAGTGGCCGGTTTGAGCTTCAAACCGGAAGGAGAAACCTATACCCTGCGCGCGCATTTCGATAATATCGGCGGCCTGAAAGTCCGTTCGCCGGTCAAGGTCGGCGGCGTGGTGGTCGGTCGGGTCAGCGATATCGTACTGGACCCGAAAACCCAGGTGCCTGAAGTGACCCTGATGATGCAAAAGAGCGCTGGCGAGTTCGCCGATACCAGCACCCTCTCCATCCTCACCTCCGGTCTGCTCGGCGAGCAGTACATCGGTCTGGCCCCCGGTTTCAGCGATGAGGAGATGGGCACCGAGATGCTCAAGGATGGCGACCTGATTGAAGACACCAAATCCGCCATCGTGCTGGAAGATCTGATTGGCAAGTTCCTCTACAGCCAATCCTCCGACAGCAAATCAGACAGCAAGAAGGAGTAACCATGTTCAAGAAAATCGCCCTGCTGCTGGGTCTGATGACCAGCATGCTCTTTTCCCTGTCTGCCCAGGCCGCAGTCGATGCCACCGACCCTAACGCGCTGGTTGATCAGGCTGCCAAGCAGACCTTTGCCCGCCTGAAGGCCGATCAGGCCCAGGTGAAGAGCAATCCGGATCACCTGCGGGTGATCATCCGCGAAGAGCTGCTGCCCTATGTGGACAACCGCTTCGCCGCCTACAAGGTGCTTGGCAACCAGATTAAAGAGACCACCGAAGCGCAGCGCAATGCCTTCGTCGAGGTGTTCACCGAGTACATGGTGAGCTCCTACGCCGATGCGTTGGCCCATTTTGACAAGCAGACCGTCAAGGTCGAGCCGGGCAAAGCCCCCAGCGGTAACATCACCGCCGTCAACGTCAGCGTGAAAGAGGCCGGCAAGCCGGACATCTTCCTCGAGTTCAAGCTGCGCAAGAATAACAAGACCGGTGAATGGAAAGCCTTTGACATGGTGGCAGAGGGGATCAGCCTGCTCTCCGCCAAACAGAGCGAGCTGGGCGGCCTCATTCGCCAGAATGGCATCGATGCGGTGATCGCCCAGTTGCGCGAACACAACGCAAAGCCGCTGGTACTCAAACCATGACCCTCAGCGGTGAGCTGCAGGCGCCACAGGTCAATGACCTGTGGCAACGCCGCGCCGAATGGTGGCAGGACGACCAGCTCGAGCTCAGCGGCGTCGCCACCCTCGACTCTGCCGGGCTGGCCCTGCTGGTCAAATGGGCCAAAGCCGTATTAGCGCGAGGCGCCACACCGCTACTGGTGGGCGCCTCCAGTGATTTCTATACCCTGGCCAACCTCTACGGGGTGGCAGGGCTGTTTCAGTCAACCCCGCTCACAACTGAGGACGCATAATGCAAGTCTCTGAAATTGAAGCGATACTCCTTGAGGCTCTGCCATTGTCCGAAGTCCATGTCAAAGGGGACGGTAGTCACTACCAAGTGATCGCCGTCGGTGACATGTTTGACGGCATGAGCCGGGTCAAGAAGCAGCAGGCCATCTATGCCCCGCTGATGGACAAGATCGCCAGCAACGCCATCCATGCCCTCTCCATCAAGGCGTTCACCGACGCCGAGTGGAAACGCGAACGTAAATTCCTATTGCCCTCCTGATTTGGTAACGAAGTAAAAATGGACAAATTCAAAATCGATGGTCGTTGTACTCTCAACGGCGAAGTGACCATCTCTGGCGCCAAAAACGCAGCCCTGCCGATCCTGTTCGCGACCCTGCTGTGTGATGAAGAGGTGCACCTCTCCAACGTGCCGCGCCTGAAAGATGTGGGCACCACTATCAAGCTGCTGGAGATGCTGGGCGCGACCACCAAGGTCAACGGCAACGTCACCGTACTGACCGGTGCGGTGAACAACCACGTCGCCCCCTACGAGCTGGTGAAGACCATGCGCGCTTCCATCCTGGCGCTGGGCCCGCTGGCTGCCCGTTTCGGTGCTGCTGACGTCTCCCTGCCGGGCGGCTGCGCCATCGGCGCCCGTCCGGTCAACCTGCACGTCCACGGTCTGGAGCTGATGGGCGCCAAGATCACCATCGAGGATGGCTACATCAAGGCCCGCGTTGACGGTCGCCTGAAGGGTGCCCATATCCTGATGGACATGGTCTCCGTCACCGGTACCGAAAACCTGATGATGGCCGCCACCCTGGCTGAAGGCCGTACCGTGATCGAAAACGCCGCGCGCGAGCCGGAAGTGGTCGATCTGGCCCACTTCCTCAACGCGCTGGGCGCCAAGATCCAGGGTGCAGGCACCGACACCCTGATCATCGACGGCGTCGAGCGTCTGCACGGCGGCAGCTACAGCGTCCAGCCTGACCGTATCGAAACCGGTACCTTCCTGGTGGGCGCAGCGGTTACCGGCGGCAAGATCACCTGCCGTAACACCGACCCTACCCTGCTGGAAGCGGTACTGGTCAAGCTGGAAGAGGCTGGCGCCCTGATTGAGAAGGGTGAAGACTGGATTACCCTCGACATGACTGGCCGCACCCTCAAGCCGGTCACCATCAAGACTGCCCCCTACCCGGCCTTCCCGACCGACATGCAAGCCCAGTTCACCGTACTGAACGCGGTGGCCCAAGGTACCGGCATGATCACCGAGACCATCTTCGAGAACCGCTTCATGCACGTTCCCGAGCTGGTACGGATGGGCGCCGACATCGAGTTGCAGGGTAACGTGGCCATCTGCCGCGATACCGCCCAGCTCAAGGGTGCCCAGGTGATGGCGACCGATCTGCGCGCCTCTGCCAGTCTGGTGCTGGCCGGCTTCGTGGCTGAAGGTTCCACCATCGTCGATCGCATCTACCACATCGACCGTGGCTACGAGAACATCGAGCAGAAGCTGCAAGGTCTGGGTGGCCACATCGAGCGCATCAAGGGCTGATAGCTCCCTGATCGCTGGCCGATAAAAAGGCCCCCTCGCTAATGCAAGGGGGCCTTTTTACATTCGCCTGGGCTGCCGAGATTTAATGCGGTCGAGAGTGGCCCATATCGTGCCAGGCTATTTACCAGCCCCCCTGGCGGCCAATGTTCATTGGCTCGAGACTCGCCAAAGAACCAAAAAAGTGGGGTGACATGTCCATGTCACCCCCTCGCAAATAGCATGTTCCATATTGGAGTCCGGCCACGCCGAGCTTCTGTTTCACTTTCCGATAGTTCGCGACCCATCTGAAGTGCGCGCCAATTGCAGCGATGCAACCGGCCAGCTACCCGTTACAACCTTCGTCCACACGGCAGACAAGCCACCGTGTTTGTCCTTGCAACTGAAATATTACGCATAAAAACAAAATAAAAAACGTTTTTATGCCCATTCCATTCACATTGAAGTACAAAAAACAGCCTTATCATCACCACTAAATTGTTATAAAACAGCTAGATAGATTCAATCATAGTTATTAACCCGCAAAGGTCATCAGCAATGACTTACAAGGCTTTGCGAGATCTCGCACAAAAAATGGCCGCCTCACAGCCAACGGCGCAGTGGCAACCAGTCGCTCAGGCGGGCTATCAGCCGCCTTGACCACCCCTCGGGTTTGCGCGGCAATCCACCGGCCTGCACCTGCCAGCGAGCCAGCCACATTCGCAGCGCCTCGCAGATCGGCGGGCAGTGCAGATGCAGCATCAGCTCGGTATTGAGAAACAGCGAGCGGGGATCAAGGTTGAGGCTGCCAAACAGCGCCCGCGCCTCCCCCAGCAGGATCAGCTTGGCGTGCAGGCTGCCGTGGCCATGATCAAACTCGGCGACCCGGATCCCGCGACGCAGCAACCAGCCGAGATAGCGTTGGTAGGCGCCATAGACCAGCGGCACATCGGTACTGGCCAGCGAGTTGGTGAGAATATCGATGGCAACACCCTGCTGGCGCAGCCGCGCCAGACGATGCCGAAACCCGCGGGTCAGGATGAGGTAAGGGGTCACCAACCCCAGCGAGCCGGGATTGTCAGCCAGCTGGCGCCACAACTGGCGAGCGGTGGTGGGGCGGGAGATCAGCCCCTTGCCGGGACGATCGAACCACACCTCGGCAAGACCCTCATGCCATTGCAGCGGCACATCGCTTTCGTCGAACAGTTCCGCGGGCAGATCGTAGACCGTCGCCACCGTCGGATCCGTCATGGTGAACAGGAAGTCGTTGACCACCTCTATTTCGGCGGGCAGCAGCTCGCGGCGCAGCAGATGGCGGATGGGGTGACTCCAGCGGCTGCGCCAGAACTGCTCGAACCCCTGCGTCATCTGCTGGCATAGCCTCCCCTGACAGGCGAGATCGAGATCCACGAAGGGAGCTTGCGGATCCAGACCGAAGTAGCGATCGCCGATGTTACGCCCGCCAATCAGTGCCAGCTTGCCATCCACCAGCAACAGCTTGTTGTGCATCCGGTGGTTGATACGGCGAAAGCTGAACAACCCCTCCAGCAGCAGTGCCAGCGGGCGCCAGCCCCGCAGCCAGAAAGGGTTGAACAGCCGCACCTCGATCCCCGGATAGTGAGCCACCATCTCCAGAAAGCGGTTGTCACCGGCATAAAGATCATCCACCAGCAGCTGCACCTTGACGCCGCGCCGGGCGGCATGAAGCAGCTCGCTCAGCAGCAGCTTGCCGCTGCTGTCCTCCTCCCAGCTGTAGTACTGCGCCTGGATCCGCTCGCGGGCATGGCGGATCCAGTGACAACGCACCTTGAGCGCCAGCTGGGGATCGTCGATCAGGGCAAAGGAACCGGGGATCATCCTGCTGTCATGGCCGGGTGTCATAACGCTGGCGAGCCTCTCACATACTCAAAAGGAGTTGCTGATGGAACTGCATGATACCCCGATGTTGCGCTATCTGGGCCAACTCAGCCAGCCAGATCTCATCCCGGCCACCGGCCCCGCCCACTGGTTCCTGCAACACAGGGACGGTGGCTGGCAACTGCCGACCGTGCAGGCGACCCTGCTAGTCAACCGGCTCAGGGCTGAGCCGCTTCGATAGCGGCAGCCTTGCCCTCGATCTGGGGCAGGCTGAAACGATAGGCCACGTAGTACTTGTAGATGGTGCCAACATAGTTGATCGGCCCCTGCCCGACTTCGTTGGCCACCAGTTGATCCACGTTGCCGAACCAGACGTTAGGATCGAGCCCCTGCTTCTCCGCCTTGCCTCGCAGCGCCTGCACCCGGTTCGGCCCGGCGTTGTAGGCGGCGAGGGCAAACAGGTGACGGTTGAGCCGATCCAGCTCGGGATCATTGAAGTAGGTATCGAGGATCAACCGCATGTAGCGGCAGGCGGCTTCCACATTGCCCTCAAGGGTGGTCAGTCTGACGCCGTTGATGCCGACCTCCCGCCCCGTGCTAGGCAGCAGTTGCATGATGCCCACGGCCCCCTTGTGCGAACGCACCTTGGGATTGAGGCCGGACTCCTTGTAACCGAGCGCCGCCAGCATCAGCCAGTCGAGATCGTATTGATTAGCGTACTTCTCCAGCACCTTGCGAATGGTCGCCAGTCGCCCCATGGGATCCGGCGCCAGGATATTGCTCATCTGATCGCTGTGAACCAGCAACCGGCGCAGAGTCATGTCGCTGTAGAGGCTGTTGCGGCTGACGCTCGCCAGATAGCCATTGACCGCCTTGAGCAGCTCGGGGCTGTTCTTGCGCAGCGCCCAGCCACTGGTGCCATTGCTGCGCAGGGGGATCAACTTGTGAGCCTTGAGACCGGAGATCATGCCACCCAGCCAGATCCGCCCCTTGTAGCTGTCGGTCACCGTCAGAGGAATAATGCCTGCAGCCACCATCTCCAGCAGATCGCCATCCTGTAGATATTCGGGCACCGTTTCGATATAGACGGGGGGCAGCCCCAACTCACGAAACAGCCAGTTGAGCTGACGCAAACTCTCGTAGTAGCTGGAGCTGGCGCGCACCCAGACCCGCCTGCCGGAGAGCTGGGTAATGCGGTTGAAGGCGGGCAAGCTGTTCTGGCTCACCACCCACTCCTCGATGGAGGAGATGAGCGGCCGGGAGAAGGCCACCTGTTCACGCCGGGTCGGGGTCACCGTCATGGTCGCCGCCACCAGATCGCCGCGCCCCTCGGCCAGATAGTCCAGCAGCTTGTCCTGGCGCACCGGGATGTAGACCACCTTGAGTTTGACCTTCTCTTTGGCAAGATAGATGTTGTTCAGCCAGCGCTCGAATCCTTGCAGCTGATTGACCAGAATGCCGTACTGGGAGCCGCGATCGAGAAAATAGAAACCACGCTCATAGACCACCAGAGCCCTGAGTTCGCGCTTTTGCAGAATGCTTTCGAGGTCCCCGGGTTGGGGCAAACGCACCGGCTTGAGCTCAGCCGCCAGCAGGGGAAAACAGCAGAGGGCCAGCAGAGCCCAGATCCAGCGTCGCATCACGATGGCTGCCCCTGTGCTGAGGTCACGCCTGCTGCCTGTTGGCAGCACGGATCACGATAGAGAGTGGGATTGGGGGCAGAGATCCATCGCTGCGTCATGATGTTTACGCCTTCTGTTGGCCGACTCGCGCCGGGCAAAAACGTCTGTGGGATAGAGTAACTATAGAACGCCGACCCACAGCAGAAGGGTCAACACGGCAGGCAAACCTGCCGCGTTATCAGACCACTCAGATAGAGCGGGCCCGCATTTCGAAAATCAGTTTTTCGGCAGTGCAGGTGAATTGCAGGCGGGCTTTCAGGATCACGCCGTTGGCGCCCTGGGTCAGTTCGCTGCTAACTTGAGCTTCGGCAGTGACCTGTTTGGCCAGTACTTCATAGGCAGCCAGCTTGGCGCGGGCATCAGCCTCGGCAGCGGCTTCAATAACCAGATCCATCACATCGTCGCCTTCGCCGATGATGGTGCCGATCTCGGCAAAGCAGCCGCAGCTGTCACAGGTTTCGTTCAGTTCAACTTTCTCGTCTACAGACATGTTCTACTCCTACTGCTTATTTCGGATGATTTGCGTCGTCACGCATCGCCTTGCGAAAATCTTTGATGGCGGTACCCAGATCCTCACCTGCACTAGCAAGACGCTTGCTGCCGAAGACCAGCACAACGACCAGCAAGAGGATCAACATATGCCAGATATGAATTCCACCGAGTCCCATAGGGATACTCCCTCACAAAGAGATATCTGTTACTTGTATCAAAATAGAGCGCAGGGATTGTTGGGCAAAATCAAGGCAGGTGCAAGTGAGCAAATAAATCATAGCCAAAAAATAGGGCGACCCTGAGGTCGCCATATTGATTGTGCTACATGTCCCCTCAACCGCTACATCCTGTACCAGTGGTTCATGCGAACCTGAGACCATTCGAGGATAAGATCGCCAAGATATGAAAACAAATGGTATAAATTCATCTTAGAATTGAAGAGGATTCATATCATGCTGCTGGAACAACTAGGTCGTATTGATCTTAATCTGCTTATTATCCTGCAGGTGCTGCTGGAGGAGCGCAACGGCAGCAAGGCAGCACGCCGCCTTCACCTGAGCCAGTCAGCAGTCAGCAAAGCCCTCGGCCGTCTGCGCGATACCTTCAACGATCCCCTCTTCATCCGCTCTGCCTACGGGCTGGAACCCACCGGCCGTGCCCTTGCGCTGCAACAGCAGTTGCAACCCATCCTGCTGTCGCTGGACAACCTGATCCAGCCGCCCGAGTTCGACCCCGCCAGCTCGGAGCGAGAGTTCGTCATCGCCAGCATGGACAGCGCATTTACCCTGTTTGCGCCGCTCTACCTGAGCGAGCTGAAACGGCAAGCGCCGCGGATCCGGCTGCGTTACGAAGAGTGGACCGAGAACAGTCTGACCGAGATGAGCCAGGGGCAAGTGGATATCGCCTTCGCGGTGCGGGAAAACTGCATCAACTCCGATTATCGGCTCGACACCCTGCCCGGTAGCATCTGTCAGCGACTACTGGCTATAGACGATCTCACCTGTCTGGTGCAACAGCATCATCCGGCGTTGCGGGAGCAGGAGTGGGATCTCGATCGCTACCTCAGCTATCCCCATGTTCAGACCTACTGCGAGGGACGGGATCGCTGGATGCTGGACCACAAGCTGGCGGAACAGGATCTCTACCGACGCATCGAGGCCACCGTGCCCTCCTTCGAGGCAGCGCTGCGGATGGGGATGCACTCCGACATGATTGTGACCCTCTCCAAGCTCTACGCGCGCCATGCTACTCAGGTCTACCCGCTGTTGCAGCTCCCTCTTCCCATCGAACTGGACAGCATTTCCCACCTGCTGATATGGCATCAGCGCCACAGTGAAGATCCTGGCCACCGCTGGCTACGGGAGACCCTCCTCTCGCTCATCATGAACAAACTGGAATCCTCCGTCATCGGGCACTCCTGACTAATCATTGCTGAAAGTCAGATAGCAAAAGGGGCTCGATAAGAGCCCCGTTCCATCGTGCCGGACAGTCAGTTCTGGCCCGTCACCGCCAGATAATGATGTACACCATCCAGCAACATCTGCACCGAGATCATCACCAGCAGCATGCCCATCAGCCGTTCCACCGCAGTAAGTCCCCGCTCACCCAGCAGCTTGTTGAATACCTCGTAGAACATCAGGATCACCGCGCTGGCAGCCCAGGCCAGAAAGAGTGCCAGCGACCAGTCCACCATTCGGGCTGGCTCCTGATTGGCCAGCAACATCAAAGAGGCCAGGATCGAAGGGCCAGCGATCATCGGAATCGCCATCGGTACCAGGAAGGGCTCCTCACCCGCCGCCAGCCCGGTCACGCCCCCCTCACTCGGGAAGATCATCTTGATGGCGATCAGGAACAGGATAATGCCGCCTGCGATGCTGACCGCCTCCTGCCGCAGATTGAGGAAACCGAGGATCTGCTGACCGACAAACAGAAAGAGCATCATGATAGCCAGCGAGAAGAGCAGTTCGCGCACCATCACCTTGCGGCGTCGCTTGGGATCGATATGACGCAAGATGGAGAGGAAGACCGGCAAGTTGCCCAGCGGGTCCATGATCAGAAACAGCATGACTGCGGCAGAGAAAGTATCCATACAACGCCCGGACTACGCCTTGAACAGAGAAAAGACAAGGGGCGAAATATAGCAAAGGGTGAAGAATTGAGCGAGCGCCATGATGCGCTCGCAGCGGGGTTAACCGTGGTTGCAGATCTTGTCGGCGCGGGTCTGGAAGCCCTCTGCCGAATCGATGAATTTGCCGCGGGCCGCCAAAAAATCAATCAGAGCCTCTGCATCCATCTCTCGAGCACTACAGGTATGGAAGCGAGCTTCGGCACCGAACCTTTCGGCCATCGCCTGTTTCAGGCTGGCAGGGGTAAATTGCCCCCCCTGTACCAGCATCATCTCCATCACTTCATGACCATGTATCGATTGCGACATTTTCAAGCCTCATAAATAAACATATTTAATGCCAATTAAATATCGCCCTGCCCGTAGGGATCTTGATATAAACCAATAAATTGTGCATTACCTGGCCGGAGGAGTGGTCAGCGCCGCCGCTTTGTCGATAATGTGGCAACCCGCGTCAGGGATCGCTACACTGACGCCCCTTTTTCGCCATCGCAGACAATTTATAAGGATATTGGCGTCATGCTGTTCCATGGAGAGGCTCTCAAGCCCTGGCAGATCTGGACCCGCCGCCCACTCTGGCTCAAGACCCTGATCGGCATGCTGATTGGCGTCGGCCTGGGCGTCGGCTTTGAAGAGCAAGCTCTGCTACTCAAACCCCTTGGGGTCTTGTTCGTCAATACCATCCAGATGCTGATGGTTCCTCTTATCTTCTGCTCGGTCATCGCCGGTCTCACTTCTCTACTCAAGGGCAAGGGACTGGATCGCATCGGCAGCAAGGCGATCTGCCTCTACTTCTGCTCGACCGCCATCGCCATCTGCATCGGCCTGATGATGGGCTGGCTACTGGAGCCCGGCATGGGCGCCAATATGGGCCCACATCAGCGACTGGGAGGAGAAGCCCAACCAGCCCTGGCGAGTGTGCTGAATCAACTGGTGCCGAGTAACCCGGTACAGGCAATGGTGGATGGCAAGATTCTACAGGTGATCGTCTTTGCAGTCGCGCTGGCAGTGGCCCTTAACGCCAGTGGACGCCGCGGCCGGCCAGCCATCCTCTTCTTCACCTCATTGGCCGAAGGGATGTTCAAGTTGACCCAGATGGTGATGGCGCTAGCCCCCTATGGAGTCTGCGCTCTGATGGCCTGGATGACCTGTAAATACGGTCTCGACCTGCTGTTACCGCTGCTCAAGGTGATCGGTGCCGTCTACCTGGGTTGTCTGCTGCACGTGCTCGGAGTCTACAGCAGCCTGCTACTCCTGCTGGCGCGGCTCAATCCCTTGCACTACTTCAAGAGTATCGTCGATGCCCAGGCGGTGGCTTTCACCAGCAGCTCCAGCAGCTCTACCCTGCCCATCAGTCTGGCCTGCGCCGAGAAGCGGCTGGGGGTCTCACCCGCCATCACCGCCAAAGTGCTGCCCATCGGCGCCACCATCAACATGGATGGCACGGCCCTCTATCAGGGAGTCACTGCACTGTTCGTGGCTCAGGCATTCGGGGTGGATCTGCACATGGTCGATTACCTGACCATCATCAGCATCGCCACCCTGGCCAGTATCGGCACCGCCGGCACGCCAGGCACCGGGTTAATGCTGTTGACCCTGACACTGACGGCTGTCGGACTGCCACTGGAAGGGGTTGCACTAATTGCTGGTATTGACCGGCTCCTCGACATGGCGCGCACCACGGTCAATGTATCGGGGGATATTTTGGTGTCGGTGCTGATCGCCCGCAGTGAGAACGAGCTGGATCTGGCGACCTATCACGATGCCAGCGCGGGGGAAGATATCGAGTTTCCACCACGCTAGCATAAGATTAGCTGTCGTGGGGATCGTGATGACAGCGCCAACACACTTCGAAGTTGGCGCCGTTCTCCTCCCCGCACTGACCGCACAGCCAGCCATTACCTTGCCGCTGCTGGTAACGCTCGATAACCCGCCCTGCTCTGCTGCGATCTTCGGCCCTGACCATCAAGGTCACCTGCAGCAGGTCAACGGGCAGATCGCCAAAAGCGCCTGACAGGCCATCGCCATTGAGACGCACCGCCACCCCTTCGACCTCCAGCGCCCCTTTCAGGGCGTGTGCCTCCAGGGTATGAGAGGCGCGATAGAGATTGATCCAGTTATCCATAGCTCCCCCTTATAACAGCTTGTCGATGCCAAACTCGGCGCCGTTCTCAATCATGAAATCGATGAATGCCCGCAACTTGCGCGGCATCAGTTGCCGCTCCGGAAACAAAAGATAGATAGGGACTCTGGGTTGCTGCCACTCGGACAGCAGGGTCACCAGTTCACCGCTGGCCAACTCCTCCTGACAGAGCATAGCGGGTAGCGAGGCCAACCCCAGCCCCGCCTTCGCCGCCTCTCGGGCACAGGTAATATTATTGACCCGAAAACGGGATGGGGGGTCAACCAGTACCTCTCTGCCATCTCGCTCGAAGCACCAGTGAGAGGCGAGAAATCCGCTGCTCACCGTCACCCGCTCATGGTTTGCCAGATCTTCCGGTCGCGTGATGGCCGAGCTGCGCGCCAGATAGTCCGAGCTGGCACAGAGCAACCGCCCAGTGCTCCAGAGTCGGCGAGCCGCCAGATTGGAGTCACTCATGTCACCTATCCGCACCACGGCATCCAGACCTTCGCTGATGGGATCCACTACCCGGTTGGTCAGTTCCAGTTCCACCTGCAGGGTGGGATAGCGTTGCAAAAACTTGGCGACGATCCGCCCGATCACCAGCTGACCCGTCTCGATGGGTACCGCCAGCTTCAAGGTGCCAGTCACCTCCTGCTGGCTGGCGCTCAGCATCAGCTCGGCTTCGGTCAGGGCATCGACGGCCTTGCTGCAGTGCAGGTAGTACTTCTCCCCCTCCTCGGTCAAGGTGAGCTGACGTGTGGAACGGTAGAGCAGGCGAACCCCGAGCCGCTGTTCCAACTCGGCGATACGGCGGCTGACCATCGCCTTGGTCATTCCCAGCTCTCGGGCGGCTCCCGTAAATGAGCCCTTATCGACGATACGAACCAGAATTAACGCGGCATTGAGGTCCATTGTTGCACCAGTGAAACTATATATCTCGATATCTCATACTAATCGAAACAGTTGACCAGTGTTAGCCTGCGCCCCTTAAGTTCAGGAATCACAAAAATGAGTCAACACAAAAAAATTCCCCTGCTGGCAGCCATGATATTGGCGCTGCTCGGTCTGCTGTTCGCCGGTTACTGGTATCTTCACGGCCGCTATTTTGAAAGTACCGACAACGCCTACCTGCAGAGTGAAGTGACCGGGATCAGCTCCAAGTTGCCCGGCTATATCCGCGAAGTGCTGATCACCGATAACCAGCCGGTCAAAGCGGGTCAGTTGATCGCCCGTCTCGATGATCGCGAATACAAAACCAGGGTTGCGGAAGCAGAAGCCGACCTGCGCCTCAATCAGGCGACGGCCGAAAATCTGGCCGCCACCCGCACCCAACAACGGAGCCTGATCCAGCAGGCCGAGGCCAAGGTCGCCTCGGCCAATGCCGAACAGCTGCGCGCCAGCCAGCAGGTCAACAGGATCAGTCAGCTCAACCAGCGCCACTACAGCTCGCAAGATAGCCTTGATGAGGTGAACGCCTCCCTTCAGGTGGCGAGGGCGCAGGCCGAAGAGGCCAAAGCCGCCCTGCAGGCGGCCCGTGAGCGACTGCTGGTACTGGATGCCGAGCGCAAACAGAACCTGGCCAAGCTGGCATTGAGCGAAGCACAACTGGAGCAGGCCAAGCTGGAGTTAGGTTATACCGAGCTGCGAGCACCGGCCGATGGCATCATCGGCAAGCGCAGTCTGCGGGAAGGGCTCTACGTCCAGTCCGGCATGCAGGTCGCCAGTCTGGTGCCGCTGCAGCAGGTGTGGGTCGAGGCCAACTTCAAGGAGACCCAGCTCGCCCATATGCAGCGAGGCCAAAAAGTAAAAGTGGTGCTGGATGCCTACCCGGATCAACCGGTCGAGGGGATCATCGACAGCCTAGCCCCGGCCACCGGTGCCAAGTTCGCCCTGCTGCCGCCGGAGAATGCCACCGGCAACTTCACCAAAATCGTGCAGCGGGTACCGGTCAAGATCCGCATCCCCCAGCCGGGCCTGCTGGCAGGCAAGCTGCTGCCGGGTCTCTCTACCGAAGTGATCGTGGATACCCGCACGCCTGATCCCGTGGTTGCCGCCAACTGATGGAACCCATTCCACGTCGCAACTGGATCGCGGTCATGGGGGGGCTTATCGGCGCCTTCATGGCCATCCTCGATATCCAGATCACTAATGCCTCCCTGAAGGATATTCAGGGGGCGCTGTCGGCCACCCTGAGCGAAAGCTCCTGGATCTCCACCTCCTATCTGGTGGCGGAGATGATCGCCATCCCCCTGAGCGGCTGGCTGAGCCGAGGGCTGAGCGTGCGCCGCTACCTGCTCTGGACCACCGGCGCCTTTATCGCTGCCTCCGTGCTCTGCTCGTTCAGCTGGAACCTCACCAGCATGATCGTCTTCCGGGCGCTGCAGGGCTTCACCGGCGGGGCACTTATCCCGATGGCCTTTTCCCTTATCGTCACCCTGCTGCCGCTGCAGAAGCGGGCCACCGGCATGGCCCTGTTTGGCCTCTGCGCCACCTTCGCCCCCGCCATCGGCCCGACCCTCGGCGGCTGGCTCACCGAGCAGATGTCGTGGCACTACATCTTCTATCTCAACGTACCGCCAGGACTGCTGGTGATGGCCATGCTGGCCCACGGGCTGGATAAAAAACCGGTGGACTGGGCCGTGATTAAGCGGGTGGACCTTATCGGCATCGTCACCATGGCGCTCGGGCTCGGCTTACTGGAGGTGGTACTGGAGGAGGGCAACCGAGAGGACTGGTTCGGCTCAAGCTTCATCGTGCGACTGGCAGTCATCTCGGCGGTGGCGCTGGTGTTCTTCGTCATCAGCCAGCTGATCCGCCGTCACCCGCTGGTCAATCTGCGGCTGCTGCACAACCCGCGCTTCGCGCTGGCCTGCTTCGCCTATCTGATCCTCGGGATGGCGTTGATGGGCTCTATCTATGTGTTGCCGCTCTACATGACCCAGATCCACAACTACAACGCGCTGGAAATCGGCGAGGTACTGATGTGGATGGGACTGCCGCAACTGCTGGTGCTGCCGCTGGTGCCCAAACTGACCCACAAGATAGACCCGCGCTATCTGGTGAGCTTCGGCTTCCTGATCTTCGCCGTCAGCTGCTTTATGAACGTCAACATGAGTGCCGACTACGCCGGGCCACAGCTGATCCAGTCGCTCATCGTGCGGGCGCTGGGGCAACCCTTCATCATGGTGCCGCTGTCACTGGTCGCTACCGCCAGCCTGAGCCACGACGAAATCCCCTCCTCCTCGACCCTGCTCAACGTGCTGCGCAACCTCGGCGGCGCATTCGGTATCGCCATCATCGCGACCCTGCTCGACAACGATACCCGCACCCATGTGCTGCAAATTGGCAGCACTCTGGCTGCCAGCAGTATCGAGGGGCAGAGCTATCTGCTGCAGCTGGCCCAGAGCATGATGGCGCAGGGCTCTGGCCCCGAGATTGCCCAGCAGCAAGCTCGGGCCATGCTGGCCAATACCATCAACCGGGAGGCGGCCATCATGGCCTACAACCAGGTGTTCTACATCATGGGGATCTTCCTGCTGATCGCCAGCGCCCTGATGCTGTTGCTCAAATCCCCCGTCCCACGGGCAGCCGATGCCGAACCGCTAGAGGCGTGAAAAACCGCCGGGCATAAAACGAAAAACGGGCGAATACCCGTTTTTCTTTATCTGTTACCTGTACTCAACCACGTGGTGTTATCCCGCCAGCGACCCTGCAATCAGGAATTGCGCGGCGAAGTAGCTGCTCATCACCCAGGCTCGAGCGTGGGGAAAGGGGCGGCGGAAGCGATCGAGCGCCAGCATGCTGTCGGAGAAGAGGAACATCAGTGCTCCCACCAGAGCTGCGGCAGAACCGGCTGTAAGAGAGGCGTGCCAGGCACCGGCGGCCACCCAGGCCATGCCGATGATCACCAGCATGTAGCAGAAGACCGGGATCCGCATCTCTCCCAGCTTGCTCCACAGCAGGCCAAATACCATGCCGGCAATCAGCAACAGCAGCAAACCGTCCACCAGATTGAGCAACAGCGGCCCCTGGGCAAACCCGACGATATAGCAGAGATGCGCGACAAGAAATGCCGCCAATCCCTGAATGAAGCGATCGCTTGGCAGCATCAGCAACACATCCCCCGCCAGCGAGAGGCAGAGGCCGAGCAGGATCCAGGCGTGAGAACCGTCGTGGTCATAACTTTGGTAGCCGAATGCCAAGGCGATGATAAACAGCATGGTCAGCGGCTTGCTGATATAGAACTGGCGGCTGTCTGAACCGTAGGCAGCACGGATGTGCCACCAACCTGAAGCGATGATCAAGAAACTCAATAACATGCCCTGCTCCTCACCTGTTGCTCGCAGTCATACGACAACTATTTTTATCATGGTGCAGGGTAACAAATTCCCTCTCCCAGTGGCAGGGATGCCTAGCAAATAGCCAGACTAAGCCTAAAGTCTAATTGCCGCCCCGAGCGATTCAGGGGATAAGTGACGGGTCTGGAGGATCACCATGGATGAAGCTATGAAAAACTATCTACCCGCCATCGACATCATGATGTGCCATCTGGGGATCAGCTTTGAGCAGGCCTGTGAACAGCTGGGACTGAGCCCACTGGAGCAGCAAACCCTGAGCCTGCTACAAGAACAGGATCGACCCGAGTAGCAAACAACCTGCTGCCTCCGCTACACAAAAGAAGACCACCTGACGGCGGTCTTCTTTTTCATCCAGCTAGGCAGCCCGTGTAGTGATACCTGCCAGCAGGCGGCTCCAGCTGCGCTTACCTGCGATAAAGCTGTCCCGCAGGGCTCTGTACTCCAATTGCAGCTTGAGACGGTCATAGCGCGCCAGAGCCTTGCGCTTGCGCTGTTCCAGCAGCCGTTTGCGACTGGCGTAGTAGTGCTGCAGCTGCTGGCTCAGCTTTGAATACTCTTCCTGTAACAGTGCCTGCCACAATTCACGGTCATCCTGCTTGCAGAGTTGCGCCTGGGCCCGTTTCAACTGCATCTCCAGCCTTGCCTGTTCAATCCGCTCTTCCGGCACAGAACGAAGGTTTGCCGCCAAGCCACACCAGGAGGCAAATCGAATCAACCACTTGGTCGGATCGAACTGCCACCAGTGAATGCCATTGCGGTAATCATGCTCGAACAGATGGTGAAAATTATGATACCCCTCACCAAAGGTAAAAAAGGCCAAAATACCGTTGTCGCGGGCCGTGTTACGGTCGGTATAAGGCTGACTGCCCCAAATATGTGCCAGTGAATTGATAAAGAAGGTGGTGTGGTGGGTCATCACCATCCGCAGCACGCCCGCCAGCAGCAGCATGCCGAGCAGATCCCCGTGCCACAGGCCAAGCAACAGCGGCAGGCCCAGATTGGTCGCCAGTACCAGCACCAGATAGTGGCGATGCTGAAACGCGACTACGGAGTTATTCTGCAGGTCCCGTACATTGCTGTAATCGCCATACACATCTCCCTGATACTCTCGTAGCATCCAACCAATATGGGAGTACCAAAAACCGCGCCCGGCGCTGTAGGGATCCTTATCGTTGTCATCCACATGGCGGTGATGGCGACGGTGGTCGGCAGCCCAGTGTAACGCCGAGTTCTGCAATGCCAGCGCACCGCCAATCGCAAACAACCACTGCAACGCAGGATGCGCCTTATAAGTCTTGTGCGACCAGAGACGGTGATAGCCAGCGGTGATGGATAGGCCACTCAAACAGAACAGCAGCAGGAGCGTGACCCACTGCCAGATGTCGTAACCGTGGCTCATGCCATACCAGGGCACGGCAACCAGTGCAACCAGTCCGGAGAGGGAAAACAACAGGGTATTGGTGATAATAATCGGGGGTTTAGCCATCTTCTTGCATCCTTTCAGCGAACAGCTGTTAGCCATTTTCCATGGCAACTTCGCCATGGTCAATGGTAAAAAAGTAGGATACAAACCTGATCCGAAGGCGCCTTCGGGTTATCATTTGGCCTCGTTAAGCTGAAGGTGACTGATTTCGTGGGTATTCGCGCTCAACAAAAAGAAAAAACACGGCGTACATTGATTGATGCTGCATTCAGCCAACTATGCGCCAACCGAAGTTTCTCCAACCTCAGTCTGCGGGAAGTTGCCCGTGAAGCGGGTATCGCTCCCACCTCCTTCTATCGCCACTTCCGCGACATGGAGGAGCTGGGACTCACCTTGGTTGATGAGGGGGGACTGACCCTGCGTCAACTGATGCGCCAGGCACGACAGCGCATTGCCGGTGGTGGCAGTGTCATCAGCACCTCGGTGCAGACCTTTATGGAGTTCGTCGAGAACAATCCCAATATCTTCCGCCTGCTGTTGCGGGAACGTTCCGGCACCTCGGCCGCGTTTCGCCAGGCGGTAGCACGCGAGATCCAGCACTTTATCGCCGAGCTGACCGACTACCTTGAAGCAACGACCAGAGCGCCACGGGAAGATGCCTACATCCAGGCAGAAGCCATGGTTACCATCGTCTTCAGTGCCGGTGCCGATGCGCTCGACATGACCAGCGAAGAGTGCCGGGCGCTCTCCGACCGAACTATTCGCCAACTGCGGATGATAGCCATGGGCGCAGAGGTACAAAACCAGAAGCGCCGTGAACCCCACCCATGACCACAGGATGGAGAATGACATGTCTGAACAGCTTATGATCCCCAAAAAACCGCTCGCCATGGCCATGCTGATAGGCATCTGTGGCGATGCCTCTCTGACCGTGCTGACCAACTCGGTCGTGCCTTTCTCCTTCTTCCCGCTGATTGCCCTCTGGCTGGCGGCCTACCAGCTTTTTCAGCACTATCGCCATGAACCCATGGTGGGCAACACCCCCATCTGCACCCTGCTCTGCTTCTTTATCGGTGTCTTCGGCCACTCCGCGCTGCTCAAGGTGCAATACCCGGAGCTTGGCAGCAACTTCTTCTCCCTGATCATGATGCTGCTGCTACTGGCAGCCCTCTCCATCAAGCTCGGCCTGAGCATTGGCAACAAAGAGAAGCCCTGATAAATCGACCGAGTGATGGTAATCAGCTGATAGATAAAGCAAAGAGGTCTTCCCGACGGGAAGGCCTCTTTGCTTGAACGGTACCTGATTAATCCGGCAATCTCGGTATTCCCAACCTCACCAAGCAGCTTGGCCTCCAAGATAGAGGAGAGGGAGCAATATGAAGCTGTCTTGTAGCCAGCATGCAGATAAAGCCTGAGTTGGTTGGCCATAGCACCACTCGAATGGCTGTAAATTGAGCTGATAACGCTCTGATATAACTAGAAAATAGTGATAAGAACAGGCTGTCTGGTTCTCTTCCTGCAGATAAACACTAACACTGGCTGTCTAACACGCTAAAAACACCAAAGCCCTGTCGTCAGACTGGGCTTGTGCTGGCTCTGGTGTACAAATCTGTGGCTCTTATGAGCAAACCGCCCATAGCAAAAAGGCCTTCCCAATCGGGAAGGCCTTCAAATTAGTGGC
>NZ_JAAKVF010000010.1:0-157851 GCF_049175515.1 Aeromonas sp. 600479
CCCCGATGCGGTACATAGGGGGTTCTGAGTAGAGAAATGCTAGTTGAAAATGTGTAAACCTATTTCAGGACTAGACATTACGTAACCCGCTGTCGCAACCCCCAGCCGCAGAGCCAAGGAGCAGTGCACGGTTGCGGGGGCCTCATGTCATAATGGGGCAAACCTCGTGGAGCCACCCATGCACAACGTATCAAGAGAGACGCTACTCGAATGGGTCAAACAGGGACGACTGGCACCAGCGCAACTGGCCGCCGCCCGAGCCCTCGCCGATCTTCCCCCCAATCCGGCACGCTGGCAGTGGCTGTTTGACCGGCTGCTGCTCTGGCTCGGCGCCCTCTGCATCGGGGCTGGACTGGTCTTCTTCGTCGCCTTCAACTGGCATGAGTTGGGTCGGGTCTCCCGCCTCGCCCTGCTGGAGGCGCCGCTGCTCGCCATGCTGCTTCTGCTGTGGCGCAAGCCCCTTGGGGATACCCCCCGTCAGGCGCTACTGCTCGCTATCTCCCTCAATATCGGCGCTCTGCTGGCGCTGGTGGGTCAAACCTACCAAACCGGTGCTGATCCCTGGCAGCTGTTCGCCACCTGGGCGCTGATGTTGGTACCGCTGGCGGCATTTGGCCAAAGCCCTCTGCTCTGGACCTTAAGCTGGCTGCTCGGCCAGCTGGCGCTGGTGCTCTACTGGCGGCTCGGCCTGTTTACGTTCTTCTTTACCTTCGATGAAGAGGGATTGGGCTGGTGCCTTACCCTGCTCAATGCCGCCCTCTGGGGTCTGCTTCTGCTGGCGCCAACCCGCTGGCGCCTGATGCCAAGCTGGCTGGCGGGTCTGGCCGCGGGTCTGGGAGCCACTCTGCTCACACTGCTGGCGCTGTTTGATGCCGCTTCCCCGCTGGTGTGGCCGCTCTGGCTTGGCTGGCTCGCCGCGGCCTATGCCCTCTGGCATCACAGATTTATCGCCGGACTCGCCATGGGGTGCCTCAGCCTGATTGCCATCATCCTCGCCGCCCTTGGCAAATGGATGGAGCCCGATATCAACGGCTTCTTGCTGCTTAGCCTGATCGCCATCGGCCTTTCCGTCACTGCTGCCCGCTGGTTGCAACAACAACGGAGGTTACATGAGTAATCTGACCCTTTGGCACGCGCTACAACAGGCCAATATGGTGGACGGGGAGATGCCCCGCGACACCCAACCTCACTGGTCGAGCCGTTTTATGCTGGGGCTGGTGGGGTGGATTGCCGCCCTGTTCTTGCTCTTTTTTCTCTTTATGACCTTCGAGCAGCTGACCCGCGAGGCCAACAGCGCCCTGCTGCTGGGGCCCGTATTGCTGGTGGTGGCCTACGCCCTCAATCGCAGCCAACGCGGCGATCTCTGGGATCAGTTCGTGCTGGCCCTCACCCTGGCGGCCGATGCCTGGCTGCTCTATGGCCTGATCGATCAGATTGACTATCATCACACCCTGCTCTGGTTCGGGCTTGCCCTGCTCTCGCTCGCCATTGCCGTGCTGTTCGATCACTGGCTGGTGCGGCTGTTTCACAGCGTGGCGGCGGCCCTGCTGCTTACCCTTGGTCTCGCCTGCCTCGGGCTGCAACTGCTGGCGCTGCCGCTGGTGATGACCGCCATCACTTTCTGCTGGCTGCGGGCAGATAGGGATCCAGAGCGCCACCAGCTCTATCACTCCATCACGCTGGGGCTCGCCCTCTCCCTGCTGGTGCTGGGCCGCCTGCACCACCCGCTGTGGGATGGAGGCAGCAGCGTGCTGGACGAACTGGGGCTATCGCGCCTGCCGCTCTGGCTCAATCCCCTGCTCTGCGCCGCCCTGCTGCTGGCGGTGATGGTGAAGCTGAGGCTCCCTCTGCTGTTTGGCCTGCCACTAGTGCTGATCAGCGCCATCATCCCCGGCATGGGAGCGGGCGCACTGGTGCTGATCCTCGGGTTTTATGCCGGCAGTCTGGGGCTGATGACACTCTCGGCCCTGCTGCTGCTCGGCTATGGCTCGCTCTATTACTACGATCTTGGGCTCACCCTGATGACCAAATCCTGGCTGCTGCTGGGCTCCGGCATCCTGCTGCTGGGGGCCCGCCAGCTGCTCACCACCTTCGCGGCAAGGAGCGACTCATGAAACCCGTCACCCGACAGCTCGCCCTGTTGCTGAGCGGCCTCGCCATCCTGGCGGGCATCAATGCCACCGTCTGGCGCTATGAGCACGCCATGAGCAGCGGCGAAGTGGTGCTGCTGCGGCTCGCCCCGGTCGATCCTCGCTCCCTGATGCAGGGGGATTACATGCGGCTCAACTATGAAATTGCCCGCGAGCTGACCAGCCGCGACGCCAGAGCTACTCAAAACAAGGGCAGCGATACCCTGGTGATCCGCCTCGATGCCCATCAGGTGGCCAGTCTGGTGGCCGATGGCAAACCGGATCGGCTCGCCAGCGATGAGCGGCTATTGCAGGTGCACCAGAGCGAGCGGCAGTGGCAGATCGGCCCCGATGCCTACTTCTTTGAAGAGGGGTCGGGAGAGCAGTACGAAGCGGCCCGCTACGGCGAGTTCCGGCTGCAAGCGGATGGCAAGACCCTGCTGGTGGGGCTGCGGGATGAGGCCTACCAGCCCATCGGGCAGATCCGCGCCCGCTGGTAACGGCCGTGAGTGGCTATTTACTCTGTTGATGGTCACACTCAAGAGAAGGTTGATCGCTAAGGATGTTCCCAATGAGGATATGGCTGATCTGTCATCTATTGCTGCTCTGCTTAGCCTCGACGGCACGAGCTGATCTGGGCAAGCTCGAGTATCTCACCGAAGAGTACCCCCCCTACAACTTCAGCGATCAGCAAGGCCAGCCCACCGGCCTTGCGGTCGATTTGCTGCAGATGATCTGGCAACACAGCGGCGTGACACCCCAGCCGGTGCGCATCCTGCCCTGGGCTCGAGGTTATTACTTGCTAACCCAGAAGCCCAATGTGGTGCTCTTCTCCACCGCCCGTACCCAGTCGCGGGAAAATCTCTTTAAGTGGGTGTGCCCCATCGGCTACTCGGAGTACATACTGCTGGGCCGCAAAGCACAGAACATCACCCTGACCACCTTTGATCAGATGAGTCAGTACAAGATCAGCGCGGTGCGTTCGGATGCCGCCGAACAGCTGCTGCTCAACAACGGCATGGATGACAACAACATCATCCCGGCCAACCGCCTCTCCCAGGGGTTGAAGATGCTGCTCTCCGGCCGCGCCGACCTGCTCGCCACCAGCAAGCTGGCGGGATATGACGCCATCCGCGAATTGAAGCTCAACAGCGGCGACTTCAACGTGGCTATGGTGCTGAGTGCCGAACAGCTCTGCTATGCCTTCAGCCGTCAGGTGCCCGACAGCGAGATCACCCTCTTTCAGCAGGCCCTGACCCGCGCCCTCGCCTCGGAGGAGTTTCGAAAATTGCAGGCCAAATATCTGCCGATACACTGATCTTTCATCCGATGGCGAGGATTGAGCATTTTTACCGTACGATCGCTACCTGTCAGGGGGCTGGCTATTGTGCACTCGAGTCGTCACACTGTTTGGCATCGTCGATATATAGTGAAGGGTCTCACTCATGAGAACATGGCATCTCTCCCACATCTTGCTGCTCCTGTGGACCAGTTTTGCATGGGCAGGCCTGGATTCTCTCGAATACAAGACAGAAATATCCCCGCCTTTTAACTTCAGTGACGCACAGGGTCAGCCCACCGGCCTTGCCGTCGAACTGCTGCGGATGACCTGGCAATACAGCAATACGCCTCCCCAACCAATACGAATCCTGCCGTGGGCCAGAGGCTATCAAGAGTTGAACAGCAAGCACAATGTCGTGCTATTTGCCACCGCCCGGACACCGGAGCGGGAGGTGCTTTTCAAGTGGGCTTGTCCCATCGACAACTCGGACTTTGTACTGCTTGGCCGCGCCGCTGACAAATTGAACCTTTCCTCCATCGAGCAAATAAAAAATTTCAAGATTGCGGTGGTACGCTCGACCGTGTCGAATCAGCTGTTGCGGGAAAGGGGTCTGGATGAGAGCAACCTTGTCGAGGCCAACCGTCTCAGCCAAGCAGCCAAAATGCTCGCATCGGGCCGCACCCATCTCTTTGCCACCAACAAGCTGGTCGGCTACCAAACCCTCAAGAACCTCAATCTGGATCTTAAGGACTTCAATGTGGCCTTCGTCCTCGATAGCAAGCCACTCTGCTACGCCTTTAGCCGTCAGGTGCCAGACAGGGATATCGACAGATTTCAACAAGCTCTGGATAGAGCACGGGCATCACCTCAATTTTTGCAACTGCAAGCCAAATACCTGGCGCTGCAGCCAACACATGGGCCGGGATAGCCACGACCGCCCGCGTTTTTTGCCAAACATGCTCTGTTGCCTTGGCGAAATCGGCCAGCTTGGTCACACTTGAGCATGATATTCCCTTGATCAGGATGGCAAAAATGAAACCATGGATTGGATTGGCCGGGGCGCTGCTGGCCACTCTCGCACAGGCGAGTCCTGAACTCGGCAAACTGCACTACATCACCGAAGAGTACAAACCCTACAACTACGCCGATGCCAGCGGCTCCCCCACCGGCCTCGCGGTCGAGCTGCTGCAACTGGTATGGAAAAAGACCAATACGCCGCCGCAGCCCATCACCATCATGCCATGGGCGCGCGGTTACTACCTGCTGACCCAAAAACCCAATGCAGTACTCTTCTCCACCGCTCGCACCCAGGCGCGGGATCCCCTGTTCAAATGGGCCTGTCCCATCGGTTACGCCGAAATCGTGCTCGTAGGGTTGGCCGAGCGCAATATCACCATCTCCAAACTCGATGATGCCAAAGCGTTCAATATCGGAGCAGTGCGGGCTGATGTGGGAGAACAGTTGCTACTCAACAACGGCTTTGACGAGACCAAGCTGATGGCCGCCAATCGGCTGGCACAAGCGCTGAAGATGCTCACCTCAGGTCGGATCGATCTGGTCTCCACCAACAAAACCACCATGGAACAGCTGATCGTGGAGCAAAAGCTTGATCCTGCACGATTCAAAGAACAATGGGTACTGAGCTCAGAGCAGTTCTGCTTCGCTTTCAGCCATCCGGTGAGCGACGAGCTGGTCAAAGAGTTCCAGACCGGTTTGACCCAGGTACTGGCGAGCAGTGAATATCCGCTGCTGCACAGCAAATATTTCCCGGCGCCCGCCCCTGCGGCAGCCAAAAGTGAAGCAGCCAACACGACATCGGCTAACAGCGCCCCCACCAGCACAGCCAACTAGCAGCCCTCACCTTTTAACACCGCCAATACAGAGGGGCCCGATATGGGCCCCTCTGGTTTTGTGGCTCACTGTACTCAAGTGCACACGACCTGTACGTTCTTGTCGAGCACTCTCCTTTGGCTATTCACCTTGGGTTGCCCACATTGAGTTACTCGTACAGACCTTTGCGTTCAACCACGCACCAGCGCCGCGGCGGCCACCTTGTGACGAGCGATGAGACCCTCGACATCCAGTCCCTCGATGGCGCCATCCACAACCCGCCACTTGCCACCCACCATCACCCGATCGGCACGCTCGGCGCCGCACAAAATGATTGCTGCAATGGGATCGTGACAGCCACTAAAGCGCAGATCGTCGAGCTTGAACAGCGCCAGATCCGCCTGCTTGCCGGGCAGCAGCTCGCCGAGATCGTCGCGCCCGAGCAGCCGTGCCGAACCTACGGTCGCCCACTCCAGCACTTTGCGTGGGGTGATGCGCTCGGCGCCGTAACGCAGTCGCTGCAGATAGAGCGCCTGACGAGCTTCTTGCATCAGGTTCGAGGCATCGTTGGAGGCCGAGCCATCCACTCCGAGCCCCACCGGCGCACCGGCCGCTTCGAGATCCAGGGTCGGGCAGATACCGGAGGCGAGCCGCATATTGGAGACGGGACAATGACACACCCCGGTGCCTGCCGCCCCCAGCCGCGCAATCTCGTCCGGATTGAAGTGGATGCCGTGGGCCAGCCAGGTGCGATCGCCAAGCCAACCCACCTTTTCGAGATAATCGACGGTGCGCAGGCCAAAGCGTTCAAGGCAAAACGCCTCCTCATCCAGCGTCTCCGCCAGATGGGTGTGCAGCCGCACATCGAACTCGGCCGCGAGCCTGGCGCTCTCCACCATGATCTCTTCGGTGACCGAGAAGGGGGAGCATGGAGCCAGCGCAATCTGGATCTGCGCCCCGGCGCCGCGCTCGTGGTACTGGCGCACCAGCCGCAGGCTGTCATCGAGGATCTGCTGCTGCCCCTGCACCGTGTGGCGTGGTGGCAACCCCCCCTCATCTTCGCCAAGGCTCATGGAGCCGCGAGTCAGCGTGGCGCGCATCCCCAGCTCACGCACCGCCGCCACCTGAATATCGATGGACTCCTCCATCCCGCGCGGGAAGAGGTAGTGGTGATCCGCGGCCGTGGTGCAGCCCGAGAGCAGCAGCTCCGCCATCGCCACCTTGCTCGCCAGCGCCAGCCCATCCGGCGTCAATCTTGCCCACACCGGATAGAGGGTCTTGAGCCAGGGGAAAAGCGGCTGATTGACCACCGGCCCCCAGGCACGGGTCAGGGTCTGGTAGAAGTGG
Organism: Aeromonas sp. 600479; assembly: GCF_049175515.1. Lineage (NCBI taxonomy): Bacteria > Pseudomonadati > Pseudomonadota > Gammaproteobacteria > Aeromonadales > Aeromonadaceae > Aeromonas > Aeromonas sp. 600479. The sequence goes on from NZ_JAAKVF010000010.1 coordinate 6,589, forward strand.
TGGTGGGTATTGATAAGGCCCGGCAGCACTACATGGTCACGGGCATCGAACAGCTGCTCGCAAGGCCGGGCAGGCTGCTGGCCTGCCGCCAGCACCTCGCTAATCAGACCGTTTTCAATCACCAGTCCGCCGCGGCCATCGACCGTTTCGCGGGTAAAGGTGGCAAGGGGGTTTTTGATCCAGATACGGGTAGCGGACATGGCCGACTCCTCCATCAGTGACACATAGGGGTGAGCCAGCTCAGTTATACCCTGTCTGCTGATCCAGAGGCGGCGCAGTACCGCAGTGGCTCCAGTCTATCCAGCGGCGGCAAAAAATCTGTGATCACCTTATAAAATCAAGGGGATAGCTACTCTGCTTACGGCATAGATGCATCAATTGCAATCAGCGACCAGGCATGAGCCGCAGACATAAAAAAGGGGAGCCTGGCTCCCCTTACAAGATGGGCTGCATTAGAACTTGTAAAGCCAGGAGATAGCGGTGAAGTAACCGTTATAGTTCTGGTTCACATGACCCATGCTGTACTCCTCACCGGTATAGAGGTAATCCACGTCATGGTAGAACTCGTAGCGCATATCCCAGCGCAGCGACTGCTTCTCGTCGAGCTGATAAAGGGCGTAACCTTCCAGACGGTGCTGTTTACTGGTCAGATCGGGGTAGTCATAACCCTTGCTGGCATCTGTCTGGCCACGGCCATAGGAGAAGCTGTAATCCACCCCCAGTTCCAGCGCCAAATCAAACGCCTTCTTCTGGCTTAGTCCCACTCCCAGAGTAGTGATTTGGTCACGCACCCGGGTCGAATAGGGCTGCCAGTCCGGGGCACCGGTGTAGGCATGGTTCTGGCTTGAGGTGATCCACTGTACGTTGCTGAAGAGATGGCCACTGAGGTTCTCATCAAACTGCTGGTTAAGGGTCAGATCGATACCATAGTCCTCCCCTTCACTGAGTCCGATGTCAGGCTCCGGATAGTTGGCCCGTGCCCACCACCCTTCCAGCGAGGAGCTTAACTGCTCGCTGAAGGCATACTGCAGATCGCCACGCAGCTCGAACCTGTCACGATTGGCCAGATAGAACTGACGCAAGGTCGGGCTGACATTGGTATTGTTATTCTTCCACTCAGAGCCATCCCGGGTGCTCCAGGAGAGTTTACCCCCCAGTTGCAGATCACCCACCGGGCGATAGCGACTCTTGAGGAACAACGTCTGCTCATCCGTCTTGCGACGATCCGCGTACTCCCGTTCATCGGCACGATACTGGTAACCCCCGGTTACCTTGACCGATCGACTCAGGCGGTAATCCGCTTCCAGATTGGCTTTACTGTGAGAACGATCCCCCGGCTGCCGTTGTTTGCCAATCACTACCTGCTTGTCCGAGTTGTCCTGCCGATCCCGGTATTCGCCCCCGGCACGCAGAGTCAAATCCCGGCCAAAACGCCCCACCCATTTGGCATTGGTCTGGATGGTATCGATCTCGCCATGGAAATCGCTCCGGGTGATCGGCACCTGTCGGAAGGCGGTCAGATTGCCATCCGACGTTGCTCGGCTGCTGAGAATGCGACCGCTCAGACTCTGCCGGTTCCAGTTGTACTGGCCGGACAAACTGACCTGATGGAAGCTATTGTCGGGTTCGTAAGCCCGCTCATTGGCATAGGGGTCGCTTGCCGAACCGAAATAGAATGCGGTCTCCTCGTTGCGATAGAGTGAGCCGTTGTAGGCCAGATCAACCAGCCAGCCTTCACCCAGGTAGCTGATGCCACTCTTGACCAGGGTGGTGGTGCTGCCATCGACCAGCTTGGGTACAAAGCCCGGCGTACTGCCTATCCCCGGGATGCTGGACTGATAAGTGGCCAGCGTTGCCTCTTTTTTCTCATAAGAGAAATCGGCATAAGGGCGCCATGGGCTCTTGGGGGTATAGGCAAGCCCCATGGTCAGCTTCTTGCGGACCACCTCCTTGTCAAATTCGGCCAGCGCACCAGCCGCCATCGGCGCATCGTCAGAGCGATAGACACTCTTGCCATGGCTGTTCCAGTAAAAGGGGGTTTCGGAGTAGCCAATTTTGGCGCGCGCGCCATCATAGAACCCTTGCTCCAGTGACATGCTGAAACGGCGCATTCCAAGATCCCTGGCCTCGAGTGCGCCGTAACGGGATCCCTCTCCCCGATACTGCAGGTCAGCGTTAAAGATCCCCAGCATGCCGGTATCGTTGGCGGCGGGCACCCAGTTGCGAAAACGGGTCGCGCCATCATCGTTGATGTAGCCTGTCCCCAGCCCCACCTCACCAAACCAGCCACTCTCGCTTTCACAGGATGCGCAGCGCCAGCGCGCGGTTTTGGCCTCCCTGGCCGATTGCAGGGAGTAATCCTCGACAGCCAGCGGCTCCTCGGTGGCATGGGCCGAGAAGATGGTCAGCAAGGAGAGCCAAAGTGTTGAATGTTTCATGACTTCTCTCCTCAACGTCGCAGGGACTGCCCATTCGGATGGTTGGTCCCGTGGATCTGGTTATGACAGTTCAGGCAACTGCCGCCGCGCACCTTGAGATCCCCCTCGGGGATGGACACGTTGGCATGGGGGGCGCTGTGACACTCCTGACACAACTGGGGCACGCGCTTGTTGAGCAGCGCCTGATTGATGGAACCGTGGGGGCTGTGGCATAGAGAGCAATCCTCGGTCACCGGTTCGTGCTCCCACAGGAAGGGGCCCCGCTTCTCGGCATGGCACTCGTAACAGCTCTCGTTGACGGTTGGCTGTTTCAGGCTGGCCTCATTTTGTGACTGATGCGGGTTGTGGCAGCTGGAGCAGGGCATTTCGCCATTCAGGATGGGATGACTGGTGCGCTTGTGCAGATCCGATTTCTCTGCGGCATGGCAGCTGGTGCAGGTCTCGACCTGTTTCTTGCTGTCCATCACCGGATCCTTGGCCTGGTGCAATGTGTGGCAGCTGGTACAGGAGAGATCCTCGACCGCATGAACACTGGCATGCCAGCCCATCCGGTTGGTATCGGTATGACAGGAGAGACAGACACTGTTCTGCTTCTCGACCGGCACAGGTGAATCGGGACCAAAGGTGATCATCGGCTCCCGTTTCTCTCCTTTGCGAGGATTGCGCGTGTGGTTGCCTGCCGGACCATGACAAGCTTCACACTGCCGGTCGGCCATGGGGCCATTCTGGTTGCCCAGATTGCCGTGCACACTGTGGAATATGCCGGTCGCGGGTTTGCGTGAATCTGAATCGTGGCACTTGAGGCAGGTATCAGCTCCCTTCGGGGAGTATTTTCCCTGGTCAAATTTCTTGTCCAGAGCCGATTCAATCTGGAGTCGCGGATCTGCATCGCCAGCGGGTTGCGCGGCATCGCTCTTGGCCCAGGCTGACAGGCAGCTCAGGGCCAGCATGCCAGCCAATAACCACTGCGTGATGGTCTTTTTCATCTTGTTTCCTTCAACGGCGAAGGGCCAGGGGTTACCCCCTGACCGCAGGATTTCATCAACGGAAGTCGTAGACCTTGTGAACCTTGTCGACACCCTGCTCCTGCCCGACGGCATGGCAAGAGGCACACTGTTCAACACCGGTTGCGGCTTCGATCGTCTCTGCACCAAAGACGGCGCCGTTATTCTTCATGTGGGTAGCCCACTCATCCCCTGCCACCGGGCTATCCGGCTTGACCAACCCCAGCGGTGATTTGAGGTGACAGCTGGAGCAGACCACCAGCACCGGGCTGAAGTATTTGGGCTGTTTGTTGTCAGCCGTGGTGGCGACCAGAGAGGGACGCGCGTTCTGCTGGTTGGGCAGATTGTATTGCCCCTGGGTATGACAGGACTCGCAGTTGCTGATATCGCCCGGGAAGGTAGCACTTCCCCCATGTTTGGCGCCCAGCGCGTGGAAGGAGTGGACGTGATATTTCAGGTCCCCCGGCACCCCCGCATAGAACGAGGTACGGGTCGCGTTGTGGCAACTGGTGCACTGGCTCATATCCTTGGCCGCATGATTGCTCATGTGGACTGCCAGATCCTTGTGACAACTGTTGCAGGAAGCGAGATCCGCACCGGCCTTGAGCAGATAGCTGCTGTCGATGCCCCCTTCGGCACGGAAGTAGGCGTTGACCGGATTGATGGCGATCAGGGAGAGTGCGCTGGCTGTGCTGCTGCAAGGCAGCAGATCCCCTGCGGCAAACGCCCCGTTGCGATCGGCTTTACGCGCCACACAGACTCTCAAGTCGGCGATGGTCGCAGCCAGGGTGCCGTTGACCTCGTTGCCCGTCTCTTTGCTGCACAGGAAGCGGCCTGTGCCCTGGCTGACACACTTGCTGAACTCGATCTTGTTGCCAGAGACGAAGGTCTGCGGATTGGTGGTGGCCAGCTCGAATCCCTGGCCCTGATCCCAGTTGACCAGAATGGCCGGATTGCCATCTTTGACATATTTCAGCACGTCATTAACGCTCTCGGCCGGCGTACCGTCGACGGTGACGGTCAGTTCGACCTCGATATTGGGAGCGGCATAGCGAACGTCATCGAACGTGAACTGCAGCTTGTCGCGTCCAATCGCCTCGTTGGCCATGTAACCCAGGTGAACCATATAAGGTGACTTGCTGCTGGCCGGATCAGCGCCATGGCACTGGGTGCAGACTGCGCCACTGTTGATCTTGCCGGTGATGTGAGCATCAAAACCTGTGGCGCTGGTTGAATCGGCATGACAGGCACCACACGCTTTTTCCTGGGCATGTTGCCAGTTACCGGCATTGAGGGTGGCTGGCGTAGCGTCCTTATGGCAGGTATCGCAGTTGCGCGGGTCTTGCGGAAAGTGGCTGACCGTCTTGGTATCCGTGCTATCCAGATTGCCATGGTACTTGTGCACTATGGTCGTCAGAGAACGGCGGGTAGCAATGGTCGGATTGCTCTCGTTGTGACAGGTGACACAGAGTTTGGGGTCAGCGCGATCCGCGTGTTTGATCGCTTGCTTCATGTGACAACTGTTACAACTGCTCTGATCCACGATATCCCGGGTCAAAGCGGCGGGCGTCCCTGCCGGCACCCAGTCCAGCACATAGTTGGTAACGGGAACATTGTTGCTGCCACCAAAAAAGATACCGAGACGATGAGTCGCCGTCTCATCCCAGCTAATTACACCATTATTGCTTTGTGAATCAGAAGGATAGGGATCCTGCACTGTGGTGGGGTTGATCGCAAAGGTGTAGCGATATTGCCCATTGCCCAGTGGCTCCAGCTTGCCGCTGTTTTCACTGGTGGCTTTGCCGGAACGGTAGATAAAACTCTTCCAGATGGCCGGGTCTTGCCGTGTGGTATCGCGGCCGGGGATCACCTTGTTGAGGGTGAAGGAGGGGATCGTAGCGCCCAGGTCGTAACCCGAACCCTGTTTGTCCGCCACGTTGAACTGCACCGAGAGCTGACCATCCGGGGTGAGAACCGGTGTCGAGGCCGAGATAGTCAGAGAGTCAGGGGTTCCAGGAGGAGGGGGGGGCGGCTCACTCTTGTCACTGCCATCCCCCCCGCCACCGCAGGCCGAGAGGGTGAGCACCATTGCAGCGGCCACCAGCGCTTTCCAGTATTTCATCTTGTTTATCCTTTTTTATCGGATTTTTATTTCATGTATGAGCCGTGTCAGAAAAGTCCCAAAAACATGCAACATTAGGCCCCTTTGGACCCTATTTGGGTCAAAAACCATTTCCATCCGAATTATAAGGTTTATATAGTGCTCGACGTTGATAGAAGCCTCAAAAGCGGGATTAAGCCCACTTTTTCGAATAAAAAAACTGTATAGACTGGCTTTTACGATTTTTATGTCACTAGGAGTGCAAAATGAAGCGAAGCATGAAATTGGAAGTGGTGGGGTTATCTCTGTTGATTGGTTCAATTGGGCCAGCCTTTGCCGGGGTCGACGAGATGGCCAAAACATGTAACGCATGTCACGGTAATCAAGGGATCAGCTCACATACAGATATTCCAACAATCGCCGGAATAGCAGAATCTAATCTTGCGGAGCAGATGCGAAGCTACCTGGATGGCCGCCCTGCTAAGACCGTTAATCATGTCACCGGTGACACCAGCAAACAGGGAAACATGACCGACATTGTTAAGGGTCTTAGCGACGATCAGATCGACGAGTTGGCAGCTTACTATGCCGAACTGCCCTACCAACCGATGAAACAACCGTTCGATGCCGCACTGGCCAAAGCAGGACAAAAACTGCATGAAGAGTCTGGTTGCAAGAAGTGTCACTCCGAAGGCGGCTCCGTTGCCGACGATGAAGCCTCCATCCTCTCCGGTCAGCCAAAAGGTTACATACTGATGGCCCTGCAAGAGTTCAAGGCTGGCAAGCGCAGCAATGACGAGAAGATGAATAACGCCATCATTGCCATGAGTGATGCCGACCTCAAGGCGCTGGCCGAGTACTACGCCAGCCAGCAATAACCAAAGCGGTCAGGTTTATCCATTGATCAAGCCCCCACTCTGTCGTGGGTGGGGGACTCTTGCCCGTTTCTGGCATTTTGGGAGGTATTTGTCGCTCTTTTTCTTGTCAGGGGGTGGATAACGCCGCTGAACCTCTTTGATCCGGAGTCCAGTATGAAAAAAATAATGCAGTGGGCCTTGCTTGCCACGATCTGTCTGGGTGCAAGCGAGTTTGCCCTCGCCGCGACCGCCGTCGAACCAGCGTCTGCCGCCGTCAGCACTGTGGCCGATAGCAGTGCCGCCGATGCTCTGGCCGCACGCCAGGCCAAAGCCGCGAAGAAAGCCGCAGCCGAGAAAAAAGCGGCCGCCCGTTTCGCCAAGTGTGACAAGTGCCACGACGGAAACGAGGGGATGCATGGCAAGCATGCCAGCGTCACCAACCCCAATACCAATGAAGCGGTGACCTGTACCAACTGTCACGGCAACCCGTCAGCCCAGCACCGCAAACAGCGTGGCGGCATTGTCGACGTGATGCGCTTTGGCGACGATGCCTTCCCGCTCAGCCAACAAAACGGCGTCTGCATGAGCTGCCATGAGCCCGATGATCTGCGCAAGGCGCTGTGGGCCCACGACGTGCATGCGACTCGCGTGACCTGCACCAGCTGCCATCAGTTGCACCCGGCCAAAGAGCCCATGGTCGGCATCCCCGAGAAGGCCCGCATCAAGCTGTGCGTCGACTGCCACAGCAAGCAGCATGAGGCCAGGCAGCAAGCCGCGGCCAAGGAGGGCGCATGAGCACGACCCGTCGCGAGTTTATGGTGGGGATGAGTGCCAGCGCCTTGATCCTGATGACGGGGTCGCCCCGCGCCCTGGCCAACAGCATGACCATCGGGGGGATACGCTACGGCATGATCCACGATGAGACCGCCTGCATCGGTTGTACCGCCTGCATGGATGCCTGCCGGGAAGTCAATCAGGTGCCACAAGGGGTAGCCCGCCTGCAGATCCTGCGTACCGGGCCTGTGGGTGAATATCCGGATCAGGAGTACCGGTTTTTCCGCAAGTCCTGCCAGCACTGTGATAACGCCCCCTGTGTGCATGTCTGCCCGACGGGCGCATCCCATATCCGGGCCGAGGATGGCATCGTCGACATCAACCCCGATCTCTGTGTCGGTTGCCGTTACTGTCTGGCAGCCTGTCCTTATCAGGTCCGCTTTATCAACCCGGTCACCCGCACTGCCGACAAGTGCGACTTTTGCCGCAAAACCAATCTGGCCAACGGCAAGCAACCCGCCTGTGTCGAAGCCTGCCCTACCAAGGCGCTGGTGTTCGGCAATCTGGATGATCCTCACAGCCCGATCGCCAAGCGGCTGGTGCACGAGACCACCTATCGCTACAAACAGTTCCTCGGCACCTCGCCCAAGATGTATCGGGTACCAAAAGGGGAGATAAAATCATGAGTCCACATAACCCGCATCATGGCGGTATCCCTCTGCAGATGGTGAGTAGCGAAATGGGAGGTGTGTACCATGTGGCATAACGCATTTCACTTCGACTCACTGGTCTGGGATGGTCCCATCGCCATCTACCTCTTTCTGCTGGGGATCTCCGCCGGTTCAGTCACCCTCTCGGTGCTGTTGCGCCAGCGCGGGGCCGGCAGCGAGAAGGGCATCATCAGGGCGACCGCCATTCTGGCCCCGCTCAGCGTGATACTGGGGCTGCTGATCCTCATCTTCCACCTGGCTCGTCCCTGGACCTTCTGGAAGCTGATGTTCCACTATCAGTTCGATTCCGTGATGTCGATGGGGGTCATGCTGTTTCAGGTCTATATGACTGTGTTGTTTGCCTGGCTGGCGGTGGTCTTCAGAGCCGAGATCGAGGGGCTGCGGCGGCACCTGCTGGCGGACAGGTTCGCCTTCATCGATACCCTGATAGGCAAGGTGGCACAGCTTGAGCGACTGCTTACTCCCCTGTTGTTGTTGCTGGCAGTACTGCTGGGGGCCTATACCGGCTTCCTGCTCTCGGCGCTCAAGACCTACCCCATGCTCAACAACCCGATCCTGCCGGCGCTGTTCCTGGTATCCGGTATCAGCTCGGGGGTAGCCTCCACCATCTTGCTGGCGGTGACTCTGTTCAAGGAGAGCAGCCATAGCAAGGGGGTGAGCTTTGTACATCGCTTCGAGCGCCCCATCGTGGCCATCGAGGTCTTCTTGCTGGTCTGCTTCTTCACCGGCCTCTACTTCGGTGGCGGCCAGCGGGAGGCAGCGATGTGGGCGGCCATAGGCGGCGGCTTCTGGTCGCAGGTCTTCTGGTTTGGCGTGATTGGCATCGGCATCCTGCTTCCCCAACTGTTGGGGCTGCTCAGCTCGCCAGCTCGCCAGCACCAGCGCTCCCATCTGGTGCTGGTCTGCAGCATGAGCCTGGTGGGGATCTTGCTGCTGCGCTACTTCATCCTCTATGCCGGTCAGATGACGGTGCTGTAACATGGTCGCGTGAATGGGTCACTTATGAGCCCCACCCTTGCATGGGCTGACACACTTTCGGCTCGTTCTTCTCCCCCCCACCTCCTCGGCATCCACCATGGGGCCAAAGGCGGGATAAATAACAAGCGCCCTGCCGGGCGCTTGTCGTAGTTATCGTGATGACCGGATTCAGGGAACCGGGCAGATGCTCGGCGAGCCACTGTTGCGGGGCCAGAGAGTGGACCCGTCGCTCTCGGAGAGTGGCAAGAATGTGACACCTTCGCTCATGTTGGCTGGGGGCAGGTCATCCTCAAGCACATACATCCCCATCGGCAGGCTGCCATAACGCTGGTTGGCCTGCACCTGAGCGACCGCGAGGCTTGAGTAACGCAGGCCAAGCAGATCGAAGTGATTGCGCCAGTCCCAACCGGTGAGCCGACTGAGTGCAACCAGCATAAAGTCATTGCCCGGTATGTCGCGCACCCGTTTGCCGCCATAGACCGCATGCCCCGAGTAGGGGAACAGGCTAAAGCCGAGCCTATCCTTGCTGGCATTCCACTGCGCTTCACTGTCTGCTGCCGCGCCGAAGATCCGTGAGTGCTGATAAAGCAGAGTGAAGAGAGTGAAGCCATCGTTCAGCCGGGTGCCATCAGTCAGGATCATACCGTGGGCGCGCAATGCCATCTGGATATAAAACGCCATGCGATAGCCGTTATGAACGGCGTAGGCATTGCTCTTCCAGGGGGCTTCGTAGCGACTCTCGCCGATATCGAGCACCTTGCAGTTGGCCCCGAGCACGACGCGGTTGCCACTCCTGTCCCGTACCTGCGCCGCATCAGACATGAACACATAGAAGAGATCCTTGTGATTCATGTGTCCATCCTTGATGGGCGCCGTGTTGCCATCTCTCAGATAATGGGCGCGCCACTTCACCACATAAGGGAAGATATTGTTGGAGTTTTCCCCCGCCCGGCTGCCGTAGCCACTCCAGTTGTCGGCATCGCCTGCCGCCGCGTACTGCACGTTCAACCGGTTGGTCTGCAGGTTGTGGCCCAGCTCGTGATTGTCGAGCCAGCCGGTCGGGCTGATGCTGCCGGAAGAGTCCCACGGGTTGCCACTGCAACCACTGCCGCAATGGGCATTCTGGTCATAGTTGGCATGCTGGATGATGGTGCGGGTGTGGAGCGATTCATCGAGACACCCCTCCCCCAGCAGTGCCACACAGGCGTTTTTAACATCTGCCGGCAGCGACTCATCGAGCCCCTTGCCCTGAATTTTCAGGCCCGCCAGGATGTAGACGCCATTGATGTGATCCCGGGCGATGCTGTCGAGCAGGGCATTGGTGTCGGGGATAACGCCACCCACTGCATTGGTGAAGCGATCCCGGCGCAGATGCTGTTCGGCGCCATCGGCTCGCAGATCGATATGAGGCAGCTCGGTTTGCGCCAGCCGCTCGTTGAACTCGCGGATCTGCTGCTCATCACTGAAATCCAGGATGGCCGGATGACGGGTGACGCCTGTGGCGCTCACCTGGACGGCCAGCGATGCTGCCCCCCCTTCCAGATAGAGATAGATAGGGCCGCCATAGGGCGAGGTGAAGGTGACACGGCCCCCCTTGGCCAAGGTCAACCGCCCGGTAGTCAGCTCCAGTGGCGCCCGATAGATCTTCTGCTCATAGGCGCGATTGGTGTTGGGCCTGTGGTAGTTGAGCCGGACGGTGGCGGACACATCGGCGTTATCGGTGCGTCTCAGGGTGATGGTTTGTCCCGGCAGGGCATACCAGCCGGTGGTGGTCCACTGCCCGCTGTAGGGAACCGTAATGCGCCGACTGTCGGTGAGCGTTGCGGGATAGGCGTAGTGAGCTGCGAGTCCCTTCACCACCTTGCTGCGATCGGTGACGTACTCCCCCAGATCGGGCTGGGCTGGGGTACGGGTGCGGGCATAGCTCACCAGCCAGTCGGCAAACATCGCCTGCTGCCAGGATTGATGCTCATCCCAGGCAATGGGGTAGTCGATGGCGGCACGGTATTTGTCGGCCAGCAACAGGGTGGCGGGCAGCAGTGTCATGCCGTCACGGGCAAAGGGGCTGATCCCGGCCTTGTCGAGGGTGATAGCCCCATTTCTCAGCCAGTCGGCCCCCTGCTTGAACTGCTGGTTGAAGCTCTCCGAGCCACTGCAATTGATAAAGTTGCCGCCGCAGCTATCGAGCCACTGGGTCGTGAAGTTGCGATCCTGAAGGTTGCCAAGCAGGGTATCGACCGCCATCAGCTGGGCGTCGGGTGCCATGATGGTGTTCACTGCCAGATCGCTGGCTCTGAGTTTTGACCAGTAGTTGCCCCAGGTGACCAGCCCCATATCGAGATAGAGGGGGCTTAGCAGCGGGCTGGCATCGCGCCGGTAGTTGGAGAGCAGCAGCGGGATCCCGGCCGCTTTGGCCTTGGCAATACCCTGTGCGATCCCCTGATACCCCAGCCCCTGGCGGTCGATATCGCTGATCACGATAAGCTCCGGCGCCATGGTGTCGATACAGTCGCTCAGCGCCTGATAATCGCAGGCATTGGCCGGGTTGATGCTGTGCTTGTCGGGATAGATCGCCTTGAGCCAGTCCCGCACGCCTTCGTTGTGGGGAAAATAGACGCTATCGGCGCGGCTTGGCATCTGGGTGGTAATGATGCGCAGGCCATCGCTATCCTTGCCCCGGGTCAGCCAGCCAATCAGCCCCTTGAGCAGCGCCTCGCTCTGCGCTGTACGGTCAACGGAAAACAGGTTCGCCCCCATGGCTGCCTGACGGTAATCGGCTTGCTCGGAGACCATCACCAGACCCCGGATCTCGCTCTCCCCCTTGCCATTGATGTTGGAGGGGAGCAGGGTCACCGTGCTCTCCGGCTGGAAGCTGGAGAAGGTGATGGAGTCGTGGCTCGGGTTCCAGCTGATTTGTGCCATCCCCTGATAGAGGCTGCGAACCAGCTCGGTGCGGTGCGCCTCACTGTCGGCAATCGCCGCGCGGGCATGGGCGATCAGGGATTGTTCGCTGGCAAGGGTATGATCTTCCCGGGTAATGGCATTGGCGGCATCGCTGATAAAGCTGGCCGAGATTTGGCAATCACCACGCATGGGGCCGGTGGTGTAGGTGTTACCCGTCAGGGTGCCTTCACACCCTGTGATGTTTGCCAACACGAAGCCACTCTCGGGCTGCACGGTGAAACGCCCCTGTTCACCCGCATTCAGGCGCAGGTAGTCGGGACTGACCGCGCCTCCCAGAGAAGCTTGGGTGGTGGCGTTGAAATAGACGGCTGCACTCTCCTGAGTGAAGCTGGCCGAGATTTGGCAATCACCACGCATGGGGCCTGTGGTATAGGTGTTACCCGTCAGGGTGCCTTCACACCCTGTGATGTTTGCCAGCACAAAGCCACTCTCGGGCTGCACGGTGAAACGCCCCTGTTCACCCGCATTCAGGCGCAGGGAGTCGGGGCTGAGCGCGCCCCCCAGAGAAGCTTGGGTGGTGGCGTTGAAATAGACGGCGGCACTCTCCTGAGTGAAGCTGGCCGAAATTTGGCAATCACCACGCATGGGGCCGGTGGTGTAGGTGTTACCCGTCAGGGTGCCTTCACACCCTGCGATCTGTGCCAGCACGAAGCCACTCTCGGGCTGCACGGTGAAACGCCCCTGCTCACCCGCATTCAGGCGCAGTGAGTCGGGGCTGAGCGCGCCCCCCTGTGAAGCTTGGGTGGTGGCGTTGAAATAGACGGCTGCACTCTCCTGAGTGAAGCTGGCCGAAATTTGGCAATCGCCACGCATGGGACCTGTGGTATAGGTGAGGCCGTCCAGGGTGCCTTCACATCCTGCGATCTGTGCCAGCACGAAGCCACTCTCGGGCTGCACGGTGAAACGCCCCTGCTCACCCACGTTCAGGCGCAGGGAGTCGGGGCTGAGCGCGCCCCCCAGAGAAGCTTGGGTGGTGGCGTTGAAATAGACGGCGGCACTCTCCTGAGTGAAGCTGGCCGAGATTTGGCAATCGCTGCTCATGGGACCTGTGGTATAGGTGAGGCCGTCCAGGGAGCCATCACATCCGGTTATCCCGGTCAGCACGTAACCGCTGTCAGCCTGTACCGAGAAGCGCCCCTGTTCCCCCTCCCCCAGCCTCAGGCGGGTGGGAGTTAACTGCCCCCCCTGGCTGCTCAGGCTGGACACCTCGAAATAGTGCGTTTCAGTAGGGGGAGCAATAGGACTCTCTTCCTGTTCGCCATCACCGCCACCACAGCCTGTGATCAACAGCACGAGTAAGGGGGTGAGAACCGTCTTTTTCATTGTTTGGTACATTCCTTGTGTTACGACGGGTGGGAGGAGTCGGTAGTCTAATGAGCGACCTTGCTTATTTCAACGTTGATTGAATGGTTAATTATCTTTATTTTCAGCATCTTGCATGCTTTTTGGTCGATTGTTGCCGTTGCTGGTGCAGCAGAACCGCTACAGATGGGCCGAACAGCACATCGGCATACCGAACTCGCCGTTCTACGTCGGTTCACCGGGTGTACAGGCGTGGGATGCCGGGCCGCAGGTTTTGCCTGCAACCCGAACAGGGGGATGTCAGGCGGATGGGTGAGCAGCAGGTTCGATCGTTGCCAGCGCCCGCATTTCCAGCCGCTGCTCGCCGGGGCGGCAGATCAGCACCGAGCCTTGTTCGAACCAGTCTCCCAGCACGATGCGCCGCGCCGGCTGGCCGTCGAGGGTGAAGTCGTGGATGGCGGGTCTGTGGGTGTGGCCGTGGATCATCATCCGGCAGTCTTGCTGGCGCAGCATCTCGTCCACCGCCGCGGGCGTTACATCCATGATGATCTGGCTCTTGTGGGCATTTTCCATCTGGCTTTGGCCGCGCATCTTGCAGGCGATGGCTTGACGGCGGGCGAGCGGCAGCCGCAAAAAGATCCAGCGCAGCCACTTGAGCTGGGTGATGCGACGAAACTTCTGATACCCCTCATCCAGGGTGCAGAGCAGATCGCCGTGGCTCAGCACTACCCGCTCCCCATAGAGGTCGATAACGCAAGGGTCACCCAGCAATGTCATCCCCGCGCGCTTGGCAAACTGCTGGCCCAGCAGAAAGTCGCGGTTGCCGTGGATAAAGTAGATGGGCACGTTCTGCTGGCTCAGGGCCAAGAAGGCGTCGGCCATCTGTTGATGGAGCGGATTGGGGTCATCATCGCCAATCCAGAATTCGAAGAGATCCCCCAGCACATAGAGGGCATCGGCGCCGGGGGCGTCGTGCTCGAGAAAGCGCACCAGTGCCGCGGTCATATCGGGCCGCTGGGCAGAGAGGTGAATGTCACTGATAAAGAGGGTGCTCATGATGTGGGGATCGGGCTCTCGGTCGAAACAGGGCAAACGGGGGTGGCAGAGATAGTAGAAACAACAGGGGACGAACAGTGCGCTGCGGGCACCATCGCATCAGTGGATGTATGCATACCGTCACGGGATGGCGGCTGCCATGACAACTCGGCCAGATTTCGTTCCTCCAGCGTCAGCAGCGCGGCATAAGGATCGCCCGCCAGCCCCAGCAACCGGCACATGGCTGCTTCCCCTTTTAGTCCCTCTTCAAGGCGCAGGCGCAAGACTTCCTGATAGAAAGCATCGCCAAAGCGTTGCAGCAAAACCGCCATCAGGGTGAGGTGGCGCCAGCCGTTCAGCGTCTCGATGGGAGCTGGGGTGACATAGAGCTCAAGCAGCCAGCAGACATCGCCCTTGTCAGAACCGCTATTAGCACAGCTCTGGTCGAGGCAGGAAAAGGTGCGCTCCAGCAGCCAGATATTGTCGCCCTTGATGCTTGCCAGCCAACCTTGGGTTGCAAGCGTAGCGGCAAACTCGGCGGGATCTGGATGCTGGCAGAGGATATCGAGATCGCTGTCCGGCCGATCGAGGCCGATGGCAAGCGTACTCACCAGCGCCATATCGGCGCACTGCGCAGCTAGCTCATCCCACACACCGGCGGTGAGCAGGGCATGGGCCGAGCGCTGGCGCGGGTTGCCGTGGGCCAGATAGTCGAGGCGGCGCCAGTTCGGACTGGCAGTGGAAGAGACAGATGGAAAAACTGCGGCCGGGGCCGCAGTTTTGTCAGTGCCGAGTCGGCAGAGATCAGTCAGCAAGGGTCACCTTGGTGATCACTACGTCTTCTACCGGCACGTCTTGGTGGATGCGGCCGTAGTTACCGGTCTTGACGCCCTTGATCTTGTTGACCACGTCCATACCGGCGGTCACTTCACCGAATACGCAGTAGCCGAAACCCTGGGTGGTGGCGGATTTGAAGTCGAGGAAGTCGTTGTTGTTCACGTTGATGAAGAACTGGGCGCTGGCAGAGTGCGGCTCCATGGTGCGAGCCATGGCGATGGTGCCGATCTTGTTGGACAGGCCGTTGGCCGCTTCGTTTTTGATGGGGGCGCGGGTGTCTTTCTCTTCAAAGCCCGGAGCATAGCCGCCGCCCTGGATCATGAAGCCGTCGATGACGCGGTGGAAAATGGTGTTGTCGTAGTGACCGTCACGGCAGTATTGCAGGAAGTTGGCCACGGTTTCCGGGGCTTTTTCAGCGTTCAGGGTGAGGGTGATGTCGCCGTGATTGGTGTGCAGAGTGACCATGATATGTCCTTTCATTTGATGCGGGCGACGAAGTGCCCGCAGGTGTATGGCATAAAGTGGTGGCAATTCTAGCCCATCAGGGGCTGGCGGCATAGTCTCTCAGGCGCCGTAACCGTGCTGGCAGGCGGGATTGGCCCGCTTTTCTGCCTCGTTTTCTGCCCCTGAACGGGGTATTATGACCAACCATTTTACTCACAGGCAGTGGTTAGAAGATGCTGAAGATATACAACACACTCACTCGTCAAAAAGAAGAATTCAAACCTATCCACCCGGGCAAGGTGGGCATGTATGTGTGTGGTGTCACCATCTACGATCACTGTCATATCGGCCACGGCCGCACCTTCGTCGCCTTTGATGTGGTCGCTCGCTACCTGCGTTACGCCGGTTATGACCTCACCTATGTGCGCAACATCACCGACGTGGATGACAAGATTATCAAGCGCGCCGCTGAAACCCGCGTCACCTGCGACGAGCTGACCGAGCGTCTGATTGGCGACATGCACGCCGACTTCGATGCCCTCGGCATGGTGCGCCCGGATATCGAACCGCGCGCCACCCAGCACATCGAAGAGATCATCGAGCTGGTGCAATCCCTGCTGGATAAAGAGCACGCTTACGTGGCGGACAACGGCGATGTGATGTTTATCGTCGAATCCTACGCCGACTACGGCAAGCTCTCCGGTCAGGATCTGGAGCAGCTGCAAGCCGGTGCCCGCGTTGACGTGGTCGATGCCAAGCGCAATCCGCTCGACTTCGTGCTGTGGAAGATGTCCAAGCCGGGCGAACCGACCTGGGAAAGCCCCTGGGGCCCGGGCCGTCCTGGCTGGCACATCGAGTGCTCTGCCATGAACTCCAAGCACCTTGGCAACCACTTCGACATCCACGGCGGCGGCTCCGATCTGCAGTTCCCGCACCACGAGAACGAGATCGCCCAGTCCTGCTGCGCCCACGGTGGCGACTACGTCAACACCTGGATGCACAGCGGCATGGTGATGGTGGATAAAGAGAAGATGTCCAAATCCCTTGGCAACTTCTTCACCATCCGCGACGTGCTGGCCCACTACGATGCCGAAACCGTCCGTTACTTCCTGATGTCTGGCCACTACCGCAGCCAGCTCAACTACTCGGAAGATAACTTGAAGCAAGCCCGCGCCGCGCTGGAGCGCATGTACACCGCCCTGCGCGATCTGCCAGTAGCCGCCGCTGCCGGTGGCGACGAGCAGGTGGCTCGCTTCAAGGAAGCGATGGACGACGACTTCAACACCCCGGAAGCCTACTCCGCCCTGTTCGATCTGGTGCGCGAGATCAACCGCCAGAAGGGTGAAGACATGGCCGTTGCCGCCGCGCTGGGCGCCCGTCTGCGCGAGCTGGGCGCCGTGCTCGGCATCCTGCAGCAAGATCCCGAGGCTTTTTTGAAGGGTGACGAAGCGGACGAAGAGGTTGCCGAGATCGAGCGCCTGATCGCCGAGCGCAATCAGGCCCGTGCCGACAAGAACTGGGCCGCGGCGGATGCCGCCCGCAACCGTCTCACCGAGATGAGTATCGTGCTGGAAGACAGCGCCGGTAAAACCAGCTGGCGCCGTGCCTAAGGCTGGTTGGCCTTGTTGGCGTCTAGTGCCAACAGGTTGAGCGAATAAAAAAACCGCAGCCCTTGTGCTGCGGTTTTTGTTTGTGTCTCTTCCCTCGACACCTCTTAAGCCTCTGCGATCCGCTTAAGCCTCGGTGGCCTGCGCTCTGATCCCCTCTCCCCTTGTGGGAGAGGGTTAGGGTGAGGGGGGCTAACGTCATTCTCCGGCGGAATATCATCCAATGCTTGGATGGCATCGCCGTTGTTGTGCGGGGTCTCTCGTCTAGATCTAATCTAGTTTATCTTTATTGATATAAACCTGTTAGTTGAGGTAGGTTTAAGAAATATGATGGACGTGAGGGAGCATAGCCACAATTCGCATTTCGCCTCATATTTGTTTGAACTAAAATGCAATATTCTTCAGCTCTAGTGATACCAACATAATGTAAATTAGTATCTTCTTCTAGACTGGGATAATTTATGTCACTGCGGTTGACACCGGGTATTCTGTGGGGGAAAGACCATTCCTCCATGTCCAGATGTAAGACAATCTTAAACTCCAATCCTTTGGATTTATGTAATGTCATTAACTGAACTTCATCATCAGTAACTGGCATAAATAACTTTATTAACGATTCATTGGCCCATACAGATCTAACGGCATCATTTTCTTCATCGAAATTCATATATCCCATCAGACGCATAAAACTACAGCATTTTTCTATAAAGCTATTGACGTCTTGTTCATTTCTAATGGCTTTTAGTGTTTTTCTGAGACCGGCAATTCTCTCTCCTACTAATCGGTTAGAATATTTATCAATAAAGTCTTGCGCAGTTAAAATAGTTGTGTGCTTATAAAGAAGAAAATCTAAATAAATATCTGATGGTTCAGAGCCTATGTCATGTAAAGGCGTGTCATTATATAGTCTGTAATTAACGCCTAAGCCGGATGAAAATTCCCTCAAAGATATTTCTTTCTTAGCTAAGACAGCAATGTCACAAGCTCGTCTAATTTGTCCTGACTCCAACCATCCTGTTATCCAAGGAGTAATTTGATTGGCTGTCTCGATTAAATTTCCATTAAATCGCAGTCTATAAACTCTAATGTCATCTTTATGTGTTATTAAGTCACATGAAGGGTCAAGAATACGAGAGCTATAGTTAATGATTGATGGGTGGCATCTATGATTCAGAGAAAGTTTAAAATGCTTGAAGTTAACTATATCTCTAGTTAATTCAAGTAGTAATTCAGGTTGACTTCCTCTGAATCTGTATATTGACTGATCAATGTCACCAACAGCTGTTGCGACTAAACCAAGCTGGTGTAGTTTAATGAATAACTCATGCTGTGCTTCTGATGAATCTTGGTATTCATCTATAAAAACATGTGAATAGCGGGCTTTTAAATAACGTTGTGCTGAAGTTGAATGATTGAGAATAAAAAGCGATAATGCAGAAAAACTACTCATCCACAATATATCGTCATTATAGAGTCTTTGAAATCCATCATCAGAATAGAGATCTCTTTCTGTGGGGGATGTGTAATTCTGAGAAAGGTATCCTCTATGGTGAGTTTCAAGCCTTTTTATTATCTTACAGTTAGATGGTTTGCCGCCCCATATCCTTCCTAGAAATGGGACTATGATTTCTTTCAAACAGAAACTATCAATTGTACCGAAAAAACTTAGTTTTGTATCATGAGAATTTTTTTTGCAGCGTTTCTTTAACTCCTCACTTGCCTTTTTAGTAAATGTGATAGCAATGACACCTTTATGACCTGGTTGGCTTGCGGTTACCAAGCGGATTTTTTCACTCATCACTGTGGTTTTACCGCTGCCTGGGCATGCTGTAACAACAATACTATCTGGGTAGTCTATCGCTGCCTGTTGTTGTGGAGTGGGATTAAATATAGCCATATTATGATTTTCTCAATTCTATTAACTTTCGTAATGGTCGGACTAATTCACCATCGTGCAACTTATAAAGTTTGTCCTCGATAGATAAAAGAAGACCTCTCATTCTTAGTGCTTTCTTTTCTTGTAGATATTTAATAGATGAATCAATATCTGTCTTTCCGAGAGCATCGTTTATTTCATCTGGCAACTCATTAACCAAGTCTGTTTCTAAGTCTATTTTTGATAAGAAAATGCCTTGTCCATTAATAATGGCCAGATACATGTTCCCACATGCCATTATCTAATACTTTTTGTGAAGTAAGCTCTATATCACTATTTTTTAGTTGAGGTTGACCCGATATGCTTAAACATCTATTGATGCCAGAGTATTGCCACTCATTTTTTCCGGGTACTTTTGATGTGTCATTATCAGTTCTCATTGTCCATGGGATAGCGAGAGCATTTAATATTGATGTGTAAACTTTAAAGGAAATTCCATCTACGGAAAGAATTGACAGATTTTCATAATCTAGATCTATACCAATAGATTTCGATAGTGACTGATATAAAAGTATTTCAGATGGCCCTTCAACTAAAAATACTCCATTGGAGAAAAATGCTTCTGCAGGCAGGATACTCATCCTGTAGCTCATATTATCCCAATCAGATTCTATGCAGTCTGAACAGCCACCACTTGCCGCAATAGTAGCTGTATCTTGACGTAGTAATCTAATGATTGAGTCTGGAGAGAAGTTTACGGTTATCTGTGGTGAGTGTGATGAAATAATAGTTTGGCCTGGTAACTCATCAATCAAATATGATGCTAGTTTTCTTTGTTGATGAGGGTGTAAATGTGCCTCAGGTTCTTCGACGACATAAAATATAACTTCATTTTCTAAATCATGCTCTCTGGCACTTTTAGCTTTCCATAAAGCTAGTAATATTTGATTATTCCTTCCATCACCACCAAGCATCACGTTAGAACCGTTCGTATTAGCTCCAAGCTGTAGTTTTTCTATAAAGTCATTGACTTTTATTGCGCCAGTATCAAGTTGTACCTCATAATCAGAATAATGGTAAGCTAGTTTTTTAAGCTCATCATTAACATCTTGAGTCGCTTTGTCAACATAAATTAACTGTGCTATCTTTTCATTTAATAACTCTAAATCATGGCCTATCTCACGGAGCAAGTCATCGTCTTCCTCTTTTTCTTTTTCTGAAAGAGACTCTTGTGCAATTCTTAATAGTTGCCGTTTTCTTTTCTTATGAATTGTTCTAAGTCACGTTGTGATTCAATATATTTTAAATGCATGTATTTTAGATAGAACCGTCCGCTAATTTCTTCTAGTTCACTCAGTGAGGGGCCTATGTAAAGTTTGTAATCTAAATTATTCCTCTGTGCTACGTATCTAAGAAATGTTTCATTATCATCACTCACATTTCCTTTAAGAACTGAGATGACTGCATCTTCGATGACATTAGTGAATTTTATAGTAATTGATATTTCATTACTAACATCGGTTAGACCAATATGAAAATCTAGCTCATTAGGTTCAAGGTCGGCCTCAGATAAGCTTTTGTCTAATAAAATTCTCAATGCATGTAGGAGATTACTTTTCCCTATGTCATTGGAACCAATTATTAAGGTGTTGTCTTTGAAGTTGATGCTGGAGTCCGCAAAATTTCTAAATCCAATTAAATGTACATTACTGATTTTCAATCTCGGATCCTTTTAATATTAGATACGTGGATTCGATTAACGAAGCGTAATCGGACGTTCGAGAAATAAGGTGTTATTACGATGAAATACTCACTATCGGGCCTTCAATATATAACCGTTTTTCCAATTATGATATCTGCCGCTTGCTGCTGTACCCGCCATAATTTTTCCACCTATGCAGTTATTTCGATGATTCCTGTTGCATAGGTGCGACAATCTGCTCTCGCCATGAGGTGGGCGAGGGGCTGGCTGCGAGATAACAACCCTCCTGACCTTTGCCTAGGATAGAACAGAGATAATGAGTGAGCGGAGTTGCACCCATATTTTTAAAAGCGACTTTCAACCTTCCAATGTTCACCATTATTATATGGTTCACCTTCTTTATCACATCGAGTAACTTTGTTTTTTCCATTACCCATATCGAGCTCAAGCCAAGGTAATGTAAAGTTTTTAAACATAAAATAGGCTGGTTCTTCTATGTTTATCTTTTGTGGCTTTTTAGGACTGCAAATTATGAAGTGAGGCCTTACATTTGGCCATGTGTTTTCGTTACCAAAAATAGCCTTAAATCGTTTATTTTTGCTATCTAGCTGACCATTACTAAAGTAGCTATCGCCTTTAGCTTCAATCATCACTAAATGGGTTTTATTTTCGGGATCAATGAAGGCAAGGAGAAAATCTACATCCTCTTGAGTGCCTGATATTTGCAAATCAACCTTTTTATTATTATCGATGAAGTTTCGTTGAAATATTTTTTCACCATGCTCTTGGGTGAGAAACAAGCTGGCATAGATCCAGTCAAGGTGATAATCCATAGCAGCAAAGTATTCACTAGGTATTTTTACCTTGATTAGCTTGGATATCTTATCAAGCTGGTTTTCATCCATGCGAAATTCTGGGTTTCCCAGCATTTGGCCAATTAGGTAAAACCGCTCTTTGCGGTTAAATGATTTCAAGTTTGAAATTATGTCAACGTCCATATAATTCACAGAGCTAGATGGTTAATTATTTTATGTGAGAGAATGGCAATGCTAATGCCCCCAGTGAATAGCTTTGCCGTGATTTTTCAAAATGAATAAAATGATTGCTTTCATGGGGGCTTTAGTCTTAAATTAAAGCTGTAGTGATTCCCTTACTTCAAAAACCTCTTCACTAACACATTTAGCTCGCTTTCCTTTTCCACTTGGTTGTATGACAAATTGAAGGGACCGATTTAAAGGAACTGGCTCTTCTTTGTAGTCTCGACCAATCCTAAAAGAGTCAGAAAATGCTGCGATGGAACTTGCGAAGTGATGAATCATATTGTCTTTGTCTGCATAGTCAGTTTCATCTAAATCGGTCATTCTGGATAATATCGCGCAGTCAATCAATGTTCCCTCCAGCCATAAAGAAGTAGAGGAATATCCCGCACACCATTTAAGATTAGTACCTTCTAAATAAGCTTCCATTGTGCTTGTGTTTTCGCCAACAAAACATGAACCTATCATCAACCCTGTGATATTGCATTCTTTTGAGCGTAACCCCACCGCCCAGATGAGGTCTGAAATTGATACATTGCCGACTTTTTTCTTGTAGCCATGAGCAGCAATATAGACAGTGGTATTTGTGAATTTTCTTTTGCACAAACAGTCTAAAGCTTTTACAAAACTACTTTTATCATAAAAGTTAGCATGATAAACCTCTGTGTCACCAGCAAGCTTACCCACACCTTCAACAAAAGGAAGGACGCTTGTTCTATTAGAGTCACTATAATCAAGTTCCCATGGTGATTCTAGAATTAATATTGCACGATTAGAACTATGTCTTTTTGTCATCTTGTCACCTATTTTAAATTTAATATATTGTTCGTATTTTATTGCCTTATTCGATCTCTAAGATTAAGTTTGTTTCTCCTAGGCATGTTATTACCTGCGTAAGTATGACTATTCTGTATAAATATATTTAAGATGCCAAATGGGTGGGTATCTAGGATTTTCCACATCATAACTTCGAATACACGAGGTACTATTAACCGGTTGCAGAGAGATTTTTATTTGGCCACGCAAAGAAAAGTCACTCGCCAAGCCGCGCAGCGGCGGCGAAACCCCGTCGAGGACGGAGTCCTCGTGTCCTGCATGGCGAAGGCATGCCATTTAGGGAGATGATTTTCCGCCATGTAAAGATGTTACCGAACCCCTAACCCTCTCCCGCAAGGGGAGAGGGGATGGTTACCGCGGACGATTACGCTTCGCTAATCGACCCTACAGGCTTATTGCACCCTGCGCCTCATCCCGTGGTGGGAGAGGCGCACTCCCGCTGCTTGGTGACCCATCCACTGGAGTGCTAGGATGCCCAACCGTTTTCTTATCCAACCCTTATCACTTATGGCAAACCGGCTCGTCGAGAGTAAAAACAGGATCACTCGGGCAGTACGCTGGCTCGCAACTCGCGGCGCAGCGCTCTTCGCAGAAATCTCGGAGTTTCAGCAGCGCATCTGGGTGGTCAGCATAACGAACGACAACTACACGGATACCTTTATCGTCAATGAAGGCAGCTTCGAAGAGCCTATGCAGTGGATGCGGCGCAAACAGTACAACGCCGACATGCTGCAGCGGGTAGATGCCATGCAGCGATCCCAGGTAATCCAGTTCGAGCTGGGCGACATCCGCCATCGCCTGATGCGGGTCAAATAACGCTGAGCATGCTCAGTAGCGACGGGCGTTGGGCCAAACGGCATCAATATGCTGACCAGCCAGTGACCCATACCGCAGGATGCAACGAAGGAAGTGAATTGCACCTCTATTCGGCGCAGGTTTGCTTGTGGCAACAGGCTTTGTGGATTGCGACATGCGCCTCACCCATATGAAGGTAAAGATGGTGACCGCGGACGATTACGCTTCGCTAATCGACCCTACGCTAAAGTGGCTACCGCCCCTGACTCTCGCTACCAGATTGCGCCGTTGACCATTGATCTCGGAAAAGGGGCCAACAGACGCCCGTCGCCATATTACGGAGCCAGAGTGGTCTTATCTATGGTTTTAATGGGCTAACTATCAGAAAAGAGTGATTTTTTGCGCTGGCACAAACTTTTATTAACTGACGATTAGTTGATGACTATCTGGGTTTTGGGCGGCCGGTGGGACTGGGGGTGGATGGGGCGCCCCCCAACGATACCTCGAGTCTGACGAAGGAGGCCCCTCAGACGCTCGAACTGCAGCGGTTATGGGCGGCAAGTGGAATGAGGTGGATGTCGCCATAGCGGGGCTCGATGTCGAACAGCTTATCGCCCGCCACCAGTTGTCCGCCGCGGCGCTGGTGCATGGCTAGCCGACTCTGGTGCTACTCTGGCAATAACCGCAAAGCGGGTCTCACTGATGAGCCGCGGATCACCTTGCTCTGCTTTCGGGCAAGACTTGGGCCGATAACATCCGCCCGCAGCCTGCAGCTTCCTCTCTCTTGGCCCTTGCCTCTTTCAAGGAAACCTCTGGATAGACAACTGGTACCAGCCCCTCTCCTTTCTACCGGGGCAGAACCTGAGGCGCCTGTACTTCCCCCGATAGGGAGGGCCTATTTCATCAGGCAGCCTCTGCTGCTGACCAGCGCCCCTTACTTGTGACCCCATGGAGTCGGATGGCGAAATGGAGGGCTCTCCCGTTTCAATTGGGAGTAGATGACAAGTGCAGGGAGGATAATCCACCACCTCACAGCCAGGCATAGCAAGCATATGGAGGGCTTTTTTCCCCCTGCCGGAACACGCGTCCCCTAATCACGGAGGAATATCACAAGGCCAGATTAGCCGACGAGAGACAACAAAAAACCCACAAAGCTTTTGGCTATGCGGGTTTTGGTATTTTTAAGACTCTAATATGGTCGAGGCCGGAATCGAAAATAGCACCTCAAAACCTTTAAAATCAACGAACACTCATTGTAAAAATTTCATCGTATACCTATCCGTATACCAATAATATTTTAGTGCTACCGTCCTGCATGTATCGACACCCAGTACCGATCTGGTTCAATTGGCCAAGGCCAAGCAGCAAAGAAGCTACATGCTGAGGGACAAGGTCGCCCTCTTTGTAAGGGGTTGCCAACTCTCAGAGCGAGAAACCTACTACAACAACCAGATATCGAGCAGGCTGCAGACACCCGTGAACTGCTTGCATAGGTGGAGCCA
Source organism: Aeromonas sp. 600479 (assembly GCF_049175515.1). Classification (NCBI taxonomy): domain Bacteria; kingdom Pseudomonadati; phylum Pseudomonadota; class Gammaproteobacteria; order Aeromonadales; family Aeromonadaceae; genus Aeromonas; species Aeromonas sp. 600479. The sequence goes on from NZ_JAAKVF010000010.1 coordinate 31,410, forward strand.
CTGCTGTGCAGCATCTTGCGTGATAATGCCCGTTATATGAAGAGGGGCATCATACTGGCTGATTTAGCCTGGGTAAGCATGCATCACTGAGACGGTAACCCCCCCGAACATCTTATCGGTACCAGATGTAGCAAAGCTCGTAGCGATGCAGCCCTTGTCTATTCTCACTTTTGAGCAACACCAGACCAACCATAAACCAACTTCCAATGACAACCGCTCACTTTCCGGGGGATTTTGACAGAGATTTACACGTTCATCCCCCCACTTTATTTACCATTCCGAGAACATACCTTCCATTTACCAAAGTCCTAATCCCTGGTAAAACTGCCGCTTAGATTCCAATTCCACCGAATTATTGATGATGCGCAAAGCATGCTTTAGATAGCCAGCAGCAGCTGAATAGTCTCGCATCTGTTCACAAACCTGGATCAAGCAGATTAGAACTTGAGGTTTACTCGGACACTTTCTATTTATTACCTCAAGCGCTTCGCGTGCCTCCGAGAAATTAGCCTCCAAGCCAAACAACGTTGCACGCAGAAAATCAAGCTCTAGCGACCCACCATCCAGCCTTTCAGCCTCCTGAATAAGAGCTTTTGCTGGATTAGTTTTTCGAAGCGTAAGAAACGCCTTTATGCCAAGCAATCGGATTGATTGTTGATCACTCCCCTGTAGGCAGCTTTTGTATTCTCGGAGGAATACCTCTTCAAAATCAAACAGTCTATTTGCACGATAGAGCGCATTCAGTTGCTGTACCAAAGCAGTAAAATCATGGCTGCGAGCAAACTCACTCCCAGCTACTTTTGCGGCCTTTAGGTAGTCTTTTTCCTCCAAGGCCGTAACAACCGATGTTGACCAATCCGTAGAGACCTGCCCGCCTGATGGCGTTACGGTGTATTGCGGAGCGCTTAATTGATTTTGCCTTGCCAGCTCAAAATCGGATCGAAGAGATTCAATATCGCAGTATCGCTCAGACGGTAATTTCCTCATGCACCTCAGGATCAGTGCATCCACAGCAGGAACAATGTTGGTGTTGATTTCACTGGGGCGCTTGAAGGGTGCATGGCGGCGCACCTGAGAAGGTGTGTCATGCGGGAGCTGTCCCGTTAACAATTGATATAAAAGAACACCGAGGCTGTAGATATCACCTCTCAATAAATCCTCAAATGTTCCTTTGCGAGAAACACTATCGGAAAACTCTGGTGCAGCATACAGAACTGTACCCCCATTCTCCCGAGTTCGGACATAAATTTCTTCGGGAAGAGCGGAGCTTCCAAAGTCAGTCAACTTCACCAAATCTCCCGCCCCCACAAGAATATTATGTGGTTTGATGTCACCATGCGAAATAGGGGTTGGTAAGGTTGCCAAAAAACCAACCGCGTCAAGCACCTGCGCATATATGCCGAACAGCCACTCAAACGTGTTACCGAAATGTTTATCTCTTTGCTCCAGTTTTTGAGCAAGGCTTTGACTCGGAAAGTACTCCATTTCTATGAAGAACCATTCGTTCTCTGGAGGAATTCTCCCCATATCACAAATCCGAACGATATTAGGATGTTGATCTACTGTTAGAAGCTCTTTTCCTTCGGCAAGTAGACGATCATCTTTAGTCAGGTCTTTAGGTATCTTCACCGCGACAATGGTGTTGTCTGACAGTCTCTCCGCACGCCATACCCAACCATGACTGCCATCACCGAGACATTCGAGCAAGAGATACCTATTGCCTAAGCGTTTATTAGTACCTGGCAGAAAGTGTGCAGACTTAATATTCACATCAACCTCTCACTACGAATCTGCTTGAGAAGTAGAGTTCCACTTGACTCAACCTCAAAAATAAACCGGTTAAAAATAACAGCTGTATTTCGTATTGCCGGGACCTGCACACCAACCGACGATTTGAAACCTTGTCGACATCGCTGTAGAAGCACATCTTTATTTGGCGCAGAGACAACCCCCTTGCTCCAGGCCGAAAGAATCAGCACTGAAGGAGCATCACCCCACCTCATGGATGCCTCGAGTAAATTGCAAAGCTTCTCGTCGAGCTTTTTTTTCCCCCGAGCGGTTCCATCGAAGCGTTCAAACTCAATCAAGACATCAGGCGTCCGTTTCGTTCGGCAAAACCAGGTTGAGTCAGAACGAATATCAGCACCATGCGTCATCGGCACCGGATACTCGGTTACCGCCATAAAACCAAGTTCATATCCTAGCTGATTCCAAGCACTGCAACCTAAGCTGTGAATTAAGACATCCTCGTCACGAACCCCCCAGCTAGACAGCATGGGGTAACTGCGACCGACAAACTCGAGTGAGGACATTTCTGCGCAAATACGCCCTACGAGATCAGTCACCAAAGCTTCCCCAAACTCGCAGCACTTCAGGCGATTCTCCGCCGTGTATCAGAGCCTTGCCACCCACTTTAACCAAGAGTGGAGCAGGAATAGATCGCCCACATACCAAAGCCTCACCCGTTGACAAATTAGGCAACTCGTCCAAGTCGGCCTTACTTACCATGTCAGACGCTTTTGCGATAAAGCGCTGGTCGTCTGGGTTTTTCAGTCGCATGGTAATCAGGGTGTTGCACTGTGATGTCACATCTGCGTCCAACTTTGATGGACGCTGGCTAACAATGGCAAAGCCAACGCCAAATTTGCGCCCTTCACCTGCAATTTTCTTGATGATCCGGTGACTAACCGCATTTCCGCCGGCAGGAGCAAAATTATGTCCTTCTTCATAAACCAGGAAACAAGGTCGCAGTGGATCTGTTTTGCTGGACGCAGCACGTAAAATCTCACTGGAAAGTAGCGCGCAGATCACCTGTTTGGCCGTATCACTCAGCCCTTGCAGATCGATCACAACGAGACGCCCCTGTTTATTCGAAGGGCGGCCGACCATTTTGTAAACATCGGTCGGGGCGGCCATAGCCGCAGAGTAGAAACTTTGCGCTTCGTTGAGTACCCGAGACAACTTCATCGAAGTCACAGCCGCACTGCGGCCGTTTAATGCTTTGCCTTCTGCTTCAGAAAGATCATCCCATTCTCGTAACTCTTCAATGCCATCACCGAGAAGATATCGAAGGCGATTGATATCTCTTGGCTCAGTCTTGTCTGCTGTCCGCCAGTAGCGCAACGCCACATCAAGAACACGTTGCTGTGGCTCGGTCAGTCCTGGCAGAATCTCTGCCACATCATCCATTTCAAAGTGATCGAACTGCAGCGCAAGCTGGGTGTTTTTGCCTGCGTATTTGTGCTTGAACGAATCATTTTGTGGTGTGTAAACATGGATTCCCGCTCCAGCTTGCTGTAATCGTTCCAAGGTCTCGCGGATTTTCGGAAGCGTAGTGCGATCGCGTCCATCTTCGCTTTCTGACAGGCCTTCTGAGAAGTTTAATTGCCCTTTCGCCAAGGCTTTTCCATATTCACCATGCGGGTCGAAAACAACAACAGTTCCATTGTTCAGTGCCACCAAGCGTTCAATGATACGGCCAACTGTGTAGGACTTACCTGAACCAGTCATCGCCAAAACGGCCATATGCTCAGTGACCAGTTTGTTTACGTCTAAAAAGACGGGCACTGTGTTATCGCCGCGCTCATACCCAACGAGATTTCCTAGGTGCAAACTCGAGTGTTCGTTGAATTCGTAGAAGTCGCTTAAAAATTGAAAATCCACCGTTTCAACGGCAGCGCCGGGATCGAGCGGGCGGCGCGGAATTTTTATCTGACGAGACACCGGATCGCGGTAACCAACCAGTTCAACATTTGCATAGAGATTCTCGCCAGTAACGCTGGCGCCCGGGAGTAATTCGAGCTCAGTCACGCCATCGCCAAAGCCAGCATTGAACAGCATATTAGTTCGAGTAATTCTGGTAACTCGTCCGAGCACAGGCACAACGCCTTCATCGGCGCGCTCCTGATGCATGATGCGGACAAACTCCCCTCGGCGTACGGAAAAGGAATCCTGAACCACCATCGTCAGTTGCGCTGCGTCACCGGTATTGCCAACCAGCTTTCCAAGTACCTTGTGTTTCATGATTCAAACCCTTCATCGAGACCGGATAACCACGTACTTTCAACATCATTACTACGCAGAGCTTCATTTAACCCTTGCTGATAGTAGGCAGTGAATTTTTCGAGAATATTGAGTTGCTGCCGACTTAACAGCTGCGGCAATGGCATTGCTTGCTTCCTGCTTTGCATATCCAGAATCATCAATCGGGATGCCACTGTATCCAGCAAGGTGGAATTCCAATCGGATTCTTCTCCAGCCAACTGGGCCAGTTTTATTTGACTTGAGCGCGCACTGCGAAAATGAAAACCAATGACTCCTTGTCCCACCTCACCAGCAGGTTCCATTCGTGATCGATTCTCGGTCATCCGAAAAGCGATAGTTCGGGTGAAGTTACCCAATATGCCATTGATAAAACGAGTATCGCCAATGCCGCTTAGACGCTCTTCCAATCCTTCGAGCAAGGCAGCCGTGTTCGGCGCAAAACCGTCGCTGGTTAAAATATGCTTACGGCCTTCTTCAGTGCGCAAATCTTGCCGAGCGATACTGACAATGGCAGAGAATCGCTCAGCCAGAATGCTGGTGAGGACAGGGCCTTCCGGATTCCATGGAAACAGGGATGCTCGGTTATTCTGCCAAAACCGCTCGATTGTATCCCTAGTCTTTTCAAATTCAGCCCAGTGCCGCACGTTCCGTTTCAATGGGACCATGTCACGATCAATGAACAACGGGGTATCAATAAGAATCAGATTGGCAGAACCCTTCTGTTGCAGCAGCCGCTCCACCAAGGCATAGCTGTGCCGCATCTCCACCAAATCGAGGCGCTTTCTCTGTGCTTCGAAATCAATATCATCAAGCTCAGATACAGAATCAGATCCAGCAGTGCTGACCTTATTATCCTGTATCGTCAGATCTGTTCTTATCGCAGCGGAGGCATAGATAAATCCCCCTAAAGCACGGTGAATACATGAATGACTCGCTATACCGGAGACCGCGAGATTGACGACTGATGGTCGCTTTACCGACTTAATTAAGCCTGCATCCCGAAATAGGGGCGCCATTTGCTCAATATCCCGAATCTGTTTGAGTAAGCGACCAGCACTGCCAGGCAATCTCAACTGACTATCAATAGCCAGTGCTTGTGCAAGATTGGTTGTTTTCATCAACTAGGCCTCTTTTCTCAAATTTTCGGCAAATCCCCAGTACTTAGATTCCATCAAGTGAGTAACGCCCTGCTCGGTCACTCCGCGATCATTGAGCAATCCAGCATTTCTCAGGCGCGACATATTTTCAGGCAGATCGAAGCTGGCTAAATTCAATAGTGGCACTGCATTTGTCTTCAATCTGCTCAGCAATTCCTCGGTCGTAGCAACATTGAACCCGTAGCAACACACCAATACAGTGGCATCCTGAGGACGTATAGCATCTTCTTGAGGCTTCTTTTCTTCAACCTCAGTAGTAACAGACTGCACCCCACAATGTCGCTCGACCTTAACCAGAAAGTCGTTAACTAGTGCAGCCTGATCCAATAAACTAATCGACCAAAGCGGTAGTGTTGTTGCTGCGATCAAGCCGCTATTGGAATGGGTTTTCCAATATCGAGTATGGCTAGCCAGTTCACTCGAAGAGGCTTGCTCTATGCATTCGCCCTCAATACCACGCAGCCGGTACGAGACCTCATCCTTAAGCAAGTTCTCCAACGATGGCTGTTGATCCGCAACCAGAAATGACGGTACCAACTCAATCTCCCAGTCGAGAAAATGGGAAATACGCCCCTCCTTGTAGGGTGGGAGCAGCAGTAATGAACAACCAGGTTGACGCACCCAAGCTGCACACTCTTCCTGCAAATCTGGCGATGCCTGCAACTGCTCACCTGTCATCAGAACAAAACCTGTCTGCGGTAAGCCATGCTCGGGCGACAAGTTAATATCCAACAAGCTGGCTAAAAAGCGGCCTCTGCGGTGCGCCTGCAATTCCGGGGTCAAATAAAGCTTCACGCATTCCCCCCGAAATAGAGTTTCATTTTCAGGATGCCCTTGGCCACCAAAGCCTCTTGAGTGGACTGTGACAGTGCTGGACTTTTGCCATCGGCAATCGCCTTTGCCAAATTTTGCCAGCCCGTGAAGTCAAGATCTGTCCCGCTTAACAATTGCGTCGCTTTGGCTTCCCACTGCGCTTGCTGCACATCTATCGTCACATGCAGGTCATGCAAGGAAAGTGGAGATAAGCTACTCAGGCTAATTGCCGTTGGTGCAGCTTCGTTGCAAGCAGCGAACAGTGGCATTAGCACTGGAAGGTAACGATCATTGGTCTGACGGACCAAAGTCTCACGATGAGACAGAATCGTATTGTCAATCTTCGTGATAGCGCCGCCAATAACATTCAACTGAGTTTGGATGGGATTCAATAAACGATCCGGAACATCACGGATGGCGCTGAACTGACCCTTGCGTGCTTGCTCTCGGAATTTCTCACGTTCGCTCTTCGCCGTGTCAGCCAAGTCTTCAAACGCATCGCCAATCAACACCAATTTTTGTCTAAGTGCTGCTAGCTCTTGTCCGTGTGCCGGTGTCGCGTAATCTGCAGGCATGGGCTCCAAAACTCGCGCAGCCTCTGCACATCGCCCTTGCAACTGTGCAAGGTATTCGGTGATCTCAACAAATTTTTTCTTGCCTGCTCTGTAGCTACTGGCAATGCAGCCAAGGTTCTCAGCCAGACCCAAAGCAGTTCCATTGTCGATATTGACGCCCGCTTCTTCAGCGAGCAGGCGCAGGCGATCCGCCGCCTTGTCCAGTTGAAGTGAGCGCAGGTAATGCAACAAGGTGTCTGAGCTCGCCGTGCCCTCTGCCGCTGCGGTACCGCTGGCGTTGTGTTGCTGCAACGCCCCATCAAGAATGTTGGTCACCGTCTGTAGCGATAGGGTGAATAGGCTACGCGGGAACAAAGGCAGATGTTGTATATCAGCCTCAATGTCGGTGATCAGATGATCAATGCCTTGTTTGATATGAGATGCTGCATTCTCAACATAATCCGCAAACAACCGGGCCTGTTCGATGCGCTGATAGAGCGATTGGCTCTTATCGTCGAGGCGCAGGGTATTGATATTACCCAAGGTAATCTCAGGCACGCACTCCGGTTTGACACCTGCAACGCGCTGCAGCACTTCATAACGTCCGGCGAGTAGAGTGGGCATTTTCTCAGCAATAGCAGACAAATCAGCGGCACCTTGCAAGGCGAGCGCTTCTTCACCGACCTTCAGTGCGTCAAAGGCGCAGCGGGCCGCCTTGAGCAATTCGTGCGCTTCCACCGTTTCAGTACCGGTGGGTGACTTACCCAAGGGTGCGAAAAGGCCAGGGATCCGGTCATAACCGAAAACACGTTCCAACTTGGCAACCACAGCCTTGTAGCCGTCAGCCCCGTCGCCATTAAACCAGTTCTGCGCCTCGTTGATGGCGTTATCCAGCTTGGCACGCGGCAGGCTTTGCCATTTGGCGGTTGCAGCAGTTGCGTCTTGTAGCTGCAACAAATACAGCTCCCCGCACCACCACATCCAGTCGTCAAACACGTTCTTGGCTGTCACGTTGGCATGCTGCAAATAGCCCCAATACCAATCGCGCTTGGCCTTATCCAACGTCCATTCCTGAATACTGGCTGGATTCGCTATACGAGCCAAAAAGTAGGGAAATATTGCTTGCGCCTGCTGCGGGTTAGCCAGATCGCTAAACAAGCCTGCGTGCTCTTCCTTAGTGAACCCTAAGCTCAAGAGTTTGTTTGGCAGCGCCAGACGTTGCATCAGTGATGCGATATCTTCGGCATCAATGCCGTGCCGAGTTTCCAAATCATGCAAGCCCGAGAGCTTTGGCTCCTTGAACATAAATAGCGTCCAAGCACGCAGTAACAGATCGCGATCTTGAGCATTGATCTTTCCAGTCGGTTTGAATGGCCACGCAATCAAACCTCGCTCATTCAAGCGGGCACGCCATTGGTGGATCGCTTGATAGGCAAAGTCGCGCAGGGCATTGAGTTTGTTCTTGAACTTACTGGTCAGTCGTGACTCATCCAACACCAGGCCCTTGCACTGCTCGGGTGAGAGGCCGATGCGCTCCAACTGTTCCACTTCGCTGGGGTTCAGGTAATAGAGCAGCAAATCGTCTTTGAGCTTTTCGCTGACATCGCCCCGGTTGTACTGCTCCATTAAGTGGGTAGAAGCAGTGAATGCCATCACCGGGAAGCGGCCTTCATCCGAGTGGCGCGTTGCCGCCAATTGATGCAGGCGATCCAGCTCCTCACGGTTGTTCACCCAGACAAACCACGCCAGATTGTCCGGGTGCAGCTTCAATCCCTCGCAATACAACAAGCCTCCACGCTGACCTGCCCCTTGCCCACGCAAACTGGTTTGAATGTGCAAATTCTCTTTGTTGGCGAGGCTGGCCTGTGCATATTGCCAGTTCTTGTCTAACAAACGCATTAACCCGATCAGGCGAGCAGTCCAGCGCAAACCCGGGTTGTGGCTACTGGCCTGCAAGAAGGTCTTTATCGCCGCCTCGTGCAGATCCGCATCCACCGGGTCGCGGAAGATCATCGAATTGTGTTGCTGGTTACGGTAGCGCAAATCCAGTCGCAACAGCATTGCCACGCTGGGACCAATATGGGTGGCTTCATCATTCGGAATGAACTGGTCGCCGCCAATCAGCTTTTGCCAAAGCGCATCGGCGGCGAACTCTACGGCCGGGTGGTCATAGAGCAAACTCAATAGATGCTTGAACTCCCCGCGCGACAGCGGCATCAGCAGCACATCTTTCTCAGCCTCATTGATGGCAAAGGTACGCAGGTTTTGCAGCAGGGCCGTGAGGCTGAGTGCCTGCTCGACAGCAGGGTACAGCCATTCATCCTTTTCACGTTTGAACTTGGCATCGATCAGCGCCTGGCGGCATTGGATCGCGTCAAATGGCATCTTGCGATACAGGCTGGCGACCGGTTCGCCATCTTCATTGACCAACTGCAACAGCTCTTTGCTACGCGTTGGTATAGCATCCAGCGCCACGGGTAGTTGGCCGTACAGCAACTCCTGCGCAATGGCACGCAAATCGTGGTCACCGGTTTTGATGCCCTCTATGGCGTGCTTGTCCAACACATGCTCGGCCACACGCCCTGAACTCTCGATCACTGCATCGAACAGCTCACCAATATTGGTCAGTGGCTTACCCGCAGCCTCATACTGAGCCAGCACCGCATCCACGTTGGCCATGATCACGTTGAACCAACCAAAGTTGGCACCACTCATCGCATAGGCAGCTTCCACCAGTCCGGTCGGGTAATCGTGGGCCAGCTTACGCTCTGCCTGAAGTTGCGCCACATAGTCAGATACATCGGCAAACGCATTGTGCTCCAGCTCCACCAGTTCAAAACGGCGGGCGACAGACTGGATCTCGCGCAGCTGCTGGCCCAGCAAAGGCGAGCACAACGCCACATACCGTAGCCAAGGCAGCTTGCGTCGTGGGTCCTCTTCCTTGATGGCTTTGCCGATCAGGCGGATGGCTTGGCCGTCGAGTCGCTTGGCATCGTCTTGCTCCAAGCCAAAGGTGGCCGCCTCTGCCACGGTTTCCAGCTCGTCCAGCACCACCAACACATAGCCAATGCCAAACTTTTGCAAATAGCTGTAGGCTGCCTGCACCAGGCGCACGACCAAGCCCTCTTCTTCGTAGAGTGCCTCCTCAGAGTGGGCCTGATCCAACTCCAGGCATTGCGCCAGTTGCTGAGGGTCGAAGCCTGCCGGATTCAACCGATGTAGCGCCTGTTCGGCGATCTTGCTCTGAATAGAGCCATCGAACGACCCCGTTGCCAACGGCAGTAACGCCTTATAAAGACCATAGCCGAACCAGTTATCCGAGTTCTGGTAGTCAGAAGCCACCTGCGAATAGCGGATATACAGCGCCAGGTACTTATCTTGCGTGGCCTGATCAAACAGCTTTTTATCTTCCAGCTGCACACCGTCTTCGCGCACAAACCAGCCTTTGGAGCAATCATTGATCTGGGCGATCAGCTCATGTCCCAGACGCGATTTACCGCGCCCCCATTCCGCCTCCACCGCAAACACATGGGCAAAATTATCCGCATCCTGATCCACAGTATGAATAAACGTGCGATAGCGCTTAAAGAAGCGACTTTGACCCACCAGCGGATCACGGGGTGGGTAGTCGGAAACACCGGTAGCCGCCCAACTGTGGCGACGAGCCATACCAGCAATATCCGCAGCGGTAAATTGATCGTTTTTATTCATCTGTAACTTCCCCCTGAACCGCGTACTCTGCCTCTGGTTCGCGGACAGAACGGTGTTGATAGACTTGTTTGTGTGCTTGATACAGGGCCTCGGCACTGAGACGCACGGCCTGCCACAGCAGTTTGCCAGTTCGGTTAAAGACTTTGCTTGCAGGTAGGCTGTAACACTGATCGGAGAATTGCGGATGGATCTGGTACTGACCCAACTGACTACTTGCGCCGTCCTGATAACGCCAGACGGCGTGCTTGAGCAACAAACCCACCAGCGGCGAGAGCTGGGTATTTAATTCTGCCGGGCTCGGCTGAGCGGGAAAGCAGGCCACACCCAAACGATCCAGGATATCGAGAAGCAGATCGGCCAGCGTGCCACAGCGCACTTCATCGCCTTCATGGCCAATCACATTAACGGCAATTGCAGCCGGGGCAAACGCGTCTTGACCTGCGGGCAGCTCCAATAGCAAACCACCCCGGTTTTCTGCGCGCCAGGCATCCTGCGCATAACTCAACATGGTCAGCAGCAGAACCCAAGGATGGGCGAGTACCCAAGCCATGGTATTACCTGCAGCCAATTGGGGGGGACCATCACCGGATAACAGCGCACGAGTGTCAATCTTAAGCCCTGATGTGGGTAAGGCCAGCAGCCGTCCCTTGACCCAATTCTGCTCTGCCTGAATACCGCAGACATCCACGGCCTGCAGGGCTGGCAACGCATCCTGATGCTCAGCCAATTCTGCCGCCACAGCCAAAATACGGATCAGCGCTGGCGTTGCTGCCGCCTGCTCAAGACTCATTCCCAACAATTCACGTTCTTGTGCGGCATAAGGGCTGGCATCGATCGCCGCATTAGACAAGGCAGCTTCAACCCAGGCTGCGGATTTACCCAGCCCTGACACCAGATCGATCAGGATTGCGCCCTCCGCCATCTGCCCTGCCTCCTTACAACGGGCTGCGGCAATGGTCAGCCAAGCGGCCCGAAGCTCGGAGTATTGGGCAAGTAGAGCGCAAAGCAGTTCAGCATCGCTGGCCAAGGCCGGTCGCGCCGCCAGCAGGCGCTGACTGATGACCCAACCGATGAGCTTGCCCTCCTCTCCATCCCCCGCGACACTTGCCACCAGCGGATGAACCAAACCATGCAGCGGCAGATCGGTATCGCGCTTGTTGGCAGCCATCGACCCCGTGGCCAGCAAAGTACCCAAACGCGGGATCAAGGTGGATAGGGCACAACTCATCATTCCACCTCGGCCAGCGCCAGCAAACGGTAAAGCTCATCCAGATCGCTAAATAGCGCGGCACCGTCACCATCGATACCGTCCGTCTTCAAACGACTCAGGATCTTGCGATCCAGCGTATCGTTACCGACTTGTAGCGCTTGCTCGGCCGCGATCAATTGCGCTTCGGTAATTTGGCCTTCAATAAGATCCCCAACCAGGAGTTTTGCAGCATTAGTCAATTTGGCGGAATGTAAAAGCGCAAAATGCGTGTCTAACAAAGTTTGCCCGAGTCGCTCGCGCAGCGATGCATCAAACTCCGGCACAAATATTTGAAGTGGTACATCTTCGTCGATAGCAGGATAGGCACTGCCAGAATTCCACCGCATGAGCTGAGAGGTTGCATCATCGGTTCTTAGCCACGCATGATAAAAGGCTGCGTCAACTAACGATTCGAATCGGATCACACTAAACCCAGAGGTTGCCACCATCGGGATGTCTTGCTCGTCTTCAATTACAAAGCCAACATTTTTTCTGTTTGGTCTCACGGTCGAGACAAGTACATCACCATGCTTGACCGCTGTAGTTGCCCGAGAAGGAGCCTCTGATGTCAGAGTTTCGACTGGAACAATCGTGCCATTAGAGACATTGAGTCCACCAATCTCATAATAAAGAAAGCTATCGCTGGATTTTTTGTTCCAGCCTGGTTTAACAGCGAAAGCCATTTTGCCGAAATACTGACACCCACTCTCTTTCATCTTGCTGTCTAGCGCACGATGGTCTGGATGGAAGAAGGAACTATCTAATCGCGCTGAAAGCAGGATATCCGGCGACACGCGATAACTACTTTCCGCGTAATGACTGATCATCGGTTTGTACGCTGGCATTTCGCGAACAGTTTCTTCTTGCGCACTTGCCGCCCAAGCCCGCAACCGCTCAGCTTGGCGGACTTTGTCGCCGATGTATTTTTGGGCTAAAACATCGGCCGTATAAACATTGATATGCGGGATGGCATGCAAACTGACATGACTAAATATTGCCCCGCCGCTCAAGCGCTGGAGCTGCTTTTGACCAAATGGACTATTTAGATAAACGACTAAAAAGTCTCGATCAATTGGTGCTGTTTCAGAAAGCTTGATGCTGATGATGTCGGAAACAGAGTTTGCATATTTGTAAGGTGCGCAGCATAGAACTGCAGCAGCACCAACATCACCACTTTTATTGATCACAATGTCACCATCATCAACGCGACACTTTTTCCATTCGATATCCGCTTCTTTTGAGATGTACTTGGCATCCTCAATGTAAGCATGCAGACCTTTTACCTGCTTCGTCGAGATATAGGGAACAGCGTTTGGCGTGGTCGCTTCAACGTAGTCTTTTGCAATCGTCCCTGTAACACCAAGCTTTGGTTTCGATTTAAGGTAATGCGCCAATGTGGGTTGGTGCTCAACCTTTTTTACGTATGCAACGATTTCAGGGCTGTATGATTGGGCCGCAATGATCTCAATCAATTCATCTGGGCGATATCGTTTTGCAAACATCACTCACCCCGCTTGTAAGCGCCAACAATCTTGTCGAGGTCATTCGGCACGCCTGCCGAGTAGTCCTCGATATTGTTTTTCACCACATAGCCCAGCGTCTCAGCTACCGCCATAAACACATCACCTTGCGGCTCGGGCAGAAATTGTTCGGGCTGGTCTTTACTGGCATGGCGTTTTTGCAGATAGAGCACCGAAGTCTTGGCCCCCGTCCCCGAGAGCTTGAAGGTGTCCGCCGGCAGGGAGAGCACCGCCTTGACGATGGCCTTACCGCCGACAAACTGGCCAGTCTTTTCATCCTTTTTGCCCATGATGTACTCGCGCACATAGCGATCCCCTGAGTTACACAAGACCCCATCGGGCAACACAATCAGCAAGCGACCACCGGGTTTGAGCATCTGCAGACAACGGTCGATAAACAGCACGGCGGGATCGATGGTCGCGCCCACTGGCTTCCAATTGCCCTTGCTATCGGGCTTGCTGCCCAACGCCAAACCACTGGTGGTCGGGAACAAGTTGTAGACAGGTTTCTTGCCAGTAGAGACATTGCGCAGATCGGAGCGATAACCCGGCCACTGTGGCTCCCCTTTCTCATCCAGATAGTGGTCGCCAGTATCTTGCCAACTCTTCTTCACATGATCGAAATAGGGTACATACTCCAGTTTCTGCTCGGTCGGGCGAAAGCCCCCCAACACTTGCTCCATCTGAGCTTCGTAGCGCGCTTTCGATTCCTTACCCTTTTTATCGCTGGTGAACTTGGGCGTGCCAAACGGCGGGTTGGTGCAGATCAAATCAAAGCTGTTGGGCTTGAACGCCTTGGTTGTAAGCGAGTTGTCGGTATAGAAAATTTTGGCCTTGGGAGCCCCTTGCAGCGCCATATTGACCCGGGCCAGCATCACCATACGTGGCGCGGCATCGGCACCGGTAAACGCGGTATCGCGCAGGGTCTGTTTGAGATTCTGTTTCTGGGCATTGCTCATCCCCCCCAAGTGGTCAACCACGCTTTCGATATGGCTGAGGGCCACTGAGCCAAAGCCAAAAGAGCCGCAAGTGGGATCGCAAAACCGGAAGGCACCGGAGGTGAGTTGCTCCATCGCGGCGTTGTCTTGCTGAATATCGTACATGGCAATTTCCAGCATGGCCTGTTTGACCGGATTGGGGGTGAGGTACACCCCTAGGCCGCCTTTGGATTCAAAGTTGGCGCGCAAAAACACATCAAACACCCGCCCCAGCAAATCGCCCGCCACATCGGCCAGAGTGCCAACCTCTTTGCCTGCGATGACACGGCCCTGGTTATCGGTTACCGGCCCCAGATCTTGCATTGCCTCCAGCAAGGTGCGGTAGTTTTCTGGTTTCGCCAAGCGCAAATGAGCATCTTCCGGGAAGATAGCATTACGGCTACCGTCATCGCTGACCACCACATAATCTTCGTGGGCCTTGAACGCTTCGAATGCGGCCCTGATTTGCTCGACGGCCTTATCCCCGTGCTTGGCTACATAGCGGTGGTCAAACACTTCGCGAAAACGCAGAGTTTGGCCGTCATGGTCGGTAAAGCTGAGTTCATCGCCATGATGGACACGGAAGGTTTCAAGGAACAGCAGCTTGGCCACTTCTTCGATGATATCGTTCTTGTCATTGACACGGTCTTTAACCGTTTGGAACACCTGCTCGTGGAAGGCATCAAAGCGGTGCATCAAACGGGTGTAGATACGCATTGACCAGCGGAAGGTCGGGTCTTTCTCCAACTTTTCATAGTTGCGGATCAGCTCAATTGACGGCACTTCATCCACCGAGTGAGTACCGTCACTGCCATCGACACCAAACAGGCTGAAGCAGCGCTTGTTTTTGTCATCTTGTAGATGGGCAAAGACTGGCCAATCACCTTGCACACTGCCCAACAGCTCATAGGCCAGCAGATCCAGTTTATCCTCGCGAGAGTAGTCCCAATGACCTGACTCCAGAGCGATCAATAATACCGGTGGCGTTTGGTTACCCTGATCAATGCCCCAGACCAGGCCTGCTTGCAGGAAATCATGGCCACTCTTGAGCGGGGTATGTTCTGTATAGTCTCGATATTGGGTACGGATGGTTTGATATAGCTGATCCAGTGTCGGTGTTGCCATGGGTCTTCAATTCCTAGTTAGTCTGTTCAAGCCAGCTTCAGCAGCGGGCCTTTTAATTCGAGTCGGTTATCTTGTTGCGCGGCACTTCGCAGCATGGGCTCTGTCGCCAACATACCTGTTGGCAATTTACTGATAAGTTGCACTAATGGCATGGGACGCCCCGCTTTTTGCAACAATGCGACCAATTCATCAGCCAGGGTTGGTGTGGAAAGGCTTTGATGTTCACGTAACGTCCAAGCTCTCTCTCCACCGGGCAACTCACAGTGCTGCAGTGGCGAAACACAAGAGAGCCAGAGCCTCAGCTGGGCGATACTCCACCCCAGCTGATGCCATTGAGGACCATACTCCATCCAGAGTTGTTCTGACGTGACAGCCCCCCCCTTCAAGCTGGGCAAAATAAGCTGGAATACATCTGTCGTGTTCATGCGCCACCCTCGCCCATGTCATGGAATGGAGAGGGAGCAGGAGCGCGGTAGCCGGGCGCAAGGGTGGCATTGACTACACCGTACAAGGCAAGGGGATCTCGAAGCCACAAGTGATATTCATCGCCTCGCAGGGAGTGATCTGGCGAGCAATCCACACCCCATTTACGCAATATATAGCCGGCAGTCGCAGCACGTAGTTTGACCTTTAGGATGCCCCCTTGCATGGCATAGTCCATTGCAGTGATCTCGGGTCTAGGCTGATCTGGATGAGGTACCAGCTCCAGCTCAACAACACGGTTCCATTGAATATCTTGCTCGCTACGTTCATGAGCAACCACCGCCTGCCCTTCAAGCACGCTCGGATGCCGAATGCGGGTGATGACGAAATCACGAAATTCTTGAGTCTTACGGTCAAAAGCCCGGACATGCCAACGCAAGCCATTGTCGTTCAAGGCAAAAGGAACGATTTCCCGCACTGTTTTTCCATTGGAAATCGAGTGATAGTCAATGCGAAGTGGTACCGCTTGATGAATTGCCCGCGTCACACAGGCAAGGACATCCAAGTCAGGGTGAGTCAATCGTGATGGGTTATCACTGACAACCCATGCCTTAAGGATACTGGGTTCCCCATCGCCAAATCCCTGGGTCAACCACGACAACACCCGCGCCACCGGAAAGTCAAAAACCGGCCTGAATGCAGGACCTAGCACATAAGACTTTCCCTTGATGTCGTAGTCGATATTGCCAGGCGCCAGCTCTTTATAAAGGGCCAGGTCACGGGATGCTGCCGCTGACTGAATACCAAATCGCGATACCAGATCTTGGCGACGCATTTCCCCAAGGAAGCGTATACGCAGCTCTACAAACGCGAGTCGGTCGCGTTGTGGCTGAGTCAGTGCTGCCAGTTGATCTTTCAGCATTAATAAAGGCTCATTTGAATTTACTTACCCTATCTATTGGGTGCAGTATATCGACAGCCATAGAATGAGTCCAACGCATCTCAATGGTACCAATATGTGTTGCATTATGATCACTATTTAATTGTGTATCTGAGTGATGTCTTGCCTCAAGTGACTGATATGTAATCATTATCAATATGATTTGTGCATCACCAGCACTTGAAAATTTACAGGATACTAGATGGACCTACCGACCCTAGAGCGCAAGCGTGGCTCGTACACCGCGAACCTGCTTGGAAACATCAGAAGCCACCTGGCGGGACTTCAGGGCTATGACGTCATGGCCTTGTAACGCTAGCCCTGAAACGTTTATTCACTCCTACCAGTTTTGTCATCCTTAATCACATCGCCGTCTTCATCCCTGTTGGGTGGATTCACAAACGTGACTGTCGATTTCACCTGCATGCTTCCGTGGTGAACGCCCGAGTTTTCTCGCCGCCCCCCATCGCCATACTTCTTGGGAGCCAGCTTTGAGGCCAGCCATTTACGAGCATCGATCTGCAGGCGGGCACGAGCAATCACATCATGGTTAACTTTCACGTTCCCGTTGGCGTCGAGGAAGGTGTCATTACTGCCGTCATCGGCAATTTGGAGGATCTCGTCGGCCAGTTTGTCGGCCAGATCCTCGCGCGCGCACGCGTACTGGTCCCTAAAATCTATGTAGCGTTCATCAGCCAACCAGCGCATCACCATGGATTTGGACGGCATGCCCGGACGAGCCAACACTGCGCGTAGACTCACCCCATCAGCAATGGCGCTACATATGGCCTCCCCCAACTCGTTTGTGTATGCGCTCCGACGGCCTCTTGTTACCGTCTTGGGATTCGACGTATTGGTTTCCACAGTGGAAACCTGAGGAGTGAAAACTGGGCTCATAACTTCAGTTGTGGCATTCACATGTTCAGCTCCACTTATAGGTGCCTGAGGTATACCTGAAGATGAGGTAGCGTTAACGGGTGTTGTGACTCTTGACCATTTGTGCGTCTTGGCCCACTTGTTAATGGCGGTATGTGAAATGCCGTGATCTAGCGCTATCTGGCGCACACTCTGGCGGCCAGCACAGTACGCGAGTTCGATACCGTACCAGTCTGGGGAATCTGTTGAATGCATAGGGGAATAGATCATAGGAGACCAATATTTACGAGGAGGCAGGTAGATATCCAGCCCTACAGGGGGAGTCCCGTCAGTGCAAACGCAACTGTGTGTGGCAAGAAGTTGTCTGTGATAGTCACTTGGTCACTGTTTTGATAAACATCCCGCAATCATTGGGCTAGCAGCAAGTGACCGTTATTTTTCATAGTCTCTGGGAGTCACTCACATCACTCTTTTGAGCACTGCTTTCACTGATCCACTCATTGCGTCATCTCCCATCTGTCATCCATCAAGAAGCATCAGGGCAGTGACCCAGTGACAAACAGTGACCATGAATCAATGTTGGTCACTGCATCCCAACCCGGGCAGGACAAGGCATTCACACAGTAAAGTGACTCAGTGACTATGAAATGGGGTATGCCCCCTCCCCTCAAGTTAGAAAAAAAGGCCCCGCAAGGAGCCTTCTTGTCATCGCCGTTTGGCCTCATTAAGTCATATGGCCTACAGGGCCCGCGGAAGGTACTCCTCTGCCTGTTCGGTGAGTACAACATTGGTTTGAGTGTGACCATTGGTCTTGTGCGTTTTGTACTCCGCGCCCAGCTCCTTTGCAGCCTGTTTGACGGCTTTGCTGAATGAATTAAGCGAGAGTGGGCGGTTCAAGCCGTGGTACTCCAGGTAAGCCAGGTAGAGGTGATAAAGGAATTTTCTCGGCTCCTTCATCAAAGCGACATTTCCCCCCATATAGAGCCCCTTCGGCTCAGCCAGAAACGCCAAGGTGGCGCAAAAGTCGAGTACGTGGTCAGCCTCGCGCTTCACCGCCAGCGCATCAGCACCATCCCGTTGCTCCTCCAGCAGACGCTTGGCCAGGTCAGGGTCGGCAAACCGGGTCAGCAGATGGCGAATGATCACCGGTAACTCAGCGGCAATCTTGTCGCCAAGCGCCCCATCCCGATCAGCAGATGCCACCACCCGCCCGAAATGGAAGATAACCCGGCGACGAGCGATCCCCCCGTTGCGTTCGTTAAACACCATCGGCACGTTGTTGGTGGCCAGCAACACAGCTGGGATCCGGGTGCTGAAAATCGTCTTGCCTTTAGGGTTGACCGATACTTTATCGCCGCCAGTGATCGCCTTGAGCACATGGCCATCGCCAACGTACGAAGGTTGGTCCGGCAACAAGATCAGGCGTTTGTCCCAGACGTTCTCCAGACCAAAGTTGCTCTCGAGCAGCTTCATCGAGCTACTACCCACGTTTTCTTGGCCCACCAGCAGTTCGCACAGTGTCGCCATGACCGATTTGCCACTGCCGCCTTCCCCCGTTACCTCCAGGAACAGTTGCCAGTCGTAGCGATTCGCCAGCACCATGAACAGCGCCGCTTTAATGCGATCCATCTTGGCCGCATCATTGTCAGTTGCGTAGCTCAGCCACTTCATGAAGTGGGGGGCACAATGCTCCAGGGTTTCCCCCACCAGAGGCTCGCTGTACTCGATTCCGTTGTGAGTCAGCAAACCATCGGCGAGGGAATGCGGGCGAAATGCGTGGAGCACTAGGTCATAGACCCCATTGGCAAAACCAATCAGGTTGAGCGCCGGACGCGGTATTTCATCAAGGCCCAGTTTCATGGTATCCACTGCAGTGTTGATCATCCGGGCACTGTAGTATTTGGCGCCTTGCTGCTTAAACATTGCCGTCATACGGCGCGCAAGCAACGCATCCGGCATCGGCTCCCACAGGCTGCCGGTGTAACGGTACACCAGGTTCGTGGCGACATTGATAGCCAAGGTTCCCAGACTAGAGGCGAGAGCCTCCCCGCGCTGGCAGGCACTCATCTGATCCAGCAGCACCGCGTCGTCCTGCTCGGGGCGCAGAGAAACAACATTGGCCGCCAGCAGAGAACCTGTTTTTTGGCTGCCCTTCTTATCGGCCAACAGTTGACGTTTCGGCGGGGCTTGGCGTGGCTCCTGCATCCCCTTCTGGTGCGCACTGGCAATAGTAGCCTTGACCTCCTGTACAGATTGGCCAGACGCCATGCCAGCAGCAAACAACTGACGCTCAGCGTCGGCGCGGCAGATTTCTCCGCCAGCGACCAGTTGCGCCACCCCCAGCGCCTCCCGGTTGAGTGTCTCGTTCCGGCTCCCCATCGGCGCGCTGACAATCGCCTCACAGGCACTCGTCAACGCTCTCTCGCCATAGCGGCTGGTCTCTGCGGAGCTGACCATGGGGGCCAGCACCTTTGGCTCATGCTTGGGTTTGGTGATCCAAGCCAACAAGATGGCAGGAGCCTCCGGCAGAGCGGCCAGTTGGGGGATGGTATCGCCGCGCAGCACCTTACCGGCTTTGATGTAGATCAGCTGATTGCCGGTCTTCACATCTACGCCGGCCAGTCCATTCGCGTTGTTGACGCTCTGCTTCAAGCTGGCAAGGTCTACCGCAGCAGGCAAGCGGAACAGCCAATGATACGAACCGTCCGGCTGACTATCGGTGAGCATCCGGTACTGGATCGGGAGCGTCTCATTGGGCAATCCGAGCATCGCCAGCAGATCCCTGGGGTGCGGCGCCTCGGGTACCTTGTTACCGTCCAGGTCCAGCAGGACCATTTCATCCAAGCGAACACCAAACAGGGTGTCATCCTCATGCACCATGGAGGACGGGTAGCGCTGCTCATTGCCATAGGGTTTCGGGTTGCCGTTGTCCTGATACGGAATGACAGCGTGGCCGTTGGCCTCGATATTTGCAGCCTTGGCTTGCAGGGTGGCGTTCATACCGTACCCCCTACCACGCGCAGCATGGCACGCTTGTGATCGAACAGTGACACGCCGTCATCGTTCTCATAGGCTTCCTGAAGGCGGTGCATTTCCTCGATGCGCGCGCTGTTGGTGCTAGGGGAAGCACCATACAGGGCGAACTGGCCACAAATAGCATCCCTGCTAATTATCCCCGACTTTGCGCGGCACAGGCTTTTGCTTGCCAGCGAGCGTGCAGGTGCTACGATCTCGGGGTCAGATTCCACAATCAGACCCCGCTCAAACTGATAGATCGAAGAGGCCACCGTACCATGGCGGCTCTTTTTTGCGTAATTGGTGACTGTCATCCTCGCCTCCTTACGCCTCACGGCGCTTCTGAATCTGGGCGATGAGCCAGGCTTCCAACTCCTCTTCAACCCAACCAACGGCTTTTGCGCCGATGGACACAGGTTTGGGAAAGGTCGGGTCATAAACATTGGGGCACTTCGGATTGGGACGCATTTTGGCGTAGATGGTTGAGCGGGAGAGTCCGGTACGGGCTTCAACCTCATTACGGCGAATAATGGTCAGAGTGGGTTTGCTTTCTTTAGCCATGTTAGTTATTCCCTGTCATGCACTGGAACAAAATGCACCAGCATGGCTCCTTATTTTTATCATCTCGCAACAAATCCCTAGCCCTACAGGGGTGAACCCTGTCAGAGACGCACTTGACAAGGGAAATCAAATGACGAATTGGTGTGGATGACTTCCGGGAACAGAAGTGCACTCTGCTGCTGATCGGCGGAACCGGGACGGGTAAAAACCACCAGGCCATCGCCTTGGGACGCAATGCCGTACGCCGGGGCAAGCGAGAGCGTTTCTACACTGTGGTGGGTCTGGTCAACTAATTGGAGCAGGAGAAGGCGGCAGGCAAAACCGGGCAGCTTGCCAACCGGTTGGTCAATGTCGATGCGGTGATCCTGGACGAACTGGGCTATCTACCGTTTGCCGAAAGCGGAGGGGTCCTGCTGTTTCACCTGATCAGCAAGCTGTGCAAGTGCACCAGCGTGCTCCTGACCACCAATCTGGACTTCAGTGAATGGAGCAAGGTATTTACGGATAAGAAGATGACGACGGCCATGCCGGATAGGATCACCCATCACTGCGAGATCATCGAGACAGGAAACGACTCCTACCGCTTCAAACAGAGGATGAAATCAGCCAGCTAACCCTGGTCAATTTGGGTCCCTGATTGACAACCCGATCCACCTATGCAGACAGACTATTTGGCAAGTGAATCACATTGCTCTCCATCCCGGAAAATTCATGAGGTGGCACGTAGTGATTCTTGCAACTGTCCAGCCAGTCAGCCCACCATTGCACCATCTGCTGGCGCTGGGCGATGAATTCAGCTAAGTGAATATAAGCAGCACGAACTCCGTTACGTTCCTTGTGGCTCATTTGCCGTTCAATAGCATCCTTACTCCATTGGCCAGACTCAAGTAGCGCGCTGCATGCCATCGCCCGGAAACCATGCCCGCATAGCTCAACCTTGGTGTTATACCCCAGTCGGCGCAAGACTGCATTGACGGTATTTTCACTCATGGGTTTCGATACATCATGGTCACCGGCAAAAACCAGATCAAAGCGCCCGGTCAAAGGGCGGATCGCCTCAATCACTGCCAATGCTTGGCGAGACAGCGGCACAATATGGGGCTCTCGCATCTTGGCACCACGATGCGAGTATTTAACCCCTTCAATGGGGTCACGAGACGCCGGGATCGTCCAGATTGCTCGATCCATATCGAGTTCATCCCAACGCATGAAGCGTAATTCACTCGAACGTACAAAGGTAAGTAACGTTAATCGTACCGCCAGTACCGTCAGCAGGCGTCCCTTATATCCATGCAGTCTCCGCAGAAAATCAGGAATATCTTGCAGTGGTAACGCAGGGTGGTGCTTGCCTTTGCGAACAGACAACGCCCCCGTCAAATCAGCGGCAGGATTGCTATCAATCAACCCTGTTTGCACTGCATAACGCATGATGCCGTTGATGTGTTGCCGCACTCGTCCGGCCAGATCAAGCGCATCTCGCTGCTCTATCATGCGCAATGGAACAAGCAGGTCACGAGTCTTGAGTTCGGCAACGGGGCAATGGCCAATAGACGGAAACACGTCAGCTTCAAGCCGGGTCAAGATACGTGAAGCGTGATCGGAGGACCACTTGCCAGCATTTTTTGCATGCCATTCACGGGCAACAGCCTCAAAACTATTCGCTTGTTTGCGGGTGATGTCGTTACGCAACTGCTGCTTATGAACGACAGGGTCGATACCCTTGGCTAACAAATTTCGTGCGGCAGCGTGCTTGGCACGGGCCTCCGTCAACGACAGGATGGGGTAGTCGCCAAACGCCATCAGCCCTGCCTTACCATCTGGCTTGGTAAACTTGAAGCGCCACGAACGGGTACCGTTCTTTTTGACCAATAAGTGCAAGCCATTACCATCGAACAGGGAATAGTCTTTTTCTCGCGGGCGGGCATTGCGACACTCGGTATCAGACAAGGGTTTGGTAGTTCGCGGCATTGGTATACGACTCCTTTATCGAATCGATGTATACCTAAGCGTATACCAATTTATAGCGGATGTGTTAGGAATGACTCGGAATGTTCTGGACGTAAAAAAACCAGAGACGTTGAATTCACTGGTTTTTTTGAACTTTTTCGGAATACTTTGGAAGTATTAATGGTGCCCGAGGCCGGAATCGAACCGGCACGACGCGAACGTCGAGGGATTTTAAATCCCTTGTGTCTACCGATTTCACCACTCGGGCACCGCAATCGGTATCAAGCTCGCGTGGCGGGCTTGTCAATATGGAGGCACGTTCCGGAGTCGAACCGGACTAAACGGATTTGCAATCCGCTGCATAACCGCTTTGCTAACGCGCCATGCAAAAGAGAGTTGGTTCTCTATTGTCTGAATTTGGAGCGGGAAACGAGACTCGAACTCGCGACCCCGACCTTGGCAAGGTCGTGCTCTACCAACTGAGCTATTCCCGCATTGGTCTGGCTGACTGCCTGACTACGAGGACGCATTCTAGCGATGTTCCTCGCTCAGTCAACCAGAAATATTTAATCACCTGATCGTTCGGGCATTTTTTGCCCTTTTTGAACAGTTTTAGCGCCTTTGCCCGTTTCCTGCCTCAAATCAGCGGAAACCTCACCTTGCGGCGCAAGTGACTCACAGGTTAGCGTGGTGGGTCAGATCGCCCCAGGCTGCCTTCATGTACTGGAACATCGACCAGAAGGTGAGCACTGTAGCGACATAGAGCATCACATAGGCGAGCCATACCATCCAGACGTTATATTGCCAAATCAGACCGGTGAGCGACACCATCTGGATCATGGTCTTCCACTTGCCAATCCAGCTGACCGCCACCGAGGAGCGTTTGCCGAGCTCGGCCATCCACTCACGCAGGGCGGAGATGATGATCTCGCGGCCAATCATGGTCATGGCGGGGATGGTCACCCAGATGGTGTTGTAGTGTTCGACGATAACCACCAGTGCGGCGGCGACCATGATCTTGTCGGCAACCGGGTCAAGGAAGGCGCCAAAGGCGGTGGACTGATTGAGCTTGCGAGCCAGATAGCCATCAAACCAGTCGGTGGCAGCGGCCAGAATAAAGATGATGGCGGCAGCCAGATAGGACCATTGATAAGGCAGATAGAACAGGATGACGAAGACGGGAATGAGCAAAATCCGGAAAAACGTCAACAGGTTAGGTATATTTGTCATTATTTTCAGCCACTTCTTGTACGTCGCTACATAGTGCGCCAAAGCCGATTTGCGATGCAACCGCACTGGCGCCCGTCTTGGTCTTTTTAATCCATCAATCTTCTCAAAATCCGAGGGCCATTATGGCATTTACGGCCCCCCCGCGTCACGGCTCTTGTGCATCAAGGAGTTAGCGATTTTGCCATGCTGCTAACCCTGCTCAGGCGCTGTGCAAGCCATCGTGGATGGTCTGGGCCAGCTCCTGACTGATGCCGGGTACCTTGGCCAGTTCATCCACGCTCGCCTTTTTAACCTCCTGCAGGCCGCCCAGATATTTGAGCAGCGCCTGCCGCCGCTTTGGCCCCACCCCCGGAATATCCTCCAGCGTGCTGCTGGTGCGGGCCTTGGCCCGTCTGGCACGGTGGCCGGTAATGGCAAAACGGTGGGATTCATCGCGAATATGCTGAATAAGGTGCAAAGCGGGCATATCTGCCGGCAAATGCAGCTCTTCGTGGCTCTCCCCCATGATGAGAGTTTCCAACCCCGCCTTGCGGGTGACCCCCTTGGCAATCCCCACCAGCAGCGGATATTTACCGCCGAGAAACTCCAGCTGACGGGCCAGGATCTCTTCGGCGCGACGCAACTGACCGAGGCCACCGTCAATAAACAGCACATCAGGCACCTTGTCCGGCTCCTGCTGCTTGCCAAAGCGGCGCTCCAGCGCCTGCTCCATGGCCGCGTAGTCATCACCACCGGTGATGCCGTCGATGTTGAAACGACGATATTCCGATGAGAGCGGCCCCTCCCGGTTGAACACCACGCAAGAGGCCACGGTGCGCTCCCCCATGGTGTGGGAGATATCGAAACACTCCATGCGGGCGATGGGACGCTCCAGCTCCAGCAGCTCTTCCAGCTGGTCGTAGCGGGCGGTGATGGTGCTCTTGTGAGCCAGCCGCGAGCGCAGCGCCGTCTCGGCGTTGATGGAGGCGAGCTTGATAAAGCGGGCCCGTTCGGCGCGGGTACGGCTCACCACCCGCACCTTGTAGCCTGCGGTCTGGCTGAGTGTCTCGGCGATGACGCTCTCGTCCTCAAGGGCCACATCGAGCAGCACCTCGCTCGGGATCTGCCGCCCCCCCTGCCCCGACAGATAGAACTGCAGCAGGAAGGATTGCACCACCTCATCAAGCTGGGTATCAGCAGGCACTTTCGGGAAGTAGCTGCGTGAGCCGAGCACCTTGCCCTGACGGATAAAGAGCACGTGGATGCAAGCAGCACCTTGCTGGAAGGCGACCCCCACCACATCCAGCTCGTCCAGTACGTTGCCGCTCACCGACTGCTGTTCGGTGACCCGGCGCAGCGCCAGGATCTGATCCCGGTAGCGGGCCGCCTCTTCAAAGCGCAGATCGCCGCTGGCAGACTCCATCTTGCCCACCAGCTCGCCAATCACCTGCTGGTTCTTGCCCGCCAGAAACAGTTTGGCAAGCTCCACCTGCTGGGCATATTCGGCCTCGCTCACCAACCCGGGTACGCAAGGGCCAGCGCAACGCTTGAGCTGATAGAGCAGACAGGGACGGGTGCGGTTGGCATAGACCGCATCCTCGCACTGGCGTACCGGAAATATTTTCTGCATCAGATGCAAACTCTCACGCACCGCGCCGCCAGAGGGGTACGGGCCGAAGTACTCCCCCTTCACCTTGCGGGCGCCGCGATGGACGCCGATACGCGGATGCTGGTGCGCGGTGATGATGATCCAGGGGTAGGATTTGTCGTCCCGCAGCAGCACGTTGTAACGGGGCTGGTACTGCTTGATCAGGTTGTGCTCGAGGATCAGCGCCTCGGTCTCGGTGTGGGTGACGGTGACCTGGATATCGGCGATCTGTCGCACCAGGGTGCGGGTCTTGATGCTGTCGACGTTGGTGCGAAAGTAGGAGGCGAGCCGCTTTTTCAGATCCTTGGCCTTGCCCACGTAGATCACGGTGCCACCGCTGTCATACATGCGGTAAACGCCACTTTGATGGGTGACGGCGCTCAAAAACGCCTTGCTGTCGAAGAGAGGTTCGGGAGAGAGGGTCATCAGCTACTCGGCTCACACAAAGGCAAAAATTGACGGGCAGAGCATACTGCCCTCGCCGCCCGAAAAGCAAAGGGGCAGAAAAGCAAAAAGGCGGCACTCGCCGCCTTTGTGACCACACGCCACCCGATTAGAGGGTATCGGCATCCAGCATGCCATAGCGAATGGCCAGATGGGTCAGTTCCACGTCACCGTTGATCCCCAGCTTGCTGAACAGACGATAGCGGTAGCTGTTGACCGTCTTCGGGCTCAGGTTGAGCTGCTCGGAGATATCGGTCACCTTCTGCCCCTTGGTGATCATCATCATGATCTGCAGCTCGCGCTCGGAAAGGGACTTGAAGGGATTCTCGTCAGCGGAGGCAAACTGGCTGAGGGCCATCTGCTGGGCAATCTCCGGGGAGATGTAGCGCTGACCGGAGTGCACCAACCGGATCGCCTGGATCATCTCGTCGGGGGCTGCCCCTTTGGTCAGGTAACCGGCGGCGCCCGCCTGCATCACCTTGGTGGGGAACGGATTTTCTGAATGAATTGTCAGCACTATGATGCGCACATCGGGGCGGATCCGCAGAATTTTGCGGGTCGCTTCCAGACCACCAATACCCGGCATGTTCATGTCCATCAGGATCACGTCCGGATGGTGTTGGCGACAGAACGTAACTGCGGTCTCGCCGCTCTGTGCTTCGCCCACCACCTTGATCCCGCGCACATCTTCAAGAATGCGTCTTATCCCTGTACGCACCAGCTCATGATCATCGACCAGGAATACATTTATCACCCAAACACCCCGTTTTATCTCGTTTTAGCCGCCCGGTTAGGGTTAACAGGGCGTCTTGCATCATAACCAAACTCGTCGCTTTGGCAAACCATGCACGCCAAAAGTTTGAGAAAACCCATGTTTAGCGTTTAAAATCAAATAATTATATAAATTTTCAAAACAAAAAACGGTGCCTTGCGACACCGTTTTTCATGACGTTAGTGCTGTGGCCATCACTTGGCCAAAAAGGCGCGCACCTTCTCCAGATCGGCCTGGGTATCCACCCCGACCGGCGGCGCTTCAAGGGCCTGGGCGACGTGGATCTTCTCCCCGTACCAGAGCACCCGCAGCTGCTCCAGCGCCTCGACCTGCTCCAGCACGCTCGGTGCCCAGTCTACGTAACGCTGGATAAAGCCGGCGCGATAGGCGTAGATACCGATATGACGCTGGTAGTGGTCACCAATCTGCTCATGGCTCTTGGCAAAGCGATCCCGATCCCAGGGAATGCTGGCGCGACTGAAGTAGAGGGCGTAGCCATCCTTGTCAGTCACCACTTTCACTGCGTTCGGATTGAACGCCTCTTCGGCATCCTTGATCGGCACCGACAGGGTCGCCATCGGCGCCGTGGCGGCGGCCAGATTATCCGCTACCTGACGAATGATGGTGGGCGGAATGAGCGGCTCATCCCCCTGCACATTGACGATGATGGTATCGGCGGCAAAGCCGTAGTGACGGCACACCTCGGCCAGACGCTCGGTGCCGGACTGGTGATCCGGTGAGGTCATGCACACCTCGACGCCGGTGGTCAGCAGTGCCTGCTGTACCCGGGCATCGTCAGTGGCAACAATCACCCGATCGGCACCGGATTGCAGGGCTTTCTCCACCACGTGCTGCACCATGGGCTTGCCATGGATATCAGCCAGCGGCTTGCCCGGCAGACGGGTTGACGCATAGCGGGCCGGAATGACGACGACGAAACTCATGACGGCAGCTCATCGCTATTGAGCGGACGGGCACGG
This sequence comes from Aeromonas sp. 600479, assembly GCF_049175515.1. Lineage (NCBI taxonomy): Bacteria > Pseudomonadati > Pseudomonadota > Gammaproteobacteria > Aeromonadales > Aeromonadaceae > Aeromonas > Aeromonas sp. 600479. Next base: position 59,375 of record NZ_JAAKVF010000010.1, read on the forward strand.
TTCTCCAGCAGCACCGGGATCCCCTCCTCCAGCGGATAGGCCAGCTTGTCAAAACGGCAGACCAGCTCATGAACTGCTTTGTTGTAGTGCAGCTTACCCTTGCAGACCGGGCAGGCGATGATGTCGAGCAACTTGATGTCCAAAGCCAAAACGATACTCCTTCAACGATGTCGCGCTGGCAGCTTCATCACGCCAGCGATGGATGTCGAGCAACCAGATATTCCATACGGGACCGCTATTGGTCCACTTCTCCCCCGCTCAGGCAAGAGAGATTAATCTTGCGCCTTGGTCGCGCCCTTCGCCTTCGCCCCCAGCTTGTGCAACAAGGTATCGAGCAAGGAGGCGGGCAACTCGGCGCTGACCGGCAGATACCACCAGTTATCGAGGGCAAATGGGCGGCACTTGACCGCATCCTTCTCGGTCATCAGCAGCAGCTTGCTGGCAAAGCGCCCCACCAGCTCATCCCGATCGAAGGGATGATGATCGCCGTAGGCGGCCTGCTGATCCAGCTGATAGCCGAGCCCTTCGAGGGTGGCAAAGAAGCGGGGCGGATGACCAATCCCCGCCAACGCATCGACCGGCCCCGACAAGGGGGCGGCAAGCGGTGCATCATCGCGCACCCGGCGCGGGGTGTCGGCGACCAGTTGCATGGGGTACTCCCCCTTGCCCGGCTCACCGCCGTTGCAGATGATGGCGTCCACCCGTTTGAGACGAGTGACCGGCTCGCGCAGCGGCCCCATGGGCAGCAGGCAGGCATTGCCGAAACGGCGCGCTCCGTCCACCACCACCAGCTCGATGTCGCGGGCCAGCGCATAGTGCTGCAGACCATCGTCGGTGATGATGATATCCACCTCACCGCTCTGCTCCAGCAGTCGTACCGCATCGGCCCGTTTCGGGGCAACCACCACGGGGCAGCCGCAGCGCCGGGCAATCAGCACCGGCTCATCTCCGGCCTGCGCCGTGGTGCTGGTCTCATCCAGCCGATAGGGGTAATGGGGCGCCTTGCCACCATAACCACGGCTCACCACCCCGGGGCGATAGCCGCGGGCCTGCAACTGCTCCACCAGCCAGACCACCACCGGGGTCTTGCCGTTGCCCCCCACCGAAATATTGCCCACCACAATGACCGGCAAGGAGGAGCGATACCCCTTGCGCCAGCCGTGACGATAGGCGTAGCGGCGGGTGCCGCTGATGATGGCAAACAGCAGGGCAAAGGGGGCCAGCAACCAGCACCAGCCACTTTTGCGATACCAGAGCCGTTCCAGCATCAGGCCTTGCTTCCCGCGTTGCCAAACTGAATAGCGCGCAGCTGGGCATAGGTGCCGCGCTGCTCCATCAATGCTTCGTGGTTCCCGCGCTCGACGATATGGCCTTCGTCGATCACCAGGATCTCGTCCGCCTTCTCGATGGTGGAGAGACGGTGAGCGATCACCAGCGAGGTACGCGCTTTGCAAAGCTCGTCGATAGCCGCCTGAATGTGGCGCTCGGATTCGGTATCGAGGGCCGAGGTGGCCTCATCCAGCAGCAGAACCGGCGCATCGCGCAGCAAAGCGCGCGCAATGGCAACACGCTGGCGCTGACCACCGGAGAGGGATGCACCGTTCTCGCCAACCACAGTGTCATACCCGTTGCTCATCTTGCTGACGAACTCGTCGGCATGGGCAATACGAGCAGCCTGCACGATCTGGTCGCGGCTGTATTTGTCTTCCGCCGCGTAAGCGATGTTGTTGGCCACCGAGTCATTGAACAGGTGAACATGCTGGGAGACCAGCGCGTACTGCTTGCGCAACTCGCTCAACTTGTATTCGCGGATGTTGATGCCGTCCAGCAGGATCTCCCCCTGATCGATGTCGTAGAAGCGGGTCAGCAGGCTGGCGATGGTACTCTTGCCAGAGCCGGAACGGCCCACCAGCGCCACCGACTTACCCGCCTCCACCTTGAAGCTGACGTTGTGCAGCGCCGGGGTGTCCTTGGTCGGGTAGGTAAAGGTGACGTTGCGAAACTCGATCTCGCCGCGGGCGCGCTCCAAAGTGCGGGTGCCGGTATCCTGCTCCGGCTCGCTGTCGAGCAGGCCAAACAGGCTATGGCAGGCGGTGATGGCGCGCTGGAACTGGTTGTTGACGTCGGTCAGGCTTTTCAGCGGCTTGAGCAGCATCATCATGGAGGTGATCATGACGGTAAACGTACCGGCAGTCAGCTCGCTGCGCACACTGTCGATGGTGGCTACATAGAGGAAGGCAGCCAGCGCGATGGAGGCCACCATCTGCACAACAGGACTACCGATGGCATCGGCGGCGACCATTTTCATGGTCTGCTGGCGCATGTTGTTGCTGACCTGGAAGAAGCGTTTCTCTTCCACCTTCTGGCCACCAAACATCAGCACCTCTTTGTGCCCTTTGAGCATCTGCTCGGTGGAGGTGGTGATATCCCCTACCGCCTGCTGGATGTGACGGCTGATCTGGCGGAAACGGCGGCTGATAAGGCCGATGATGACCCCCACCAGCGGGCCAACCACCAGGAAAATCACCGACAGCTGCCAGGAGTGCCAAAACATCAGGCCGAGCAGACCGACCACGGTCGCCCCTTCCCGCACCAGGGTCACCAGCGTGGTGCTCGCCGCCGAGGAGACCTGACTGGCGTCATAGGTCACCTTGGAGAGCAAATGACCGGTGTTCTGACGGTCGAAGAAGCTCATCGGCATCGCCACCATGTGATTGAACACCTGCTGTTGCAGACGCATCACGACGTGGTTGCCAACCCAGGCCATGCAGTAGTTGGAGAGAAAGTTGGCGACACCGCGCAGGGCCACGATGCCGAGGACGAAGAAGGGCATCCATTTCAGAACGGTGCTGTCGTTGCCATTGATGCCCTGATCGATCAGCGGCTTGATGGAGTAGACAAAGGTGGTATCCACGGCGGCGTAGCCCAGCATCCCGATGATGCCACCGACCAGGCCCAGCTTGCGATCACGGACATAACCGAGCAGGCGTTTGAATACTGGCCAGCTCTCTTGTGAGGTTTCTTGTTGCATGAATAGCCGTTAGTAATGGAAATGACGGGCTATTCTAGCCAAAGCGCAGGCTTACACCAAGCGCCGCCACCTATATCGCATTCCTACACGGCAGAAATGGCCGATTATTGCTCAAACCACACTCGCGGTCGCCACCAGTCGCCACTGCGCCGGTACCAGGGCCCCACATCTCGCTCGGCGGTGACGCTCAAGCCCGCTGCGGTGGGTTCGACCAGCATCGCCCCTTGCTGACCGGTGATCCACTGGCGGGCATCCCGATAGCGGGCCACCACATCGGGACGGGGAAAGCCCCACTGATTCATAAAACCGGCGCTGTGGATCACCTCCTGCGCCGCTACCGCCGCGACAAAAGGGGGCGTGGAGGAGGTGCGACTGCCATGATGGGGGCTCACCAGCAAGGTGCTGGCCAACCCCTCCCCCTCCAGCGCCACCAATCGCAGCTCTGCCTGCCGTTCGATATCGGCACTGAGCAGCACACTGCGCTCGCCATCGCTAATACGCACCACGCAGCCATCGTTATTGCGCCCGCCACCGGGACGCTCGGGCCAGAGCACTGCAAACGAGAGCCCCTGCCAACGCCACTGTTGCCCACGCTGGCAGAGCGTCGTTCCCGCACTGAAGGGATAAGAAGAGAGCTCGTGACGCACCGGCATGGCGCTGAGCAGTCGCTTGCGATTGCCGGCATGATCCCGATCCTTGTGGCTGATGATGAGGCGATCGATGACCCGGATCCCCAGATAGCTCAGCTGGGGCAGGATCACCGCGTCCGCCATGTTGTAACCTCCGGGATAACGATCGCCGGTGTCATAGAGGATGGCACGCTCCCCCTTGCTGATCAGCACCGCCAGCCCCTGCCCCACATCCAGCACCCGCAGTTGCCAGCGGGCAGGCGTTGGCCAGAGCACCAGCAACAGCGCACACAGACCCGGTAGCCATAGCCAGCGTGCCGGGCGCCACTTTGCGGCGAACCAGAGCAGCAACAGCAGGGTGCAGAGCGGCAGCCACCAGCCGGGTAGTGGCCACCACAGTTGCAGTTGATCGGCCAGCCAATTCAGGATCGTCAGCACCCACCCGAGCCCCAGATCAGCCAGCCAGAACAGGACATAGGCAAGCGAGGTGGAAAGCGGCGCCAGCAGCACACCGATCAGGGCCAGCGGGATGATGGCGATACAAAAGAGCGGCACCGCCAACAGGTTGATCACCATGGCAAGGGGCGCTATCCCCTCGAACAATGCCAGTTGCAGCGGCAGCAGACCGAGCAGTAGCCAGAGCTGGATCTGCCACAGTCCCGGCTTGTCGTGGACATATCCCACCAGCAGCAAGATGGCCACCGCCAGAAACGAGAGCCAGAAGCCGGCCGAATAGAGGGCGAAGGGATCCCAGAGGGTCAATACCACAAAGGCCCACAGCCAGATGCGCCAGGCCGGCCACTCTCGCCGGCTCCAGCGCAGCACACTCCACACCAGCACCATGATCAGGGCCCGCTCGGTGGCCACCGCAAACCCGGCCAACGCGCTGTAGACGGCAGCAAACAACAGGGAGGTGATGATGGCGACGCGCAGACCAAACAGCCTGCCCAGCCACCACCCGAGCACCGCCACCAGCGCGATGTGTTGCCCTGAGATGGCGATGATATGGGTCAGGCCGCTGCCGCGAAACAGCTCCCACTGGGCATCCGTAATGCCACTCTGCTCGCCAAAAGTGAGCGCCGCCAGCAAGGGAGCATGATCAAGTGGGCGCCAACTCTCGGTCGCCGCGCCCAACCAGCGTTCGCGCCAACCCGCAGGTGCCTGTTGAATATCTATCACCCGACGCAGATTTCCGGTGGCAGTGATCCCCTTGCCCAGCAGCAGACGCCGCCCATCCAGCCCCGCCTCGTTGGCCAGACCGTGAGCCGGTTTCAACGAGGTCACCAGGGTGATCCGGCTGCCTACCGTCATGGCGGGCAATGCCTGATAGGCATTGACCCGGATCAGGGGCTCAGGTGTCACCGGTTGCTCGTCGAGGATGCTCACCCGCAGCAACAGCCGGACAAATTTATCCCCCTCGGGCTCTGCACTTTGCAGCTCTGCGGTTATCATGTGGCTCGTCTGATCGCCCAACCGCTCCAGCCAGGCCAGCCGATAGGCAAGATTGGCCTGCATCCAGAGGATGCCGAGCAGGAGAAACAGCCACCGCCAGGCACGGCAATATGCAAGGGGGATCAGCAGGGACAGCAACAGGCCCCCCCATGCGAGTGAAGGTAACCATGGCCAGAGCAGTGAGGAGCTTGCCCCCAGGGCAAACGACAACAGACGCAGATCCATGGAGCAAGTATTTAGCAAGGTTTCGATATGCCCAAACAACTCATTAAACGCTGGATGCCCGATCAGCAAACCCTGAAAGAACACAAGCACCTGCGGCTGTTCGGCAAACTGCTGCTCGATGCCAACCTCTGGCACCTCAACCGCCGCTCGGCTGCCGGGGCATTTGCGGTGGGCCTCTTCATGGCCTGGGTGCCGCTCCCCTGCCAGATGCTGCTGGCCGCCGGTGGCGCTATCCTGTGCCGGGTCAATCTGCCGCTCTCGGTGGCGCTGGTCTGGCTCTCCAACCCCTTTACCATGCCGCCCCTGCTCTATGGTGCCTATCTGGTGGGTTGCCAGTTGCTGGGACATTCAGCGCAGCAGATAGAGATTGAGTTCACCTGGGATTGGTTGGTCTCGGTACTGGGCACAGTGGCCCCCCCGCTGTTGCTGGGCTCGCTGATCCTTGCCCTGCTCAGTTCTCTTATCGGTTACACCCTGATCCGCACCTTCTGGCGGATCAGCACGGTGCGCCAGTGGCAAAAACGCAAGATGGCCCGCCCATGCTGAGTCGCTGGTTTGCCCGCTTCAAGCTCGATCCCGATACCCTGCGCCAGCAGAAGTGGTTTGCCCTGTTTGGTGAGCGACTGCTTGCCCCTACCCTCTGGCAAGGGGGCACCCGCGCCCTGAGCGGCGCGGTGGCGGCCGGGATCTTCGCCTGCTGGTTCCCAATCCCGATGCACTCGCTCATCGCAGTCGGTCTGGCGCTGGCATTCAGCCTCAACCTGCCGCTGGCACTGCTGGCGGTCTGGTTCAACAACCCGCTGACCCTGCCGTTCATGTATCTCTACGCCTATCGCACGGGTTGTCTGGTACTGCACCAGACACCGGAGCCCTTCCACCTCAGCTGGACCCTGCACTGGCTGGAGCAGGAGGCGGCCACCCTGGTGCTCCCCTTCCTGCTCGGCAGCCTGCTGCTGGCGGTACTCACCGCCCTGAGCGGCGGCGCCCTGACCGCGCTGCTGTTGCAACTGCGCAAGCTGTGGCAAGGTGCCCGCCACCACTGAGCCGCCCTTACCCTTGTTTGGCGATCAGCCGTTGGCGATCAAAAAAGCCCGTCACCAAGGTGACGGGCTTTTTCATGGCATAGTGCCAGAGCACAAGGCAATGCGATTACAGCACCTTGGCGATCGCCTCGCACAGGGGATCGATATTGGCGCGGGTAATACCGGCTACGCTGATCCGGCCTGAGCCGACGATATAGATGGCAAATTCGCTCTTGAGGCGTTCCACCTGATCCTTGGTGAGGCCGGAGAAGGAGAACATGCCGTTCTGCTCGCGGATAAAGCTGAAATCCTGGCTCACGCCGAGGGTAGCCAGCTTCTCGACCAGCAATTCGCGCATCTCGCGAATACGCACCCGCATGGCAGCCACTTCTTCGACCCACTCGGCATAGAGAGCCGGATCGCTCACCACGGCGGTGACCACAGCGGCGCCGTGTGACGGCGGGTTGGAGTAGTTGGCACGAATGACGGTCTTGACCTGAGTGAAGGCCACATCGGCGATCTCTTTGGTCGCGCTCACCAGCGTGAAGGCGCCGACCCGCTCGTTGTAGAGGCCGAAGTTCTTGGAGAAAGAGCTCGCCACCAGCAGCTCGTCATGGCACTCGGCGAAGATGCGCAGGCCTTCGGCATCCTCTTCGATACCACGGGCAAAACCCTGATAGGCGAAGTCAAACAGCGGCAACCAGCCGGCAGCAGCACTCTGCTTGGCCAGCGCGCGCCACTGATCACTAGTGGGGTCGATACCGGTCGGGTTGTGGCAGCAACCGTGCAGCAGCACCAGCTCACCCGGCTGCACTTCGGCCAGCGAGGCCTGCATGGCAGCAAAGTCGAGCCCCTTGGTGGCGGCGTCGTAGTACTTGTACCACTTGACGGTCAGGCCCGCGGCCTGGAATACGCTGACGTGGTTGGCCCAGGTGGGATCGGAGATCCAGATGGTCTTGGCCAGACCGTTGCGCACCACGAATTCGGCCGCGATACGCAGGGCACCGGTACCGCCCGGCGCTTGCGCGGTCTTGGCGCGACCGCTGGCAACCAGCGCAGAGTGCTGCCCGAACAGCAGTTGCTGCACGATGCGGCCATATTCGATATTGCCTTCAATACCGAGGTAGTTCTTGGTCTTCTCGTCGGTCAGCAGCTTCTGCTCGGCTTTCTTGACGCAGTGAAGAATGGGGGTGGCACCGGACTCGTCCTTGTAGATCCCTACGCCCAGATTGATCTTGTGGCTGCGAGAGTCAGCGCGGAAGGCTTCGGTCAGGCCCAGGATCGGATCCGCTGGGGCGGCAACAACCTTTTCAAACATGGTATTCCCTGTATTCCGTTGAGTTCGTTGGGTGGCAAAGCGGCTTGATAAACAAAAGCGCTCATCTGGCGAGCGCTTCGTCAACTCTTTATATCACCGCGTTCAATGGGGGAAAACCGCTTTTTGGCTCGCTTTCAGGCCAATTTCAACCAACGGCATGCCACGCTGGCGCCAGTGCGCACACCTCGGCCGATAAGCCACCATTGGACTCAACCAAACCGCTACAAACTGCTAACAATGGCTTGGGGATCCGGCTCGGTTCCCAGGGCCGGGCCTCAGTCAAAGGTTGGGCATACGCGCTGAGGATGGGAGCCAGATCACGGGGCAGCCACCAGCTGGCCGGACGACCCAAGCGCTGGGCCAGCGCCTGCAGCCGATCCACCCCGGCAGGGTCGAGGGCGGTGAGATGACTCCACAACACATTGGGGGGCACGGCGGCCACCACCTGCTGCAAGGCCAGAGGAGCCGATGGGGGAGCCCACACCAGCAAGGTGCCGTGTTCAAGAGGCAGCTCGGCAAAGGCGCCGACGCTGTCGGTGGTGATCACCCGCTCGATACTCCCCTCCCCCCACAGGATCTTGCCAAGACCCGCCAGGGTGCGCTCGGGCAGCGCCACCTCTCCCAGCGCCTGCAACCAGGGGGCTGCGTCGATCAGGGTGCCGCCGCTAAAAAAGAGGCTGAACGGCTGGGCGGCGCGCAAGCGCAACAGCTGATCGGCACAGAGCCGGATCCCCTTGTCCTCGAAATCGATCTGCTCGTTGGGGGTGAAGTTCACCTCGCTCTTGCGATAGAGCGCCGCCAACACCCGTTCGTTGACCTGCTCCCCCAATTGCCAGCCCTGAGCATGCAACCACTCCTCGGGCTCGGGGGGCGCGGTGGCGATCTCGGCCAGCATCAGCTCGCGGGTGAGATAGCGCCGCCCGGCCGGGGTGAGCTCATAGCTGTGGCTGCCATGGGCGAGCAGCAGCTGGTTATCCTTGAGCAGGCCCACCAGCGGTTGCCACTGGCGGCCACGGATCACCACAGGTGAGTGGCTCAGCAACTGCTGCGCCAGTGCCCGCCATTCGGGGTGACTAAAGTCGATCAATTACAATCCATCCCTGTCAGTGCTCAATCGGATAAACAGCCTGAAAAGGTACCGTTACAGACCGATGACGCCAAGCCTCCCGCGCCAATTACGTGACCCCGCTCCCTGCAATTTTCCCCAAACAGAAGAGCCCACCGTGGGGTGGGCTCTTCCTTGGATAACACTCGACGCTTATTCGACGTTGAGGCGCAGTTCGGCATCGTGCCAACCCAGTGGCAGGGTCAACAGCTGATCGATCAGCTCCCGGCGATCGGATTTCTCCAGATAGGCGAGATAGAGCGGACGGCTCAGCGGCTGCCCCCCCTCCACCAGATGGAGCGCGCCCTTCTCGAGGAAGGGGCTGACCATCCGCCGTGGCAGGTAGGCAGCGCCACCGTTGGCCAGCACAAACTGCAACGCCATGCTGGCGGAGCTGGAGTGCAGCACCGGGGTCTTTTGCAGGCTCTGCAAGCGGCTGGGTTGCGGCTCGAAGCTGGTGCCCCAGTCGAGGTGGATGTGCGGTATCTGCATCAGGTTGTCGGCATTGGCGGCCGGATCCCGGCTCACCAGCTCGAACACCAGCTCACCGATGGGATGCAGGGCAATCTCATCGATCTTGGTGGGCTCGGAGAGCAGGGCCAGATCGAGGGAGCGCTCCAGCAACTGACGGCAGAGGTGCTCACGGGAAGCCGTTTCCAGCCGTACCGCCAAACCGGGCGCCAGTGCATAGATGTGATTGAGCCAGTCGTTGAAATCGAGCTCCCAAAACACCGCGGGCGCGCCGATGGCCAACTGCTGGCTGAATCCTGGCGAGAGCGCCACATCCTGCTTGGCACGACCAAGGGTGTGCAAGATGGCGTCTGCATAGGGCAGCAGACGCTCACCGGATGCGGTCAAACGGATATTGTTGCGATGACGTGCAAACAGACTGACACCCAGTTGCTGCTCTAGCTGGCGGATCCGGAAACTCACCGCCGACTGGGTCAGGTAGAGATTTTCAGCAGCCCGGCCAAAGTGCCGGGTCTTGCTCACCTCGATAAAGGTCCGAAGCAGCTCGGTATCCATTAATCGATGGACTCGTCACTGCCACCACCGCTGCCACCACCGACATCAAAGCTGCCGCCACCGCTACTCTCTTCGCTGGCGCCGCCAACGACGGTGCAGAGGCGATGAACGCGCTTGGGACCGATCACCTTGAGGTATTTGAACCACACCTTGGCATGGGGGTTGGCACCGGCTGCGCCGGATTTGACCTGCTCGACGAAGGCGGACTCGACATCGTCACGGGGTGCAAGGTTGCCCTGGTAGAGTGCCAGCATGGCGGTACCATACTTTTCCAGACTGTCCGCTTCGGCCACAGTGAATTCGCCACTGCGACGCAGGCCACGGGGAAAATGTTTGAAGTCGTTGAAACGCTTGTCTGATTCGAAGCTCATAGTGCTCTTTTTCTGGTTAGTTTGACCTTTGCGGGCAAGTATCATCAGGCCATCGCCGAGTGCAAAATCAATTTTCTCACTATGTTAATAAATATCTTTTATCGAAGTCAGTTTGCCCCATCGCTGACGCCGATTTTGTGGCATAACACGCAAAAAACGTTGATAAATAATAAACTTATGTAAATGTGCAACCCATTTACACGTCACTTTTGGGGTTACGCAGGCAAAAATAAAGCGCCATACGGCGCTTTATTTGTCACATCAGGTGAACCAGCTGAACCCTTGGTTCAAACATGCTTACTCAATCATGGCCGGTTGAGCCAGGTTGTCGGCACGCCACAGACGGTAGCGCACTTCATACTCCTGCGGCACGTAGATCACGAACGGCAGTTTTGAATTGTAGTTCACGAAGAAGCCCTGACCGTAGATCTGGACGAAGGTCTCTTTCTGCTGGTTATCCGGGCACATCATCAGGGTGCTGATGGGGTCGGAGACCTTGCCCAGTTTCAGGTAGTTGTAGCCCCAGCCTTTGACGCTGTGCTGTTCCAGGTTGCCTGCAAAACGCGGTACGTTGCAATCAACCATCATCTTTTTGCCGACCTGCAGCTCGACCATCATGTCGGCTTCTTTTTCGACTTCAGGCAGGCGGATCACCACACGTTCCTGATTCACGTCAGCGGCTGGGAACATGCTGATATCAAATTTTTTCGGCTCGGCGGCGAAGGCATGGCCACCCAGCAACAAGGCGCCCAGCAGGCTAAAACGCAATACGGTTTTCATCTGTACCTCATGGGGTTGGTTCAACGCCGCTAGACTAACCGCTCTGCCGATTTCATGCCAGCGATCTGCTACGTAAAAACTGCGTAAAATGATGCAGATCCGGCACACCATGACGTGATCTGGCTATTTTCTGACAGGACGCACACTCCCGTTGCAAGAGCCTGAAACAAAAAGCGAGGCCAATTGGCCTCGCTTTGCATTCAAATGGCGCCAGAGTTCTATTTGGCCGCATCTTGATGGGCCTTGATGACGGCCACCGCCTTGTCAGGGAAGTCACTGAACACCCCATCCACATCAGCCTGATAGAGGAAGATGTTAAGGAGATCGGTAAAGTCCTTGGCATAGGCCGGGATCTGCCCCTCATCCTGACGGAAGGTATAGGGGTGAACTTTCAGGCCCGCCGCATGGGCTTCTTTTACCATGCCGGTGAAGACCGGCTTGCCCAAAGTGCCCGGCTCGGTGACGATCATCGGCTTCCACGGGCCAATCCCTTCGGCATAGCTGGCGATGGTTTTCATCGCCCCCGGCTTGAACATCCAGTCATAGTTGTAGGGGGTCGCCTTGCCCTTGGCGTCGTAGACCATGGTCTCGTTCCAGTCGGTCTCGGCCATCAGCTGCACCAGTTTCAGATCCATACCCATGGCGGGCATCAGCTCGCTGTTGATGCGCTTGAGTTCATCGGCATCGAAGCACTGCAGATAGACCTTGTCATCCTTCCCGGTGTAGCCGTACTCCTTGAGCACCTTCAGCACCGCCTTGGAGATATCCTTGCCTTCGTGACGGAACAGCCAGGGCGCCTTGATCTCCGGGTAGATCCCGATGTTCTTGCCGGTGCTCTTGTTGAGCCCCTGGATCATCTCGATCTCTTCCTGGAAGGTGTGGATCTTGAAGCTCGACTTCCACAACGGGAAGCGCGCCGGATAGACCGGCATCTGCTTGCCATCCACCAGCTGGAACGGTTCGGTCATACGCAGGGAACGCACCTCATCCAGGGTGAAATCCACCACATAGTAGCGACCATCCGGGCGGGCCCGGCCGGGGAAGCGCTCGGCCACATCGGTGATGCCATCGAGGAAGTGATCGTGCATCACCACCAACTGGTCATCCTTGGTCATCACCAGATCCTGCTCCAGATAATCGGCACCCATGCCGTAGGCCAATGCCTTGGACTCCAGGGTGTGCTCGGGCAGGTAGCCGGAAGCGCCCCGGTGAGCAATCACTATCTTGCCTTCATCGGCGGCCAGAACAGGTAATGAGAGGGATGCCCCAAGGCTTAACGCAATGAGGGAAACGGTGAGTTTTTTCATATGTGATGCTCTTTATTATTGTGTGTAGGTAATTGTTCTATCAGAGGTTTGTTGCATATTTACGGTGGAAAGCGGTGGGCAGCAGCGCACTGCCCACCGTCACCCATCAGCTCGCCTTGCGCAGAGCCTGATGGTATTGGTCGAGCCAGATCTGCAGCATCTGCTGCTCTGAGTCGTTCAGGCGCAGCCCCAGCTTGCTGCGGCGCCAGAGGATATCCTCCAGTGAACAGGCCCACTCCCGCTCGATGAGATAACGCACTTCCGACTCGTAGAGGCCGCCACCGAAGTGAATGCCGCGCTCCTCTTTCAGCCAAAGACGGGCATGGGCTCCATAGGCCTCGGCAATACGCAGGGCGCTGCGATCATCGAGCCAGTCAAACTCCAGCGCAAAGGCGCGGGCCAGCTCGCGCACCGAGCAGTCAAACTCGCCGCCGGGCAGACGGCTGGTCGCCGTCCAGTCATCCCCCATCTGGCTGAACCAAGGCTTGAGCTTGTTGCAGGCGGCCTGCGCCAGCTTCCGATAGGTGGTGAGCTTGCCGCCAAACACCGACAAGAGCGGCGCACCGTCAGACTCGCCAGACAGTTCGAGGGTGTAGTCGCGGGTCACCGCCTGCGGTGAATCTGACTCGTCATCACAGAGCGGGCGCACCCCGGCGTAAGTCCAGATCACATCTTGCGGCGCAATTTGACGAGTGAAGTGGGCGTTGACCACCTTGCACAGGTAATTGATCTCGGCCTCGCTGATCTTCGCTTCCCGCGGGCTGCCGTGGTGCTCCACATCCGTGGTGCCGATAAGGGAGTAGTCCTGCTGATAAGGGATGACGAAGACGATACGGTTATCTTCGTTTTGCAGGATATAGGCCTCTTCGCGCTCGTGGATGCGCGGCACTATCATGTGGCTGCCTTTAATAAGGCGAATGCCGCGGGGGGATTTCTCGTGCAGGCTCTCGTCGTAGAAGGTCTTGACCCAGGGGCCCGCGGCATTGACCAGACCACGGCAGGTGACGGTGAACTGCTCGCCCCCTTCCCGCTCCAAAGTGAGCGTCCAGTGTTTGGAACCGCGCACCGCCTTGATGCAACGGGTGCGGGTCTGCACGTCGGCCCCCTTGTCACGGGCCATCATGGCATTGAGCACCACCAGCCGGGCGTCGTCGACCCAGGCGTCCGAGTATTCAAATCCCTTGTTGATCCCCGCGGTCAAGCCATCTTGCGGCAGAAAGCGCACGCCGCAGCTCCCCTTGAGCTTGTCGCGCTTGGCCAGATTGTCATAGAGGAACAGACCGGCACGGATCATCCAGGCCGGACGCAGGTGTGGACGGTGCGGCAGGCGAAAACGCATGGGACGCGCGATGTGGGGCGCCATACCGAGCAGCACCTCCCGCTCCGCCAACGCCTCTTTCACCAGCCGGAATTCGTAATGCTCGAGATAGCGCAAACCGCCGTGGATCAGCTTGCTGGAGTTGGACGAGGTGGCAGAGGCGAGATCTTGCGCCTCAAACAGGGCAACCTTCAGACCCCGTCCTGCCGCATCGGCTGCGATGCCGACCCCGTTGATGCCGCCACCGACGACGACCAGATCATAATGTTCGCTCATGTTCACCTACTTTCATTTTTATGATTGCTATAACAGCAATGTTTGATTTCGCTCATTTTAGAACATGAAAATACAACAAACGAACATTTTATGGCGAAAGTGTGATCGCCACAGCCCGCCAGAGGTGGCAAAGGGGACAGGTCAGCGGAGCCAATGGCGTCGGGCCAAAATCGGCGGATTGATAGCCAAAAAAACCAGATTGAATAGTGGTTTTTGCAATACCTATAAAGGGGTGAGATGAGTGCGGAGCTAGGGGAGATAAAGATAAAGGAGGCCGCCCTGACGGGCGACCGGCACAGCCTTGGCGTGTTTCGCCGTTAGCAGATGTGGCAGGCGATCTGGTGTTGCGCCATCAATCGCGTCAGCTTTTCCGGTGGCTCCTGATCGGTAAAGAGGGCGTGGATCTGGCTGAGATTGCCCAGATTGACCATGGCATTGCGACCAAACTTGGTGTGGTCGGCGGCCAGGAACACCTGACGGGAGTGAGCGATAATGGCCTGGGCGATCTTCACCTCGTGATAGTCGAAATCGAGCAGGGAGCCGTCGTTGTCGATCCCCGAAATCCCGATGACGCCATAGTCCATGCGAAACTGACCGATAAAGTCGCGGGTCGCCTCCCCCACGATGCCACCATCGCGGTTGCGGATCTCGCCGCCGGCAATGATGACGGTGAAGTCATCCTTGGCCGTCAGAATGCTGGCCACGTTGAGGTTGTTGGTGACGATGCGCAGCTCGCGGTGATCGAGCAGGGCGCGAGCAATCGCTTCGGTGGTGGTGCCTATGTCGATAAAGAGCGATGAGCCGTCGGGAATATTGGCCGCGACCTCGCGGGCGATGCGCTCTTTCTCCTTGAGTTGCATCACTTTACGGGCGCTGTAGGCGGTATTGACGGTACTCGAATGCAGGGAGGCACCGCCATGATGGCGCCGGATCTTGTTCTGTTCGGCGAGATCGTTCAGATCCCGGCGAATGGTCTGGGGGCTGACGTCAAAGTGGGTCACCAGATCGTCGGTCGAGACAAATCCCTGCCGCGTCAGGACGTCCAGGATCTCCAGATGTCGTTGGGTTTGCTTCACGCTTACACTCCGATGATGAGACAAAAAAAGGCCCCGGCAGATGCGGGGCCTTTTGGCAGTTTACCTGATCCCCTTTGGGATCAATAAGCTGAGGATCACGTTTTATGCCTTATGGGCAGCCGCTTTCTTGGCCGCAACGGCAATGTTCTCATGCTTGAGGGTCATCGCCAGCAGGATGATGGAGAGCACGCAGGAGACGGTCAGCACCATGAAGCCGCCATCCCAACCGAAGTGGTCAACGGTATAACCCAGCATGGCGTTGGCTGCCACGGCGCCGCCCAGATAACCGAACAGACCGGTGAAACCTGCCGCAGTACCGGCTGCTTTCTTCGGTGCCAGCTCAAGAGCATAGAGGCCAATCAGCATGACAGGGCCGTAGATCAGGAAGCCGATTGCCACCAGCGCCATCATGTCGATGGTCGGGTTGCCGGCCGGGTTGAACCAGTAAACCAGTACAGCCAGGGTCACCAACACCATGAACAGGATACCGGCCGGTGCACGGCGGCCCTGGAACATCTTGTCAGAGATCCAGCCACACAGCAGGGTGCCCGGAATACCGGCCCACTCGTAGAGGAAGTAAGCCCAGGAGGAGTTGTCGACGGTGAAGTGCTTGGCCTCTTTCAGGTAGGTTGGCGCCCAGTCCAGCACACCGTAACGAATGAGGTAAACGAAAGCGTTGGCGATCGCGATGTACCACAGCAGTTTGTTGTGCAGCACGTACTTGACGAAGATCTCCTTGGCGGAGAACTCCTGCTCGTGGCTCTCGTTGTAATCCTTCGGATAGTCGTTCTTGTACTCTTCGATGGGAGGCAGACCGACCGATTGCGGGGTATCACGCATCACGAAGAAGGCGATCACCGCGATGGCGGCCGCCGCAGCCGCAGGCACATAGAAGGCGCTGCGCCAGTCGTTGAACCAGCCCATCCCGAGGATAAACAGCGGGCCAATCATGCCGCCGCCCACGTTGTGAGCCACGTTCCAGACCGCAACCACTTCGCCGCGCTCTTTCTGTGACCACCAGTGCACCATGGTGCGACCGCAGGGCGGCCAGCCCATGCCCTGTGCCCAACCGTTCAGGAACAACAGCACAAACATGATGGCAATGCTGGAGGTGGCCCAGTGCATGGTACCCATCATGAACATGATGGCAGCCGAGAGCAGCAGACCGGCGGAGAGGAAGTAACGGGCGTTGGAACGGTCGGAGACGTTCCCCATCAGGAACTTGGACAAGCCGTAAGCGATGGAGACCCCGGAGAGCGCGAAACCGAGATCACCACGGGAGAAGCCCTGCTCGATCAGATAGGGCATCGCAAGACTGAAGTTTTTCCGTACCAGATAGTAGCCGGCGTAACCGAAGAAGATCCCGAAAAACACCTGCCAACGCATGCGTTTGTAGAAGGGGTCGACCTTGTCAGCCGGGAGCCTGTCGATATGTGCCGCAGGCCTGAAGAGACTAAGCATGTTCTGCTTCCTTATTGTTGTTATGGGCGGTTGAGGATGCCCTGATCATTCTGACGAATCATGTGAGTCCATTGATTCGTAAGCGAGCCAATTGTGCTCATATACGCTCATTTAATCTGTGATGCATACTCAAATATTGCAGTTTTATTACAAAAAAAAGCTCCAAATGAGCAATTGCTCAGCAAGCCCTATCCCTTGTGCAGCAAGGGATATAGCTTACCCAATAAGTGGTATTTACTAGCAATTGAGTTGCTTTACGTCACATTTTCTTAGCAATGAGTGGGATCTTGTCCACATTTCCCATGGCGGGGGGATGGTGAAATTAACGGGAAGGGTTATTTTCTGTCACGACCGATAACGAGCGAAAACGAGCACATCGTTTGCGCAAGACACAAAAACAACAGGGAAACGTTTTCGGCAACAACGGATAGACACAAAAAAGATAAAACAGAACATCAAGCCTCTACGGGTGGATATAAGGAACAACGTTATGAGCATACAAAGACCCAATACCCTGCTTGGCGAGTGCATCGCCGAGTTTATCGGAACCGGCCTGCTGATATTTTTCGGCGTCGGATGTGTGGCGGCACTGGTGCTGGCAGGCGCCAACTTCGGGCAGTGGGAAATCTCCATTACCTGGGGTCTGGGTGTGGCCATCGCCATCTATGTGACCGGCGGCATTTCAGGTGCTCACCTGAACCCGGCTGTAACCCTGGCGCTGATGACCTTCTGCGGGTTCGACAAGCGCAAAGTGGTACCCTACATCATCGCCCAGATGGCCGGTGCCTTCTGCTTCGCCGCCCTTGTCTACTTCCTTTATGGTAACCTTTTCACCCAGTGGGAAGTGACCCATAACGTGGTGCGCGGCAGCGTCGAGAGCCTCGGCACCGCCGGGATCTTCTCCACCTATCCCAATGCCCTGCTGACCAATATGCAAGCTTTTGCCGTCGAGCTGGTGATCACTGCCGTCCTGATGCTGGGCATCATGGCGCTGGGTGACAACAACAATGGCGCCCCCAAAGGTTTCGCAGCCGCTCTGCTGATCGGTATCCTGATCGCGGTGATCGGCGCCTCCCTTGGCCCGTTAACCGGTTTTGCCATGAACCCGGCCCGTGACTTTGGTCCGAAACTGTTCGCGTTCTTTGCTGGCTGGGGTGATGTTGCCCTGACCGGTGGTCGTGACAACCCCTACTTCTGGGTTCCGATCCTTGGCCCCATCGTTGGCGCCCAGATTGGTACCGCTCTGTATGTCAAAGTGCTGGCTCCCTGCGTCCCGGGCAACCGTGTCGTCACCACCGAGCAAGCGACCCAAACCGCCAAAGAAGAGGCTGCCGCATAAGAGCGGCCCCCTCCAACGTATAAAAACGTGGAAAATAGAAACGTGGAGAACATCATGTCTGCTGAAAAGAAATATGTCGTCGCTCTGGACCAGGGAACCACCTCTTCCCGCGCCATCGTGTTTGATCAGGATGCCAACATTGTCGGTACCTCCCAGCGCGAATTCACCCAGCACTACCCGAAAGCGGGCTGGGTAGAGCACGACCCGATGGAGATCTGGGCGACCCAATCCTCCGTCTTTACCGAAGTGCTGGCCAAGACCGGCCTGCGCAGCGAAGAGATTGCCGCCATCGGCATCACCAACCAGCGTGAAACGACCGTGGTGTGGGAGAAGGCCACCGGCAAGCCCATCTACAACGCCATCGTCTGGCAGTGCCGCCGCACCGCCGCCATCTGCGAGGAGCTCAAGGCCCGCGGCCTGGAAGAGTATGTGCGCGAGAACACCGGCCTGGTGCTGGACGCCTACTTCTCCGGCACCAAGGTGAAGTGGATCCTGGACAACGTGGAAGGGGCCCGCGAGAAGGCGATGAACGGCGAGCTGCTGTTCGGCACCATCGACACCTGGCTGGTGTGGAAGATGACCAACGGCGAAGTGCACGTCACCGACCCGACCAACGCCTCCCGTACCATGCTCTACAACATCCGCGATCTGAAGTGGGATCAGCGCATGCTGGACGAGCTGGGCATCCCCATGTCCATGCTGCCGGAAGTGAAGCCCTCCTCCGAGGTGTATGGCTACACCACCCGTGGCGGCGGCGCCCGCATCCCCATCGCCGGCATCGCCGGTGACCAGCAGTCTGCCCTGTTCGGTCAGCTCTGCTTCGAGAAGGGCATGGCCAAGAACACCTACGGCACCGGCTGCTTCATGCTGATGAACACCGGCACCGAGCCGGTTCGCTCCAGCAACGGCCTGCTGACCACGGTCGCCATCGGTCCGAAAGGGGAAGTGAATTATGCCCTCGAGGGTGCCGTGTTTATGGGCGGCGCCACCATCCAGTGGCTGCGTGACGAGCTCAAGATCATCCACGATGCCCGCGACACCGACTACTTCGCCTCCAAGGTGGGCGACACCAACGGCGTCTACCTGGTACCGGCCTTCGTCGGTCTGGGTGCCCCCTACTGGGATCCGTATGCTCGCGGCACCATGGTCGGCCTGACCCGGGGCGCGAACCGCAACCACATCATCCGTGCGGCGCTGGAATCCATCGCCTACCAGAGCCGCGACGTGCTGGATGCCATGCAGCAGGACTCCGGCATCAAGCTGGCGGCCCTGAAGGTGGACGGCGGCGCCGTGGCCAACGACTTCCTGATGCAGTTCCAGGCCGACATGATGCACACCCCCGTGGTGCGTCCGACCCGTATCGAGACTACCGCCATGGGCGCCGCCTTCCTGGCTGGCCTGGCCGTCGGCTTCTGGAAGAGCTCGGAAGAGCTGGAAGACAAGTTCAGCGTGGACCGCGAGTTCATCCCGCAGATGGACAGAGACGATCGCGCCAAACGTTACAGCGGCTGGCAAAAAGCGGTTGAGCGTTCACGCCGTTGGGCTGAAGAGGATTGATCAGGCACCCGACATTCCGTTGAGATAAACACCAAAGAGGCCGACCGCAATGTCGGCCTCTCTTTTTTGCTTTCCCTTGCCGGTTTCTGCCCCCTTCCCCGCTCATTGCTCCCTCCTGTTTTTCTGCCGCCCTCTGTTGTTACCATCCGTCACAACGCAATTGAGTTCTCTATCTATAATCATCATCTGGGTCGCATATGCGACCTTATTTATGAGGAGAGCGATATGGAGAGGGCGATACACCGTTTTACACTGCACTCACTCTGGTCAGGGCTCGGGATCCGCACCCGGATCCTCGCTGGCGTGGCGATACTGATGGCCATCGCCATCAGCTGCATCACCTTGATCCTCGAGCAGATATCCCACAGTCAGGCCCAGCAGCGGGTCGAGCGCTACGAGCTGCCAAGCAGCGTGGATCGCATTGCCAACCAGCTCACAGCGCAGCTTATCCAGCACCTGACCGAAGCGCAGGCGCTGGCCAGCAACCGTTTTGTCATCGACTGGCTGACCGCTGGCATGCCAGAGCAAGAGTGGCCCGCCATGGAGCGCTACTTTCAGGATCTGCAACGGCGGATCGGCGGCAACGTCTTTATCGCCCCCCGCCAGAGCAACACCCTGATCAACTTCAGCGGCGGCCCCACCGCCCAGAAATCGCTTAGCGAATCAGACCCGAAAGATGGGTGGTTTTTCGGCTTTCTCAAACGCAGCAAACCCTATGAGCTGAACCTCGACATCTCGGATTTTGACAAGCGAGCCTCCCTCTATATCAACACCGCCGTCACCCACGAGGGCAAGACTCTGGCGGTGGCAGGCACCTCCATTGACATGAGTGCCCTGAGCAAGCTCATCAGCGGCTACCGGATCGGCAAGAGCGGTCAGGTCTATCTGGCGGACATGGAGGGCAATATCGAGATCCACCCCGAGCAGGAGGTGGAGGGGGCCGCCCACCACCAGCAATCCTTCCTCGATACCGTCAAGCGGCTTATTCCCAATGCCCGGGAACAGGTGGCCGTAGAGGCGCTAACGCTGGAGGGACAAACCTACCTCATCGCGGTGCGTTACATCCCCACCCTCAACCGGCTGCTGATTGGCGAGATCAACAGCGCCGAGCTGGAAGAGGGACTGCAGGAATCCCGCCAGCTGATCATCATGGTGTCGCTCGCCATCGGCGGGATCGCCATGCTGGCCTCCGCCTGGCTGGCTCACTCCATCAGTCGCCCCATTCGTCAGGCTGCCGATGGCATGCACCACATCACCGCCGATCGGGATCTGGCGACCCGCCTCGACTTCTCTGACGAGTCGGAGCTGGGGCTGATGGCCCAAAGCTTCAATCGGCTGATCCAGAGCCTGAACCAGAGCTTCTCCCGCTTCCAGCAGTCAGGCAGCGCCCTCTCCGCCCAGTCGTCCCAATCCATGCAGCAGGCCCAGGCACTGGCAGGAGAAGCGTGCCAGCAGGCCCAGAGCATTCAGGAGCTGACCACTGTGGTCACCACCATCGGTGACAACGCCGAGCAGATCGCCAGCCGCTCTGAAGGGGTCAACGACGTGACCCAACGCATCGCCAACCATATGCTCAGCATCGAGCAGGATGTGACCCAGAGCGCCGCGCAACTCGACAGCTTGCGCAGCAGCATCGGCAGCTCCTCGGCCCTGCTCGATGAGGTGGTGAAAGACAGCAACAACATCACCCAGATCATGAACCTCATCCGCGATGTCTCGAACCAGACCAACCTGCTCGCCCTCAATGCGGCTATCGAAGCGGCTCGGGCAGGGGATATGGGACGGGGCTTTGCGGTGGTGGCCGACGAGGTACGCCAGCTGGCGGTGCGTACCCAGACCGCCACCAAGGATGTGCAGGATCTTATCTTGCGCCTGCAGGAGGGAACCCGGCAGGCCAGCAGCTCGATGGCAGACTCCCGCAACCTGAGCGAAGAGGGATACAACCGGATGAATCAGGCCAGAGAGGTGCTGGTTGATGCCACCAGCCAGATCAACCAGACCGCCCTCGAGATCAACGAGATCAGCGCGCTGGCGCAGGCGCAGAATCAACAGATGGGGCAAGCCAGAACGGCGCTTGACGAGCTGGCCATGGTGGCCGAACACCAGCGGGAACACGCGCAGGAGAGCAATGCTGCCAGCCGCGAACTGTTCGAACTGGCCAAAGCCATCGACGAGCAGATCCGCCAATACCGGATTGGCTAGACCCGGCGATTCCCCCTCTCCCTCTCAATAACCAAGACGCTACCTCAGGGTGGCGTTTTCATTTTGCAAATCATTTTGCCTGCGCTCTCGAAACGGGAATGACGAAAAACAGTACAAATCACTGATAAATAACATAAAAAAATGTGGAACGGCCATTGCTTAGTGATATCAGACTCAACAGAGGGATATCGCCATGAAACCGACCACCAATCAAGCGCCCGTAGCTCACGTCGCCACTCAAAAAGAGACACTGACCCCCCGCGAAGGCACCTTCCTGATGATGGTGGCCCAACTGGTGGTGCTCACCTGTATCGTACTGGCTGCCACCGTCGGCGGCCTCTCCTGGCAGTGGACCCTGCTGCTGGCCATTCCGCCGGTGATCGGCGGCGCCCTGCTCAGCTGGGTATGGGGCAAACTGCCCCGCTAACTGCGCTTCAGCTCACACACCTTCCCGAACCGGCGGCCGACCCTCAAGTCGGCCGTCTGTTTATCTGCCGCCAGGCTAATGCTGATGGGCCGCAACGAAGGCGCGGCTTGTTTTTCGTTAAGCAAACCGCAGCGACGAACCGTTCAAACAAACCGCACAAACCAACCTGAACTACAGGGTATGGCTGCCCAGCTGCTCCTTGAGAAAATCGAGCCAAACCCGCAGCCGGATATCCCTCTGGGCATCGGAGTAGAAGACCGCATTGATGGGGCGCGAGGCGCCGCTGTTACTGCGGGCCAGCACCTCCACCAGCGCGCAGCTCTCCCGATCCGGCCCGGTCATGAAATCCGACAGACAGACGATCCCCTGCCCCGCCAGCGCCAGCTGACGCAAGGTTTCGCCGCTGCTGGCACGCAGAGTGGGGGTGATGGCAAAGCGATCCCCCTGCTCGGCACTGAGCAGCGGCCAGTGGTTGAGGTGATCGGGATGCAAAAAACCGAGCAGCTCGTGACCGCTCAACAGATCCGCCGGTTGGCGTGGGGTGCCGCGCTCGCTCAAGTAAGCAGGAGAGGCCAGCAGCCGCAACCGCGAACGGCCCAGCGGCAGCGCGCGCAGGGAGGAGTCGGTCAGCTCGCCGATGCGGATGGCCATGTCCACCCGCCGCTCCATCAGATTGATAAAGCCCTCCGAGCTGTGCAGCTGTAGCTCGATGGCAGGGTAGCGGCGGCGAAACTCGCCGATGATCGGCACCAGCCGGTGCAGAATAAAGGGGGTAGCGGCATCGACTCTCAACACCCCTTCGGGTTGTTCCCGGCGCATCAGCAGATGCCCCTCCGCCTCGCTCATCTCGGTCAGGATCTTCACCGCCCGCTGATAGAACCAGCTCCCCTCCTCGGTCAGGCTGACACGGCGGGTGGTGCGATTGAGCAACACGGTGGAGAGCTTCTCCTCCAGCCGCTTGATGCCACGGCTCACCACCGAGTTATCCATGCCGAGGTTCTCCGCCGCTTGGCGAAAACTGCCCGCCTCCACCACCGCCACAAACAGGGTCAGTTCATCAGAATGGGTCTTCATTACTGTTATCCGGACAAGAGTAATGAGTCTTTATAGGCGTAGCTGCTGTGGATTGGCAAGCGTGCGGTGAGGCCAGTTCTTTTTTTCTACAGAGAAAGAACGTGACCACGAGCCCACATCATGCTCGCGATTTGTCAGTACAATGCAGCCTAAAAAGCACCGTATGGCACCTTTAATTTCACAAGGATGAATAACATGACATTTGAAGAACGGCTGGCCGCCGCCCATCAGGAGCTGGCTAACAAGGGGGTATGGCATGCCAACTACAATCCCCCCTTGTTCTGGTTGTTGCGCCAACTGGGTTGGTCTGTCAAACCGCCTCAGTACGAGGGCTGGCTAACCAACTTTCTGGTATTTGGCATCGGCCTTGGCCTGATCTGGAGCATTCTGTTGTGGTTTTTCAGCTGGCAACCCTTAGAGATAGACCCACTATTTGCCCTACGCCAGACAGCCCTGTTTGCCGGATTAACAGGCATCATCATGGCGAGTCTCTTCAGGCTACGCTCCAGGCAGCTTAAACTGACCCCTTGGGAAAGATTGCCATCCTCGGCAACAGATATCACAAAGCAACCGGATTGATAATCCGTTGGCATTGTTATGAAGCAGGAGTTCTGGGCACATTATTGCCTTTGCCCGTCAGAAATCAGGTTGAAAAGAGCCCCTCATTGGAATGAGGGGCATGACAATCTCCTGCTACATCCCCATGGGCCACTGCAATACATATACCCAGAACAGCAAGAGGGCCGTCCATGCAAACAAGAACGCCATGCTAAACGGCAACATTAATGACATTAATGTGCCTAACTTGGCATTTTTGTCATAGTCTTGCGCCGTCGCCAATATAAGCCCCAAGTAGCCAAACAGTGGACTAATGATATTGGTTACCGAGTCACCGATTCTGAATGCAGCTTGGGTCACCTCCAAAGGTATATCTACATAGAACAGTGATGGTATAAGCACTGGCGCCATAAGGCTCCACTGGACAACAGGTGAACCCATAAAGAGATTGAGGAACGCACAGAGAATAACAACCAGTAGCAAAATGAATGCAGGATGCAATGACAGATCTGCAACCATGTTGCTCATCGACATGGCCAACACGCCTGAAAGTTGGCTTAACTTGAATATATATATCAGCTGGGATGCCACAAAAATAATCAGCAAAAATAATCCTAGCTGACTTAAACTCTTTTGGCATGCCTTGATGAGATCTTGCTCACCCCGAAAACTACCAGATAGATAACCGTAAGTTAAACCACTCAAGCCAAAAGTAATAGAAATAACTATTGGTAGACCACTAATGATTTCGCTGCGAGCGAGTTGCTGCCCTTCATTGGGTGCCAGCCAATTCCCCGGCACTGCCGCCGATAAAACAAAGAAGATGATCGCAGAAATAAATACGCTACCAGAAGCCAGCATGGCCCTGTCATTTTTCTTATTGCAGGGAATATCATGGCTAATTAGATGACTATCGGTAGCATCATTATCAATTAGCCGATGCTGCCGTTTTTCTACTACCATGATAGAAATAAAAGACCCCACTGCGACTAATAGAAGGACACTGGCACTCATAAAAAAGTAATTCGCCAATGGGCTAACACTGTATTCAGGATCGATGAGCTGGGCTGCCGATGTAGTGATACCAGCAATCACCACATCATAGGTTGTAATGAATATAGTTGCATGCGTCCCTCCCGCGACACCGGCAAAAGCCGTTGCAAGTCCGACCAAGGGTGAGCGACCCGCAGCCTGATAGGCACGGCACGCCAGAGGTATCAAAACAATATAACCAACTGCGCCAACCACATTCGAAACTATCCCCAGAGCCATAATGCTGATGGTCAGTTGCCATTTTCCAGTTTTATTTACTAACCGTTGCACCGAGTAGCTAATCAATCCGGAAGAGTCAGCAAGCCCGATACCTATCGTCGCTATAATGACTATGCCCAAAGGAGGGAAGTTAATAAACTCTTTAACACTGCCACCAAGCCATTCTCGAATACCGGCCAATGACAGCATATTATGAACGTACTGAGTGTTCTCGCCAGGCAGGGTGTAAGAGAGTTGTGCTTTGGCAGCAATAAAAGAGACGACCATGACTATCAAAGATAGCCAAATGAACAAGAACACCGGATGGGGAAGTCGATTTCCCCATCGCTCAATACTATCAAAAACAGACCTTTTCATGGTTTTAGAATTCATAATTAATGCCGGTATAATAAGTTCTTCCCTGAATGACCTCAGTGTACGTATCCGGGCTGGACACATCTTTATTCATCAGGTTGTTAACCCCCATCTTCAGTGCCACTCCATTGGCAAGGTCGTAACTCATGCCAAGATCCAGGGTGGTATATGGATCAGACACATCATTATTGCCAAGCTCGCCACGCACTTCACTACGATAATGCAACCGAGTGAAAATATTTAATGCATAGTTAGCATACCATGTCGCCTTGAGCGAAGCTTCATGCTCTGACGTACCAACCAGTCTGTCTCCGGAATAATCATCTTTTGCATCAAGATATGTATATGAAGCATCCAGACCAATATATTCCCATTGATGCGTAGCAGACAGTTCCAAGCCTTTCAGAGTGGCCTTGTCTATATTGACGAAGGTGTAGTCACCATTTTTTTTCTTTGCTTGTTGAATAATGTCATCAACCTGATTATAGAATACTGTTGCGCTGGCTAACGTAGTACCATTGGTATAATACATCCCCAATTCACTGAATGTGCCAGTTTCTGCTTTCAGGGCCGAGTTACCATAAATATTACAGCGACCGCCACAGCCAGGAGCTGAATAATATGGGGATATTTGAGCCAGGCTGGGTGCTTTAAATGCCGTCCCCACACCAGCTTTCATACTCCAGTTCTCAGCTACCCCTTGGGTGAGATAGCCACGGTAGGTAAACTCGCTGCCAAACAATGAATCATGATCATATCGCCCACCCAGGGTCAAGGTAGTTGCGTCAGTCAATGCATGATTGAATTCAACGTAAGCTGCAGAACTCTTTCTGTCTGCGGAGCCCCCCTTAAAACTAATATTGTCTACTTTGGCATTGCGGGTTTCAGTGCCAAACGTAATGTCATATTGATTGAACGATAATATGGCTTTGGCATCACCACCATAATTATGCTCAGTACTATTTGATGTGAGGAGATCATACTGGACATCAAAGTCACTGTAATAGAGATTGGCATCAACGTTCAGTCGTGAGGATTGGTAGCCATATCCTAGCGTGTAGCTTTGCAGACGGCGTTGCTGTTCATAATACCGATTGTTGAACATCGCAGTACCCAACTGCTCTTCATTGGATAGCTGAATATCAAGCGCTAATGAATGCTGGTCATTAATAGCAAGATCGAAGGTATTTACCAAGTTGTAGTTTTCTTGCCCGCGACGCTTGGTCGCATCAGGGTAGTCAGCATAAAATGACTCGGCGATATCCAGATAGTTGCCATATACGGTATAACTCAATGCATCGTTGACAGGCATGGAGTAATACAATCCATAAACCTGGCCATTACCACCTCGATCACCCTGGTTGTATTGCCCTTCAACACTCATTGCCCCTTCAGCAGCACCATTGTGTTTGCGCGTTATCACATTCACAACGCCCCCCATGGTATCGGCACCGTAAAGGGTAGACATCGGGCCACGAATAACTTCGACTCTATCAACGGCTACTGTAGGGGTAAGGCTTAATGCACTGTCACTGCCACGCCAAAGCGCTTCTTTGGTATAAGAACGGCGACCATTCAACAACACTTGCGTGTAATCATTGCTCAGGCCACGAATGCGAATGCTACGGGAACCATTAGCCTGGGTTGATATATTGACGCCCGGAGCATCGACCAAAAGATCACCGACATCCCCCGTCATTTGATATTTACTCTGCTCCTGACCATCGATCAAGGTCATGGTTGCAGGGGCTTCAAGAAGATTTTTTTCCTTTCCGGCGGTTGCTGTTACCACCATGGTTTCATCAGCAATATTCTCGGCAATTGCAACATGTGCAGGAAGTATCAGTGCACTCAATATGTAAGGCGTTCGGACTTTTAGATTATTTATATTCATTTTAAGTGATTTATTATACGATAAAATGCGCATTATAATGGAAATTATTATCATTTTGCATTGTTTTTCATTACTGATATTCATGGGTGATTAAAAAACGGCTTTATGACCCAAATCAGCCTATTAGTCGTTACTTCCTCTATCCCGGATTACCGGTGTCCTTTTCTCAACCGTTCCTGCCGCCTGATACGCCTTATCATTGCTGCTGATTTGGCAAAAGTAATTTGATGTTGTCATCATTTTTGCCAACAAAACCCATCGGCATACTGGCGCCATTCTCCCGTCGGGAGTCCCTAACCAAGGAGTTGTTATGCCACTGGCGTTATTTGCCCTTACCTTAAGTG
The DNA here is from genome assembly GCF_049175515.1 of Aeromonas sp. 600479. Lineage (NCBI taxonomy): Bacteria > Pseudomonadati > Pseudomonadota > Gammaproteobacteria > Aeromonadales > Aeromonadaceae > Aeromonas > Aeromonas sp. 600479. The sequence continues at coordinate 86,793 of NZ_JAAKVF010000010.1, forward strand.
CCTTTGCGATCGGCACTACCGAATTTGTGATTGTGGGGCTTATCCCCACCATAGCCCAGCAGCTCAATGTCTCGCTTCCCTCGGCGGGCCTGTTGGTCAGCCTCTATGCCCTTGGCGTAGCCATCGGCGCTCCTGTGCTCACGGCGCTCACCGGCAAGGTGCCGCGCAAGTGGCTGCTGGTGGGGCTGATGGCACTCTTTACCGCCGGCAACCTGCTGGCCTGGCAGGCCCCGGGTTACGAGAGCCTGATCGTGGCCCGCATCCTCACCGGATTGGCGCACGGGGTCTTCTTCTCGGTGGGCAGCACCATCGCCACGGGTCTTGTGGCCAAAGAGAAGGCGGCGAGCGCCATCGCCATCATGTTCAGCGGCCTCACCGTGGCGCTGGTAACCGGCGTACCGCTCGGTACCTGGATTGGTCAGGTCTTTGGCTGGCGTGAAACCTTTCTGGTGGTGAGCCTGCTGGGTCTGGTCGCCATGGTGGGTAGCCTGCTGCTTATCCCGGGCAACCTGCCCAAGGGGGCAGCCTCAACCATCCGCGAACAGCTCTCGGTACTGACCAAGAAGCCACTGCTGTTGGTCTACGCCAAGACCGCCCTCGGTTATGGTGGCGCCTTCACTGCGTTTACCTTCCTCGCCCCCATCCTGCAGCAGGTGAGCGGCTTTAGCGCCGGTGCGGTGAGCCTGATCCTGCTGGTCTACGGGGTATCGGTTGCCGTCGGCAATATCTGGGGTGGCAAGCTGGCCGACAAGATGGGCCCATTGCCCGCACTGAAACTGCTGTTTGCCGGTCTGGCGCTGGTGCTGCTGGCCCTCACCTTCACCGCACCCCATCCGGTGCTGGCCGTGCTCACCGTGCTGGTGTGGGGCGCCTTTGCCTTCGGCAACGTGCCGGGTCTGCAGGTACTGGTGGTGAAGCAGGCCGAGCTGCACACCCCCAAGGCGGTGGATGTGGCATCGGGCCTCAATATTGCCGCCTTCAACGTCGGCATTGCGCTCGGCTCCGTGGTCGGTGGCTTGGTGGTAGAGCACCTCGGCCTGATGCATACCCCCTGGATCGGCGCCCTTATCGTGCTGCTGGCCTACGGGCTGACCCATGTCAGCGAGCGCCGCGAAGCCCTCCGGCTCGCCGCCTGTCAGGCATAAGTTGCGCCAGCAGGCGTCACGCAAGGGCGTGGCGCCTGCTGCAATCGGCGCGGCAGGCTTCTATGCTGTGACACAGCCTCAACCCGGCAACTGTTTCAGCAACCAAGCCGGTCACCCTCGCATCATTTGCCACGGAGTCTGTTATGAAGGTGCTTATCGTCTATGCCCATCCCGAACCCAAAAGCTTCAACGGTGCCCTCTTCTGCCACGCCATCAGGGCGCTGGAACAGGCGGGCCACACAGTGATGACCAGCGATCTCTATGCCATGGGCTTTGATCCCGTCTCGGATCGGCGCAACTTCACTGCCGCCAGCGATCCCGATTTTCTCAAGCTGCAACTCGAAGAGCTGGCTGCCACCGAGCAGGGCAGCTTTGCCCCGCCGCTGGAGCAGGAGATGCAAAAGCTGGAGGCGGCCGACCTGCTGATCTTCCAGTTCCCGCTCTGGTGGTTTGGCCTGCCCGCCATCCTCAAGGGATGGGTGGATAGGGTCTTTGCCATGGGGCGGGTCTACGGTCAGGGCCATATCTACGAGAGCGGCAAGTTTCGCGGCAAGCGGGCGTTGCTGAGCCTCACCACCGGCGGCCCTGCCGAGACCTATCTGCCCGACGGCTTCAACGGCGATATCGACGGGGTGCTGCGCCCCATCCAGCGCGGGATCCTGCAATTTGTCGGCTTCGACGTGCTGCGCCCCCATATCTGTTATGCCCCGGTGCGGGTCTCGCAAGAAGAGCGGGAAGCCTGGCTCGCCCAGTGGGCCGAGCGCCTTGGCCAGATTGAGCAGGAGTCCCCCATCGCGGTCGGCCGCTACCAGTAACGGCTGACGCAGCTGACACTCTCCCCCCAAAAGCACAAAAACAGCGAGCGGCACCCGGCCGCTCGCTGTTTTTCACGCTCTGTCGTTATGGTTTTTGTTATCCGTTGGCGGGTCTTATGCCGCCTGTTGCACGCCTGCTTTGCCGGTCACGGCACGTTTGAGCCAGTAGTCGAGGCTGACGTAACGGCCCCCGCCGTAAACCAGCAGTACCAACAGCATCACGAAGTAGGTGGCGGCAAACTCCATCCCGTTGTTGAGCATCACGGGATCCCCGAGCTCCGTGATGTAGTTGTAGCGACCGGGGAAATTGGCGACCAGCCACTCGATAAAGCCGTTGAGGCGCAAGGTAGCCTCCATGCTGCCGGTAGCGATGGCATCCCAACCGTGCTTCCAGTGCACCATGGCGCTCGCCACGCTCATCAGGAAGATGGTGGGAATGGCCATGATGCGGGTAAAGAGGCCAAGGGCAATGCAGATGCAGCCCAGCACCTCGGTGCCCGCCGCCAGAAAGGCGAGCAGGGTCGGGAACGGCAGGTTGAGCCCCCCTTCCGAGACTGGCGCACCAAACCAGGCGACCGTGCCGGCAAAGCCCATCACCTTGGAGTGGGCCCCCACATAGATGACCGGAATGAGATAGAGACGAATGGCCAGCAGGGCCAGAAAATCGAGCCGCTTGCACTGGGCTACCGCCCGCTCGTACCACTGGATCAGGGTGTTGTTCATGGGAATTCTCCTTGGTGTTTGCTAAATGGGGGCAAGGGGGTGCCGGGCAGGCGCTCGCCAACGGGCAGGGTAAGCAGACCCAGCCGGCGAAAATGGCGCGCCCACTCGATCAGATCAAAATCACTGCGAACCTGTTGCACCTTTTGCTGGAACGCGGCTTGGGTGATCCCAGGCTGCTGTTGCAGCAGCTGGATCAGCGCCACATCCCATTCGCGCAACCGCTGGGTCACCACCTGATGCTCCGGGCTGCGAAACAGGCCATAGAAGTGGCTGCCCTGCCGGGTCGGCAGCACGCCGCTGCGACGAATGGCAAAGGGGAGCTCCAGCAGTTGCAGGGTGGGATTGAGCACAAGCGGACTCTCCGCCGTCACCTCAACCCCCGATATAACTTGCGGCACTACCCCTTCATCAATCTCGACACAGAGGCAGGCCCACTCGTACTCCAGCAGCGCCAGCCGCTGCCTTGGCCAGTTGAGGGAACCCTCGCCGTGGCGATGCTGTACATAGCGGACAAACTCGGTGGCGATATGGTGAAACTCGGGGGCTTCGGCGCCGTGTGCGATGACAAAGCCCTCCACCAGCAGCCCTCTGTCCACCGGCGCCCAGTGAGCGTGGGTGAGCGGAAAAGCGCTCTCCAGCACCGACGCCACATTGGCGCGCACGCTGCGGGCATAGTGGCAGGCAATGCCATCCTGCGGCAGCCGCACCCGGCTCGCCAGCCAGGCGGTCTGCTGCTGCATCCGCTGCGGCGCCGTTTTGGGCGCAGTGATCAGAGATAACCGTCTATCCATAGCGCACCTCCCGCACCTGACTGTCAATCGCCTCGCAACAGGAGCCATGCACCCTCGCCAGCTCGGCCTCCAGCTCTGCCAGCGGTGGCAGATGGTGATCCCGCTCCAGCAGCAGGGGGCGCAGGCCGTGGGTCTGCACCGTATAACGGGCCAGCGCCACCACCTCCTCGCACACCGGTTTGCCATGGGTATCCAATAAAGTGCCGTCTGCCTCTTCCAGATGACCGGCGATATGGAAGTAACGGATCGCATTGCTCGGCAGCCCGGCGATCATCCGCTTGGGGCAGTAACCGTGGTTGCGGCTGTTCACAAAGACGTTGTTGATATCGAGCAGCAGCTCGCAGCCGATGCGCGCCACCAGCTCGGCGAGAAAATCCTCCTCCGGCATCTCATGGTCATAGCCGTGGTAGTAGGAGATATTTTCCAGCACCAGCGGGCGGGCCAGCGCCTCCTGCACCTGCGCGATCCGCTCTGCCAGATAGGGGATGTTCTCCCACTGACGCGGCACCGGTAGCAGTTCGTAAAGATACCCCTGCTGGTCGCGGGAAAAGCTCAGGTGCTCGCTGTAGATCTCGATGCCGAACTCATCCAGAAAGGTGCGGATCTGGCTGAGCAGGGTGCGATTGAGGGGCTGGCAATCGCCGAGGGAGAGGCTGAGGCCGTGGGCAACCAGCGGGTAACGCTCGGCCAGCTGATGCAGCTGCGCCCGCTTGGCTCCGCCGATGGCCATCCAGTTCTCCGGCGCCAGCTCGAGAAAGTCGATGCCGGGGCGGACGGGGCAGGAGCAGAGCGCATCCAGATGCTCCTGGCGCAGCCCGATCCCCCGACTGCGGGAGCTTATTGGCCGCATACCCCCTCCGTCATCTTGCTGCCCTGGCTGGATTTGTCGCCATCAATCCCCTCGCCCGCCACGCCACACTTGCCATCGCGGGCGCGCACCAGCCGCCCCTGCGGATCACTGTCGAGGGCTTGCTTTTCAAAGCGCTTCTCGGTGCCGCACTTGCCTGCCGCGCACTTGCCGCCGTGCTGTTCGCTGGGGGCGGCCTTGACAGGCGCATCGCTCGGGGTGGCCGCCAGCGCCAGCCCCGGGGTCAGGACAATCAGGCTGGTCATGGCGATGGAGAGGGTCAGTTTGTTGGTTTTGTTGCTGCTTGAGTTACTCATGGGCGGACTCCTTGACTGATGAAACGGGGTAACTGGAGAGATCGCGGGCGGCCACGATCTGGCCGTGGAACTGCTGTTTGACGATGGCCATCGCCTCTTTCTTGTGATTGAGGCCAACCCCCATCCAGTGGTTGAGCACCAGCAGCTTGGGGTTCACCTCGGCGGCAATCTTGGCCACCACAGATGGCTTGGCGTGAAGTGAGGCGGAGACCGGGTCGGCCCCTTCGTGGATAGCGAGCGGCATCACCAGAATGTCGGCCCCCTTGGCAAACGGCACAAAGGCCGGGTTGCTGCCGTTCTGATCCGCCGAGATAACGATGGTCCCCTCGGCGCTCTCGATACGATAGGCCAGACAGGGCACGTCACCGTGAGGGATACCGAGCGCGGTGATGGTCAGCCCATCCTGCTGATAGACGGTGTGAGGCTGCGGGCTCTGGTATGGCACATCATGGAGAGTGATAGGGAAGAGGCCATCGGTGCCATCCTTGAAGCCGCTCAGGTAGGCATAAGCGCCCTTGTCCTTGTTGAAGAGGGCATCAAAGTAGCCGCTCATGCTAGGGAAGGCCGAACCCGCCTCGGGCCCCGCCAGATCCAGCGGATCGCTGCGCTCGAAGAAGTAGGCCCCCTTGAGCAGGGCGGGCAGGTCGGTCACATGGTCGGTGTGAAAGTGGGTGATGCCGATAAAATCGACCTCTTCGAGCTTGGCCCCCGCCTGGCCGAAGCGCAGGTAGACGCCGCCACCGGCATCGATCAGGATGCGGGATTTCCCCTTCCACCAGATCACCTCGCTGGAGGAGGCGCGCAGGTCGTCGGAGATGGGGCCACCACTGCCGAGCACCTGCAGGGTGAAGGTTTTATCCAGTGGCGTCAGTTGTACCGGTTCGGCACAGGCCGGGGCGACGGTGAGCGCGCACCCGATGGCCAGCGCCACCGCTTTCAATCTCTGTTTCATCACAATTACCTGTCGGTTGGTTGTCGGTTGAAAGTGTGTCGTTTGTGTCGTTTGTGTCGTTTGTGTCGTTTAAAGAGGGGGAGAGAGGGGCCGATGGCGACGGGTGAACGCCAACCACCGGCCGTGGCGGGGCGCGAACCCCGCCGTCAGTTGCCGTCCCGTTCATCGGCCTGCCAGCGCGCTTCCAGCCAGAGCAGGTTGCACAGGCCCAGCAGCAGGGCGAATCCGAGGCCCAAAATCCAGGTGAAGTACCACATAGCAGATCCTTTGAGGTCAGTAGAGTTGATGGCTGTCGCGCTTGATGCGGGCACGGTCGAGCTTGCCGCGCACCACCCGATAGACCCAGCCGGTGTAGCCCAGGTTGACCGGCATCAGCACCAGCACGAGGCCGAACATAATGGCCAGGGTCTTGTAGCTGGAGGTGCTGTCCCACAGGGTCAGGCTGCTGACCGCATCGAGGGATGAGGGCAGCACGAAGGGGAACAGGGCGATGGCCACCGAGCAGAGCATGGCGGCGCAGGCGATGGCGCTGGCCAGCAGCGCAATTCGGCCCCGCTCCAGCCAGGAGGCAATCCCGCTCACCAGCGGCGCCAGCGCCCCGATGATCGGCACCAGCCACAGCAGCGGATAGTCAAAATAGTTGCGCAGCCAGCCACCGGCGTGGGGGATCACCCCCTTCATCAGCGGGCTGATGGCAGCATTTGGGTCAAAAGGTTGTGTGCCGACACCGGTCAGCTGAAACCCTTGCAGATCCACCAGATGCCAGCCAGCCAGCAGGTAGCAGAGGCTCACCAGCGGGGCCAGCAGGATGGCGATCCCCCGTGCGCGCAGCGCTGGGGTGCCAGTCACCTTGGCTTGCAGAAAACCGGCGCCGTGCAGCAGCAACAGGCTGATGGCAGTGGCCAGCACCGAGAGCAGCCAGCCCCAGTGGAAGTCGAAGGCGCCATAGTGCAGGCGCAGCGCCGTGTCGAAGCGAAACGGCAGCCCCTCCATCACCAGACCGATAGCCGCACCGAGGATGAGCGCCGGTATCAGGCCACCGGCTACCAGCGCCCGGTCCCACCAGCGGCGCCACACCGGATCGGCCAGCTTGCTGCGATAGTCAAAACCGACCGGACGCAAAAATAGCCCGAGCAGCAGCACCACCATGGGGATGTAAAGCCCCGAGAAGGCGGCGGCGTAAACCAGCGGCCAGGCGGCAAACAGGGCACCGGCACCGGCAATCAGCCACACCTGATTGCCCTCCCACACCGGTCCCACGCTGTTGATCACCAGACGGCGGTCGTCGTCATCTCTCGACACCACCGGCAGCAACATGGCGATGCCGAGATCGAAGCCATCCATCACGATAAAACCGACCATCATGAAGAGCACCAGCGCCCACCAGATGAGTTTCAGGGTTGCGTAATCCATCAGGCGATCCTCGCAAGTTCGGGTTGTTCACCGCTGTAGCGGCCGGTATGGAGAATGGCGGGCCCCTTGCGGATCACATGGCGCAGCAGGAACAACTCCACAGCCAGCAACAGGGTGTAGATGGAACAGATAGCAATGAGGCTGAACCAGAGTTGGCCCGGCTGAAGCAAAGAGACCGAGGCCGACACCGGCAGCACATCGCTGATGGTCCAGGGTTGACGGCCGAGCTCGGCCACCAGCCAGCCCGCCTCGATGGCAATCCAGGGCAGCGGAATGCTCCAGAGCAGGGTCTTGAGCAGCCGTGGCGAGTCTTGCAGCCGGTTGCGGCAGAGCTGAACAAAGCTCATCACCATCAGCCCCAGCATGGTGACACCAAGCCCCACCATCACCCGAAAGCCCCAGAAGAGCGGCGCCACCGGCGGGATGGAGTCATCGACCGCTTTGGCAATCTCCACCTCACCGGCCTTGGCGATATTGCTGGCATAGGGGGTCAGCAGCATGCCGTAGCCGAGATCCTTGCCGTGCTGCTCGAAGCGGGCGCGGTTGGCCGGGCTGTCATCACCCTGCCGGATCAGCTCGAGAGCCTCGGCCGCCACCATGCCGCTGCGAATGCGCGCCTCGTGCTGCACCTTGAGATCCTTGATGCCGGTCACCGCCTCATCGAGGGAGCGGGTGGCGATGATCCCCATCAGATAAGGGATCTTGATGGCGGCGTGGGTGGTCTCCCCCTGCTGATCCGGAAAGCCGAACAGGGTAAAGGAAGCGGGCGCCGGCTCGGTGTGCCACTCCGCCTCGATGGCGGCAAGCTTCACCTTCTGCACCTCGCCGGTGCGATAGCCAGACTCATCCCCGAGCACAATGACCGAGAGAATGGCTGCCAGCCCAAAGCCGGAGGCAATAGCGAATGAGCGCAGGGCAAACTGCACCTCGGTTTTGCGCAGCAGATACCAACTGCTCACCCCCATCACAAACATGGAGGCGGCCACATAGCCCGCCGCGACGGTGTGAACGAACTTCACCTGCGCCACCGGGTTGAACAGCACGGCGGCAATATCCACCAGCTCCATCCGCTGGGTCAGCAGGTTGAACTCGGCCCCCACCGGGTTTTGCATCCAGCCGTTGCCGATCAGGATCCAGAGCGCGGAGAGGTTGGAGCCGAGCGCCACCAGCATGGTCACCAGCAGGTGCTTGCCGCGAGAGAGCTTGTCCCAGCCGAAGAAGAAGAGCCCCACCAGGGTCGATTCGAGGAAGAAGGCCATCAGCCCCTCGATGGCCAGCGGAGTACCGAAGATGTCCCCCACATAGTGGGAGTAGTAAGCCCAGTTGGTGCCGAACTGAAACTCCATGGTGATCCCCGTGGTGACCCCCATGACGAAGTTGATGCCAAACAGTTTGCCCCAGAAGCGGGTGATGTCCTGATAGATCACCTTGCCGGTCATCACATAAGCCGACTCGGCGATCACCAGGATCCAGGACAGCCCCAGCGTGAGGGGCACAAACAGGAAGTGGAACAGGGCCGTGGCGCCAAATTGCAGGCGAGACAGGCTGACCACGTCATCCGGATTGATCATGCGTCACTCTCTTTTGTTGTATTTGCCTTGCACGTTTCGTGCGTGACAAGTACATCACGGAGCATGACACCTATAACAGATGCAGTTATATTGAATTACACCTATAACAGTTGATCCAGATCATGTCCCTTTACCAGCAGTTGGCCGACCGCCTGCAAAGCCAGATCGACGATGGTATCTGGCAACCGGGGGAGCGCATCCCCTCCATTCGCCAGAGCTGCAAGACCCACGGGCTCAGCCCCATGACGGTATTGCAGGCCTATCAACTGCTCGAAAGTCAGGGGCGGATCCTCGCCCGCCCCCAGTCCGGCTACTACGTCAAGGCCGCCTCACCACAGGTCGTGCAGCACACGCCGAGCCAGACCCACTACAGCGGCTCGGTGGATATCAACGATCTGGTGTTCGAGGTGTTGCAGGCGAGCAAATCACGGGATCTGGTGCCCCTTGGCATGTCGGTGGCCGACCCGACCCTGTTCCCCCATCCCCAGCTCGGGCGGGCGCTGGCCAGCTGCATGCGCAAGCTCGATCCCTTCAGCACGCTGGCCGACCTGCCCCCCGGCAACGAGGCACTGCGCCGCGCCATCGCCCAGCGCTACGCCAGTGACGGGGTGGCGGTCAATCCGCAGGAGATCATCATCACCACCGGCGCCATGGAGGCACTCTCCCTCAGCCTGCAGGTGCTGACCGAGCCCGGTGACTGGGTGGTGGTGGAGTCCCCCACCTTCTATGGCGCCCTGCAGGCCATCGAGCGGCTGAAACTCAAGGCGGTGGAGATCCCGGTCATCCCGGGGGTGGGCATCGATCTGGCGCTATTGGAAGACGCCCTCAGCCAGATGCCGATCAAGGCGTGCTGGCTGATGGGCAATGTGCAGCACCCGCTGGGCCACACCATGCCGGATGGTCACAAAGCGCAGCTGATGGCGCTGCTCAACAGCCATGGGGTGCCGCTGGTGGAGGATGACGTCTATGCCGAGGTCTACTTCGGCCGCGAGCGCCCCAAACCCATCAAGCACTGGGATCAGCGCGGTGACAGCCTGCTCTGCAGCTCCTTTTCCAAGTGTCTGGCACCGGGCTTTCGGGTCGGCTGGGTAGTGGCGGGGCCCCATGCAGAGCGGGTGCAGCGGCTGCAACTGATGTCCACCCTCTCCACCAATGTACCGAGCCAGCTGGCGCTGGCCGAGATGCTGCGCCAGGGCGGGGTCGATGCCCACTTTCGCCGTCTGCGCCACACCCTGGCCCAGCGCCAGCAGCAGATGCGGGCGGCCATGCAACGGCTGTTGCCGGACGAAGTGCGGATCTCCTCCCCCGATGGCGGCTACTTCCTCTGGCTGGCGCTGCCTGCCCATTTCGACAGCCGCGCCCTGCACGCCAAGGCTCTGGGCAGTGGTTTTTCAGTAGCCCCCGGCGCCCTCTTTTCCAGTCAGGGGCAACACAACCACTGCTTGCGCCTCAACAGCTCCCATCCCTGGAGCGAACAGCTGGAGCAGGCCCTATTCAAACTTGCCGAGCTTATCAATCGCCAAATTGCCCAAGGCACGTAAGATGACGCCAATAATTCTGCTCATGACACAGGAACCCAAGTGCAGCTGTAATTACCTCTTCAATGGTCGGCGTAACCAGCCATATTCTCGAGGGGCAACCCTCAATAGCTCTGCAATAGTCGCATTACGCTTATCTTCACTCATACGCAAAAGCAGAGAACGCAATTCGTATTCGATACTATCCCGCTTAGCACCACGAGCCTCCGCCATGAGATACCAATTATGTCCTTCTTCAATATTCCCCAGCTCAATATTGAGCGCACCTAACAGTGTGCATGGTCTGAAATTATTCGGTTGCAATGCATGAGCCTCAGCCCCCATTTTCAGAGCATCTGTACGCTTTCCCAAGTCACGCAACGCCCCACCATGGGTTGTTCTAATCGCAGATTTGAGCTTCGCATGCTCTTGGTCTTTAACTGGAATAGCCGAGAGCAATTCAACAGCCGAGGCTGCTGCTGCACATTTTCGAAGATGCGCACTGGCATTGACTGCTTGCCATGGATCGCAGGTTTTCTTGTACTCTGAAATATAAAAATCAGCTTCTATTCGATGATAAGCATGCCATATCTCATCTGTCTGATAGTCCCGCCCCTCAACTTTTAGCCATATAGAATCAAGTTCAGAAAGTCGTGACTTGGCATCCAGCGTACGCAAAATCTGCATCAGTTGCTTGAAATGATGTTTTTCCACAAAGGATTCAATTCCAAACTTCCGACGAAGCTCTTGGTTTTTTCTCCTCGCAATAAACTTTGGATCGTTCTCACGTTTTATACGTGCAGCTTCATATTGAGCCTGGAGCATTTCATACCTCAAGGCGGCAGCTTTCTGCTCGGCTATTTTAATGGCTTCAAGTTCAAGCTGCCGCTTTTTAGCAATTGCGATACGCTGTTCTCGCTCTAATAAGGCACGTCTATAAAACTCCTCTTTGGATAACGACCCGGTAAGAAAACCGAGCAAGGCATTAAGTCCTTTAGACTCAAGGTATTGCTGACTCCAAATAGATAGTGGCAAGCCTTTTTGAACTGATAAAAGCAGGTTATTGAGCCTGCCTCCACCCGTTGTTGCACTGGTTAAATCATCAACACTATAATATTTGGCCAGCTCGGCCGGGGAAGTTGACATTACGCACGCTCCTTGTGCAAACGTTGATATTGTTCTTTGACATTAACATGATGTGGAGTTCAGTTAATAAACGAGTGTCGCATTTCCCACTACTGCTCCTTGCAAAAAAGTGATGGTCCTGCGCCATCTTAGGGGCTGTGTCCCGCAATCCAAATAGGCTCATCCGCATCTTTTGACGAGCAACCTAAACAACAACGCCCCTTGAGCGGGGCGTTATCGGCAATCCATGGCGATGAGGGATATCAGGCGGGGGCGTTAAGCTGGGCCACCTGCCGCTCGATGCTCCCTTTGAGGTTGTCATCGAGTTTGAGGGCGCGTGCCAGCTCGTCGAGATAACCGCGCTCCATAAAGTGATCCACTTCGATGGCGAGCAGGGAGGCGAGATAGACCTCGGTGGCCAGCTCCATGTCGGTCACTTCCCGCGCCAGCGCGTGGGGGTCGAGGGGACGGGCCAGCTCGGCGTCAATCCAGCGGGCGACATCGCTCTGACCCTGTTCGGTCAGGTACTCCTGAATTTTCTGGCGCTCGGCGCCGTCGATATGGCCATCGGCCCGGGCCGCAGCCACCATGGCGCGCACCAAAAGCGCCGCGCGGGCATCCAGCGCATTGCCTTCCAGCCCGCTGATGGGATGGGTGGGCTGGGCGGGTGCCGCCTGCTGGGCCTGCCAATCCTGATAGAGCTTGTAGGCCAGCCCGCCAAGGGCCGCCGCGCCGCCCACGGCAGCGGCCTTGCCGCCATATTTGCGCACTTTTTTATTGCCCAGCAGCAGACCGAGCGCGCCACCGGCCAGCGCTCCCTGCATCTGCCCCTTGCGCTTGTCGCCGCCTTCGTTGAGCCAGCCTTTGCCAGCCCCCAGCAACTGTTCCAGCATCTGTTTCATCGTGACACCTCGCTATTGTTCGCCCCATGCTGGCGCTGGCGTCATGAACCAAGAGTGAATGGGCCCCATTATTGCGCCGTCCCCTGTGCATCCTGCCGCCATTCGCGGTATACCTGAAACAGGTCAACAAGGAGCATCAGGATGCGCATCATCACCCCTTTCGTGGTTCTGCTGTTGTGCGGCACTGCCAGTGCCGCCAGCGAGCTGGATCGCTCAGCCCAGCAGGCCAAGCTGGATGCCGCCTGCCAGCAAGCTCAGCAGCAACTGGTCGAGCAGGGCAAGCAACAGCGGATCGACGCCTGCATCAAGGAGGGCGGCAAGGCCGACAAGTGCCAGCAGGAGTTCGCCAGCTTCGGCCAGCGCGAGGGCAACAAGCGGCCCGACCTCAACAACCTGCCCCCCTGCCAACAGGCTGACGCCTACCGCAAGAGCTACCGTCAATGACCCCGAACCAAGGAGAGAGCATGATCCCCCCCCGTGAACTGACCCTGCAATTTTTGGCCGAACCCTCTGACGTCAACTTCGGCGGCAAGGTGCATGGCGGCATGGTGATGAAGTGGATCGATCAGGCGGGCTATGCCTGCGCCGCTGGCTGGTGTGGCGGCTATGCGGTGACCGTCTATGTGGGGGGGATCCGCTTTTTGCGCCCCATCCAGATTGGCCAGTTGGTGGAGGTGCACGCTCAGGTGATCCACACCGGCACCACCAGCATGCATCTGGCGGTGGATGTCTACAGCCGCCACCCCACCGACACCGAGCGCCACAAGACCACCCACTGCATCATCATCTTTGTGGCGATGGATGAGCAGGGCAAACCGACCCCGGTGCCCCAGTGGCAGCCGGTGAGCGAGAGCGATCTGCAGTTGCAGCAGTACGCCAAAAAGCTCATCGCCCTGCGCGAGGAGATCGACAAGGAGATGCGCCAGCACCTCTGACCTTGGTGCCTCACAACCCGACAGAGCGGGCGCTTTCGGCCAACGACGGCGCCCCTGTATAATCCCCCCTCTTCCCGCAACCGGAACCCTGCCCATGTCACTGGAAACTGCCCCGCCCGAGGTGAAACTCGCGGTGGATCTGATTGAACTGCTGGAAACCAATGAGCTGGCCCCCGAGCTGGTGCTGGCGGCGCTGACCATCGTAAAAAATGACTACGAGCGCAAGCTGGCGGAGGGGAAGGATCACTGATCCCCCCGTTTTATCTTTCCGACTTCAGTTTTTCACCACATAGCCACTCACTGCGGCCCCATCACCTCGTCACAGAGGGCGATTAGGGCCGCACTCAAGCGGGTGAGCGGCTCGCTCCCGCTTCCCCCGGCATGGAGCGCCAGCTCCACCGGCGCCACCTTGGGCCACTGGGTCAGCGCCAGCTGATCGGCGGGCATCAGCCGTTTGGGCAGCAAGCTCACCCCGATCCCCGCGCTCACCGCCCCCTGCAAACTGGCGAGGCTGGCGCTGACATAGGCGATACGCCAACGCCGCCCCAGACCATCGAGCGCCTCGGTCATCTGGCGCCGATAGAGCCCTTCGCTCGGGAACACCACCAGCGGCAGCGGATCCCGTTCCCGGGCGGGCCAGTCGCGGCTATCGACCCACACCAGCGGCTCACTCCAGCTGGCGAGCGGCGAGCCCTGTCCGCGCACCTGCTTGACCAGCGCCAGATCCAGCTCCCCCGCCGCGAAGCGCTGCCAGATGTGGTGGCTCAGGCCGCTCTCCACCTCCAGCCGCACTTCGGGGTAGTCGCGGGCAAAGGCGGCCAGCACCGGGGTGATGGCACCGGCGGCGAAATCCTCCGGCACCCCGAGGCTGAGGGATATGCTCCCCTCGCTCACCTGCTCCTCGGCCTGTGCCAGCAGCGCCAGAATGCGGCGGGCCAGCCCCAGCAGCTGCTCCCCCTCGGCCGTCGCCACCACCTGCCGACCGGAGCGATCCAGCAGCGGGCAGCCGATCTGCTGTTCGAGCCTGCGCATCTGCTGGCTGATGGTGGATTGGGTCAGATGGACCCGTTCACCGGCCCGGGTGAAGCTGCCGGTGTCGATAATGGCGACAAAACTGCGCAGTAACAGGGGATCCAGCATGGGTTTCTCCATTTATAAAACCACTGAAACTCATTTTATCATTTAATTTCCAAATGGTTTGTTTCGCCGCTAGGCTGGCATTTGTTCAGTCAAATCAGGGTTTTTCATCATGTCACAGCCTCTTGTAGCGTCTACCCCTCTTCGCTCGCTCACCCCATCAACCTCACTCCAGACTCACCGACAATGGCTGGAGCAGGCGGTGCAACTGGCAAGAGAAAATCATCAGCAGGGTGGCCGCCCCTTCGCCGCCCTGCTGGTGCGCGATGAGCAGCTGGTGGCGAGCGCGGTCAACGGCATCCATCTGGATGGGGATCCGACCCGTCACGCCGAGCTGGAGGCGCTGCGCAGGGCAAGCCAGTGCGGGCCGCTCGCGGGCAGCATCGTCTATGCCAGCGGTCACCCCTGCCCCATGTGCCTCGGCGCGCTGGTGATGAACGGCATCGCCGCCGTCTACTACGCCTTTGATAACGCCGATGCAGCCCCGTTCGGCTTTGACAGCACCGCCGCCTATCAAAAGCTGGGGCTGCCGCTGGCGCCGCCACCTCTGCCACTGGTCAAACTGGCCGTCACCCTGACGGCGGCAGACCTCTACGGCCACCAGCCGCAACAAGCAGCGCCTGATCATGAGTAAGGGGACAAGCGAACGCCCGGCAGAGGCGCGCCGCCAGCAGTTTGCCCTGCTGGTGCTGGTGATCCTGACTGGCCTTAACCTGCGCCCCTTTCTTACCGCCATCGGCCCGCTGAGCGGCGAGATTGGCCGCGCCCTGTCGCTCGAGATGGATACCCTGGCCTGGCTCACCCTGCTGCCGCTGTGGCTGATCGGGGTCGGCGTGCTGCTCACCCCGCGCCTGCGCAGCCTTGCCAGTGCTATCACCCTGCTGGGGCTGGCCCTGCTGCTGCTCACGGCGGGCAGTGCCCTGCGTTTTGATGCCCAGAGCGGCGCCCTGCTGATCACCACCGCTGCCCTCTGCGGCCTGGGTTCGGCGCTGGTGCAGGGGGTGCTGCCCGCCCTTATCAAGCAGCACTTTGCCCGCAAGGTGCCGCAAGTGATGGGGATCTTCTCTGCCTGCATGATGGGGGGCGGGGCGCTCGGCGCCAGCCTCACGCCACGGTTGGCGGCGAGCCTCGACTGGTCGCAGGCACTGGCGATCTGGAGCCTGCCGGTGCTGCTGGCCCTCGTCTGGCTAGGGTGGAAAGTGCGTCTGCCACGGGCCACGGCGGTCGCCATTCCACACGGCGAACAGCGGCTAATCACCCTGCCCCGCAGCTGGTTGCTGATCGTCTGCTTTGGCATCATCAATAGCGGGTACGGCATCGTGGTGGCCTGGCTGGCCCCCGCCTATATGGCGCAGGGCTGGAACGCTGCGCAGGCTGGCGAGCTGGTTACCTGGCTGGCACTGGCGCAGACCGCCAGCGGCCTCGGCTTGCCGCTGCTGGCCGCCCGCAGTCAGGATCGGCGGCCATGGATGGGGTTGGCCATCGCCATGCAGCTGGCGGGATTTGGCGGCCTCTGGCTGGCGCCAGCCAGTGCCCCCATTCTCTGGTGCATGCTGTGCGGTGCCGGTCTGGGCGGCAGCTTTTCGCTGATCATGGTGATAGCGCTCGATCACCTGCCCGACCCGCGCCGCGCCGGCACCCTGAGCGCCCTGATGCAGGGCTTCGGCTTTATGCTGGCCGCCACCGGCCCCTGGGTCGCCGCCCGCCTCTATCACCTGTTCGGTGACTTCGCCGCCGCCTGGCAGTGGCAACTGGGAGGCTTGCTGCTGATGAGCCTGCTGGTGCTGCGCCTCGACCCGCGCCACTACCCTCGCGTCATGGGGTTACCGACCGCCAGCGAGCCAACCCTTTCGGCGCCCCTCCCAACCAGCTCTGCGGCCCAAAGCAACACACCGGCCTGAGGCCGGTGTGTTGGAGATAATAGTGTTGGGGATAACCGTATTGGAGATGACTGGCGGCTGATGCCACTCAGAGGGGCAACTCAGCGCCCCTTCTTCTGCCGTCCGGTGTTAGCGGTGCGCGGCTTGCCAGCGGCCGGTTTGCCACCCTTGGGTGCCCCTTTGCCAGCACCACCTTTATTGGCAGCACCTTTGCCCGCGCCACCCTTGCCCACCGGCAGCTTCTTCTCGAAGGCTTCCGGGCCCGGCACATTGGGACGCCCGCCAATCTCATGATCATCATCACGGCGCGGCTTCTTGCCTTGGGCCGGTTTGGCGCTTGGCGCCGCAGGGGCCTTGGCCGCCTTCGGTTTGTCGCCTTTGGCCGGTTTCACCTCGGAGGAGGAGTCCTCAATCAGCTTGAACAGATCGATCAGCTCGTCGTCGGTCAGATCGCGCCACTCGCCCACTGGCAGCCCCTTGAGGCTGACATTCATGATACGGATACGCTCGAGCTTGGTCACTTCAAAACCGAAGTACTCGCACATGCGGCGGATCTGGCGGTTAAGCCCCTGCACTAGCGTGATGCGAAAGACGAACGGCGCCTCTTTCTTCACCTTGCACTTCTTGGTCACAGTACCGAGGATCGGCACCCCGGCCGCCATGCCGCGCACAAACTCGTCGGTCACCGGCTTGTCGACGGTCACCAGATACTCTTTCTCGTGATCGTTGCCCGCCCGCAGGATTTTGTTGACCAGATCGCCGTGGTTGGTGAGGAAAATCAGCCCCTGCGAATCCTTGTCGAGACGCCCGATGGGGAAGACCCGAGTGCTGTGGTTGACGAAATCGACGATGTTGTCCTTCTCGCCCGCCTCTGTGGTACTGACGATACCCACCGGCTTGTTGAGGGCGATCAGCACCAGACTGTCCGCCTCGCGCGGCTCGATCACCTGACCGTTCACCTTGACCAGATCGCCAACCTGCACCTGATCGCCAATCCCGGCGCGCTTGCCGTTGATAAAGACATGGCCCTGCTCGATAAAGCGGTCGGCCTCGCGGCGCGAGCAGATACCGCTCTCGCTGATGTATTTGTTCAGGCGCATGGATTCGTTAGCCAGCATGGGGCACCTGCCA
Source organism: Aeromonas sp. 600479 (assembly GCF_049175515.1). Classification (NCBI taxonomy): domain Bacteria; kingdom Pseudomonadati; phylum Pseudomonadota; class Gammaproteobacteria; order Aeromonadales; family Aeromonadaceae; genus Aeromonas; species Aeromonas sp. 600479. The sequence continues at coordinate 103,994 of NZ_JAAKVF010000010.1, forward strand.
CAAGTTCTGGGCCGCGCCCGGTTGTGCCATCGCCTGTTCCGGCTGCGCCGGGGAGGCTGTCTGCTGCATCAGCCAATTCACTACGTCAAAGTTCTGCATACCATTCCATCTTCAAAAAAGGCCAATGCCAGCTTATCCATCAAAAAACGCCGCTACAGTAGCATAATTGCCCTCTTTAAGGGGCAGATAGTTGCAAGTTCGCAGCACCCAAGCGGGCATCTGCGGATAAGTTCACGCCGCCAGATGGCCCGCGATGCAGCCTTCGAACGGCCAGCCTGATGCCAACGGCGGGATTAGGCGCCCACAGCCAGCGCGGACGAACGCCATCAACTATACATATCACCTTGTTTCCATTAGGCTTTAAGCCGGTTGGCTACGCCCGATGTGCTGCGCCAAACTTGCCCGCCCAGAGGCGGATCCCCCCCTATCGCCAAGGATTGCACCATGCTGGCTCACACTCGCCGCCTCATCCGCCGTGCTCTGCTGACCCTGTTGCTGCTGTTGCTGACCGCATGGGCGGTGATCGCCTACTTCGCCTGGCAGGCAGCGCCGCTGCAGCTGTGGCACACAGTGGTGCCCCCCGAACTCAGCGCCGATGAGCTCGACAGCAGCGACTGGCAAGCCTATCTGGCCCGCGAAGCAGAGCTGTTCGAACTGGTAGCCACCGAGGTAGTCGCCAAAGCGCCGCCCGATCAGCAACTGGCCAGCAATCGCTACTATCAGGACGCCCCCATCAATCCCGCCCGCTTTCAGCAGAACTGGAACCGCTCCTACCTGCTGCGCCCCGAGGGGGAAGTCAAAGGGGTGGCGGTACTGCTGCACGGCCTGACCGACTCCCCCTACAGCCTGCGCCATCTGGCCAGACGCTATCAGCAGCAGGGCTTTATCGCGCTGGGGCTGAGGATCCCCGGCCACGGCACAGTGCCCGCTGGCCTCGTGGATGTGGATTGGGAGACCTGGCTGGCCGCCACCCGACTGGCGGTGCGGGAGGCCAGATTGCTGGCGCCGGGCAAGCGGCCGCTGCATCTGGTGGGCTTTTCCAACGGCGGCGCGCTGGCGGTGAAATATGCGCTCGATGCGCTGGCCGACCCGAGCGGCACGCTGGCAAAACCGGATCGGCTGGTGCTGATCTCCCCGATGATCGGGGTGACCCGCTTTGCCCGCTTCGCCGGGCTCAAGGCCGTGCCTGCACTGCTGCCCGCCTTTGCCAACGCAGCCTGGCTCGACACCATGCCGGAGTTCAACCCGTTCAAATACAACTCGTTTCCGGTCAACGGCGCGCGCCAGTCCTACCGCCTGACCCACGCCATCCAGCAGCAGGTGCGCCAACTGGCTGCCAGTGGCGAGCTGGCGGCGTTTCCCCCCGCCCTCACCTTCCAGTCGGTGATGGACTATACCGTCAGCACCCGCTCCATCATTGCCGATCTCTACCACTACCTGCCGGCCAACGGCAGCGAACTGGTGCTGTTTGATATCAACCGCAGCACCCTGTTTGGCCCGCTGATGAGCTCGGCCTCCGAGCTGGCGCTGCACCGCTTGCTGCCAAACGCCCCCGGGCACTATCGCCTCACCGTGGTGGGCAATGTCGCACCAACCGCCCCCGCGACGCAGGCCAGAACGCTGGCCAGCGCAGATCAGCCTGAGCAGCTCCGCTCGCTGGGTATCGACTATCCCAAGGAGATCTACTCCCTCTCCCATGTGGCGCTCCCCTTCCCGATGGACGACCCCCTCTATGGCATGGCAGCGCGCCCGCAGCAGCGGGAGCAATACGGCATCAACCTCGGTGGTCTGGCCCTGCGTGGCGAGCGCGGCGTGCTGATCGTCAACCCCGGCGCCCTCACCCGCACCTCCTCCAACCCCTTCTACCCCTATCTGCAGCAGCGGGTGATGGAGACCCTCACCGCCCCTCCCGTCGCCCCGTCTGCCGCCGTAACCCCAACCAGCAGTGGTCAATATGATGCGGCCTATCAGGCCGAACTGGAGCAGTTTTTACAGGAGAGCGACGAGAGCAGCGCGCCTTTCTAGGGCGTGTGTGGCGAATCGGCGAAGCTGCGCGGGCACTTGGCGCGATAGCGATACGAGAAAGGGGCCGTCAATTGACGGCCCCTTTCTATTGATGATGGCGATGGAACTGATGGCTTGGTGGACTCAGGGATAACGGCTGACCTCAATCAGGTTTTGGTCTGGATCGAGGAAATAGACAGATTCTATAGGCCCGCAAGCCCCGCTTTTGGTCACAGGCCCCTCGACAATCTCCACCCCGTGGCAGGCCAGCTGGGCCATCACCTGCTCCAGCGGCCAGCGGGTGATAAGGCAGACATCCCCCGACCCCACCTGCGCCCGATTGCGTGGTTCCTGCCCCAGCAGTTGCAGATTGATCTTCTGGTTGCCAAACCCTACCGCCCGGCGCCCCGCACCGAAGGTGATGGCCTCCATATTGAGCACCGAACTGTAAAACGCCACGGCCCGTTCGATATCGCTGACCGTCAATACCAGATGGTCGATATGGCTGATCATGGTTACCTCCTGGTGGTGATCTGGCTGATGTGACTGACATATGCCCGCAAGCATCCGACTGTCGTCGCCACGGCGGGCTACCCCATCATACCCGGCAAGGGGAAGCCCATGTGTGCCGTGACGCGCAAAGCGAGCGCAAATGATGATGTAATTTTTAAGGGGTGTTCAGTTGGGCGTTGCAATGGCTGCTGTTGTCGCGTTTGGCTAACTCTTCACTGGCATTAATGCTTCTGGAGTCATCACAATGAGCGGGATGGCCAGCGCCTGACTCAACCGCTCCGCCAGTTCGTAGGCAGGGCCGATGGTGTCGTAGTCTGCCACACAGGTTGCCAAGGCACAGCCGTTGCTCTCTTCGACTCGCAGGTAAACGCTGTAGCCTTGAACGGTCAGACCGCTGTCACGCACCACCTGTATCTCACCTTCCTGATTGATGGCCTCCAGTTCAACCGCTACCGGTTTCTTGAACATCTGTACTCCTCAGTCACTGCAGATAGTGGCAGTAATAAAGCCCTGCATGGGGTAAGAAAAAAATGCTGCCACATCTTGAATCTGTGAGCCACGTGAAAAAATTAATAATACGGGCTCCATAACCAAACATGCCACCGATAATAACATGCTGATTTAGATGAAAAAAATGATATTATCTCTTTCTTCTATAGACAATGTTCGAGGCTCGTGCGTGATGCAACAATGCGGTATTTATGAACAGCTCATTACTCAACTGCTGACATCTCGACTCGACCGCGAGCACTTTTACGTAGGGGAACGCCAACTTGAACCTGCCGAAGCGGCAGTTTGGTTATCCAGATTTCTGAGTCGGGTTTTGGAATATGCGGTGGGTTCGGTAACTGGAGAGAATCAGCTGCAACGGCAGATTGAGCTGGCTAACCAGTTATTGCTTTGGCTAAGGGATCGCACCCAAGACCCAGACTTTATTGGCGAGAACCTCATCGATAGTCAGGGGAAAATTCTGACCGCGCTCTACCAGTTGGATAACCCCATCTCCGCCAATTTAAAGCAATATGCCGAGGATATTTTCCCTCTGACAGGTCTCACTCAGAGCGAACTGTTTTGTGGCAGCAATGCGGGTTTGTCGATGGAGTCGGAGATTAAACGGGAGATATTGTCTGCAGATAGCATCTGCTGGCTGGTCTCATTTATCAAATGGGCAGGTATCCGGATTTTCCGTCATGAGCTGGAAGAGTTCACTCGCAGCGGCCGCCAATTAAAAGTAATTACTACCTCTTATATGGGAGCGACCGATGCCAAGGCAGTTGAATTTTTAGCCAACCTCCCAAATACCGAGGTCAAACTCAGCTATAACACCCAGCGCGAGCGATTGCATGCCAAGAGCTATCTCTTTTGCCGAAATACCGGCTTTCATACCGGCTATATAGGTTCCTCCAATCTCTCTCACTCTGCCCTCACCAGCGGTTTGGAGTGGAACCTAAAAATCACCTCGCAAGAGATCCCTCATATTATCGAGAAATCCCTGAGTACCTTTGAAACCTATTGGGAATCCGATGATTTTGAGCTGTTTGATGGCAAGCTCGAAAGCCGTACAAAATTGCAGCATGCGCTGCAAGAGGCCCGTGGGGATGGGGACAAAAATAGCCCTGCCTATTTCTTTGATATCACGCCGTTTCCCCATCAACTGGAGATCCTTGAACAATTGGCGATGGAACGCGCTTTACATCAGCGCTTTCGTAACTTGGTGGTAGCGGCTACCGGTACAGGGAAAACCCTGATATCCGCCTTTGATTTTGCGCGTTTTTTGAAAACCAAACCCGATGCCAAGTTTCTGTTTGTCGCCCACAAAGAGGAGATCTTGCGCCAAGCATTAGCCTCGTACCGCGGAGTGCTCAAGCAATCCAATTTTGGCGAACTCTTGGTCGGCGGCACCGTGCCAACCCACTACCGTCAACTATTTGCCTCGGTGCAATCCTTAAATAACCAGCTGGCTAATTTACGTCTTAGCCCAGACTATTTCGATTACATCGTCATTGATGAGGTTCACCATATTGCTGCGGCCAGTTATCGTGGTTTGCTCGCCGCCTTTGAACCTCACATTCTGTTGGGATTAACCGCAACGCCAGAGCGCCATGATGGCGATGATATTCTTGCCGACTTTTGTGGTGTCATCGCAGCAGAGATCCGCTTGCCCGAGGCCATCAATCGTCGCCATCTCTGTCCGTTCCAATATTTTGGTATCGATGATGATACTGACTTGCGCCAAGTGGCTTGGAAAAATGGCCGTTATGACATCACTGAACTCACCAATATCTATACCCACAATCAGCAGCGGGTACAGAAAATAGTCCAGAGCCTCAATGAGATCGTCACCGATATTACCAAGATCAAAGCACTGGCATTTTGTGTGAGCCGTGAACATGCCGACTTTATGTGCAAGGCATTTTTATTGAAGGGCATCAAGGCTGACATCCTCACCAGCGATAACCGAGACGAGCGGCATAGTAAACAACAAGATTTGCGTACCGGCGTTATCAATATTCTCTGCGTGGTGGACATCTTCAACGAAGGGGTTGATATCCCGGAAGTCGATACCTTGCTGTTTTTACGACCAACGGAAAGTCTCACCATCTTCTTACAGCAATTAGGGCGCGGCCTGCGGCTGGCGAGCGATAAAGAGTGCTGCACCGTGTTGGACTTTGTTGGGAATGCCCGTGCGGAGTATGACTTTGCCCAGAAATTCCGGGCACTGGTGGGCAAAACCAACAAGGCGATCAGCCACGAAATCAAACAGGGCTTCCCTCACGCCCCCTTGGGCTGCCGCATCGAACTCTCAAAACAGACCCAAGAGTTAATTCTGAGCAATATCAAAAAGGCGACCCTCAATACCTCGCGCCTCATGGGCCTGATCCGCCGTTTCTCACTGGATTGTGATTTACCGCTGACGCTGGCGAACTTTTTGAAGTTCTACCCTCACATCAGCCTTGAGGAGATCTACAAGCGCGGTAACTGGAGCGCCTTGGTCAAACAGGCTAGCAACCATACCATTTCTGAAATGAGCGATGAGAAGCTGTCGACCCTCTACACCCGGGCCATCAAAACCCGGCTATTGGGCTGCGATGCGCTCCATTACTTGAAATTCTTACAAACCTTGGTGGCAGACGCCTTTACCTTAACGGCCGAACACGATGAACGTATGGCCTTGATGTGCCATTACGACTTCTGGCAACAGAGCGGCCCCAATGCAGGCTTTAGCTCCTTGGCGCACAGCCTGAAACAACTCAATCAACCAGAGTTAAGGGCCGAGCTGGCAGATCTGTTGCCCATGCTGCTCAACCGGGTGCAACACGAACAAAGCGCCATGCCAAACCTTCCCGGTAATCCGCTGCAACTGCATGCTCGCTATGCCAGAGAGCAGGTGCTGGTTGGCTTTGGCGCGACCACCTTCGCGCAGCAACCCACGGCTCGCGAAGGGGTCTATGTCATCGCAGAGCAAAATATCGAGTTGCTGTTCGTGACCTTGAACAAAACGGAACAGCACTTCTCCCCCACTACCCGTTATCACGACTACGCCATCAACGAGTCGCTGTTTCATTGGCAGAGCCAAAACAGCGCTCGCCCAGAACGGGGTAAAGGGCTGAGTTACATAAACCACAGAGCAGAAGGTAAGCGCTTGTTTCTGTTCGTTCGTGAGCAGAGCAAAGATGAATTTGGCCACACCCTTGGCTTTGTGAACTTTGGTGAGGTGGAGTACGTATCCCACACTGGCAGCCAACCGATGAACATTAAATGGCGTCTCACTACTCCGATGCCGCCATTTATGTGGAAAGAGGCCGCCAAACTGGCTGTTGGTTAGTAAGGCTTCTCACCCGGTGGGAAGATGACGCAAAACCCACCGGATTCTCGCCCAAAACCCCGGCTAAATTATCCAGTTGCATAATAACCATGCGGCCTTGCGGTTGTTTAACTGGCCCTAACGTCAGATAATACCGCCCGCCTTCAAACCCCGATAACCCGACTTTCAGTGACGGTAATTGATGACTGAGTACCTGCTTTTATTGATCGGCACCGTGCTGGTTAACAACTTCGTGCTGGTGAAATTCCTCGGCCTCTGCCCTTTTATGGGGGTCTCCGGCAAGCTGGAAACCGCCATCGGCATGGGGCTGGCGACCACCTTCGTGATGACCCTCGCCAGTGCCAGCTCCTATCTGGTGGAGCACTATATCCTGCTGCCGCTGGATATCGCCTATCTGCGCACCCTCGCCTTTATTCTGGTGATCGCCGTGGTGGTGCAGTTTACCGAGATGGTGGTGCGCAAGAGCAGCCCGACCCTCTATCGCCTGCTGGGGATCTTCCTGCCCCTCATCACCACCAACTGCGCGGTGCTCGGGGTGGCGCTGCTCAGCATCAATGAGCGACACGACTTTATCCAGAGCGTGATCTACGGCTTTGGCGCCGCCACCGGCTTCTCGCTGGTGTTGATCCTGTTTGCCGCCATGCGCGAGCGTCTGGTCGCCGCCGATGTGCCCGCGCCGTTTCGCGGGGTATCGATTGCCATGATCACCGCCGGTCTGATGTCGCTGGCCTTTATGGGCTTTACCGGCCTAATCAAGATATAACCATGATCCATATTCTCTTTGCCATTCTGGTGCTCACCCTGCTGGCGCTGGCGTTCGGGATTATCCTGGGCTTTGCCGCCGTCAAGTTTCATGTGGAAGCAGACCCCATCGTCGATCAGCTCGATGCCCTGCTGCCCCAGACCCAGTGTGGCCAGTGCGGCTATCCCGGCTGCAAACCCTACGCCGAGGCGCTCGCCAACGGCGATCAGATCAACAAGTGCGTGCCCGGTGGCGAGGCCACCATGCGCAAGATTGCCGATCTGATGGGGGTCGAGCCCCAGCCGCTGGGGGACAGTGACGAGGCCGCCGTGCCAGTCAAAAAGGTCGCCTTTATCCACGAAGATCAGTGCATCGGCTGCACCAAGTGCATTCAGGCCTGCCCGGTGGATGCCATCGTCGGCGCCACCAAGGCAATGCATACCGTGATTGCCAACGAGTGCACCGGTTGCGATCTCTGTGTTGATCCCTGCCCGACCGACTGCATCGAGATGATCCCGGTGCCCACCACGGTCGATAACTGGAAGTGGGATCTCAATAACGTGCATGTTCCGGGCAAGATTCCGGTCAAGATAGTGGAATAAACAGCGGAGCAACCATGCATTCCTTACTCGAACGTATCAAAGCCGGCACGCTCTGGGACTTTCACGGTGGCATTCACCCCGCCGACAACAAGCTGCAATCAAGCCAGAGCCCGGTGGTAGACGCCGGTCTGCCGCCACGCCTCATCATTCCGCTGCGCCAGCACGCAGGCGCCGCCGGCGATCTGCTGGTGCAGGTGGGCGACAAGGTCAAAAAAGGGCAGCCGCTGACCCGTTATGCCAAGGGGCGGATCGTCCCTGTCCATGCCTCCACCTCTGGCACCATCACCGAGATTGGCAACCACACGGTTGCCCACCCCTCCGGGCTCGGCGATCTCTGTGTCATTCTCACCCCCGATGGGGAGGATGAGTGGGGCGAGCGCAATGGCAAACCCGATTACTGGAATCTGGAGCGGGGCGAGCTGCTCGAGCGCATCCAGCAGGCGGGGGTAGCGGGCCTTGGCGGCGCCGTATTCCCCACCCACAGCAAGCTCGACGGCCGCGGCCAGCTCACCGAGATCCTGATCGTCAACGGGCTGGAGTGCGAGCCCTATATCACCACCGACGATCGGTTGATGCAGCAGTATGCCGACGAGATCATGGATGGCATCCGGGTGCTCAAGCACCTGCTCAAACCGAAACTCACCCTGATCGGGGTAGAAGACAATAAGCCCGAGGCGATCGAGCAGCTGACCCGCCACGCCATCGATGAGGATGTGCTGGTCAAAACGGTGCCGACCAAGTACCCCTCTGGCGGTGCCAAACAGACCATCGAGCTGCTCACCGGCCGTCAGGTACCCAAGGGGGGCCGCGCGGTCGATATCGGCATCATGGTGCTTAACGTGGCCACCGTGTTTGCCATCAAACGCGCCATTATCGACGGCGAGCCGCTGATCGAGCGGATCGTCACCCTCACCGGCGACAGCTTCAAAAAGCCCGGCAACGCCTGGGTGCGCCTGGGTACGCCGGTGCGCTGGCTGTTGCAGCGTTTCGAGCTGCAACCGGAAGCGGAGCAGCGAGTGATCATGGGTGGCCCCATGATGGGCTTTACCCTGCCCCACGCCATGGTGCCTGTGGTCAAGGCCACCAACTGCCTGCTGGCGCCGACGCAGGCCGAACTGCCTGCCCCCGGCCCGGAGCAACCCTGCATCCGTTGCAGCGCCTGCGCCGATGCCTGCCCGGCCACCCTGCTGCCGCAAGAGCTCTACTGGTACAGCCGGGCCAAGGAGTATGACAAGGCCGAGAAGCTCAACCTGATGGACTGCATCGAGTGCGGCGCCTGCGCCTGGGTCTGCCCGAGCGAGATCCCGCTGGTGCAGTACTACAAGATCGCCAAAGACGACATTCGCGAAGCCCGTGCCGAGGCCGAAAAGGCCGAGCGCGCCAAGCAGCGTTTCGAGGCCAAGCAGGCCCGTTTCGAGCGGGAGAAAGCGGCCCGCGAAGCGCGCCATGCCGAAGCAGCCGCCCAGCGCCGTCAGACCATGACGGCCGCAGGCGGCGAAGATCCGGTGGCAGCGGCTCTCGCCCGCATCAAGGCCAAGCAGGATGCCCCCATCACTGCCATTGCCGCCACCGCCGAGGGCTTGCCTGACAACAGCGCGGTGATTGCCGCCCGCGAAGCCCGCAAACGGGAAGCGGAGGCGCGCCGCGCCGCCAAGCTGGCGGAGAGCGCAAACAGCGACACTGCCGCCGCAGCGCCCCAATCCGCCGAGGCGGTTGACCCCGCCAGCGATCCCAAGAAAGCGGCCATCGCTGCCGCACTGGCCCGCGCCAAGGCCAAGAAAGCCGCTCAGGCTGGCGATAGCGCCGAGCCTGTGACTGCCGAAGCCGTTGCTGCCCCTGCAGTAGTAGATGCTGCTCAGCAAAAGGCAGAGGTTGATCCGAAAAAAGCGGCGATTGCCGCCGCCATCGCCCGAGCCAAGGCCAAAAAGGCCGAGGCGAATGGTGAACCGGTAAGCACAGCCAACAGCGCGGTAGCAGACGCAGGCTCGCAAGGCGATGCGCCATCTGCTGCCAGCGAAGCAGTTGATCCCAAGAAAGCGGCTATCGCTGCCGCCATCGCCCGGGCCAAAGCCAAGAAGGCCGCCCAGCAGAGCGACAGCGCTGAGGGCGATCTGACTGCAACCGCAGGCACCAGCGAATCCGCTGCAACCCAAAACGATGCGCCATCTGCGGCCAGCGAAGCGGTCGATCCCAAGAAAGCCGCTATCGCTGCTGCCATTGCCCGCGCCAAGGCCAAAAAGCTGGCCCAGCAGGGCGAAAGTGCCGGTGCTGAGGGTGCGCAGAGTGAGCCAACTGCCAGCGAGGAGACCCGCGACGTGGCGGTAGCCAAGAGCGAAGTAACCACCAGCCACAGCGATACGGCTGCAAGTGAAGCGGTCGCTCCCAAGAAGGCCGCTATCGCCGCAGCCATCGCCCGTGCCAAAGCCAAAAAGCTGGCCCAGCAGAGCGCAAGTACCAGTGCTGAGGTAGAAAATGCCGGTGCTGAGGTAGAAAGTGCCGGAACTCAGGTAGAGAGTGCCGGAGCTGAGGGTGAGCGCGCACTGGCTGAGCCGATGCAAACCGATGCAGCCAGCAGTGAGCAACCACTTGCCGTCGCAGAGGCTCCTGAAGCGAGCGCCCCTGCGGCTGATGCCCCGGTTGATCCGAAAAAAGCGGCCATTGCAGCCGCCGTGGCCCGCGCCAAGGCGAAGAAGCTGGCAGCCGAGGCGGCCAGAGCCGCAGAGACCGCCGCTGAAGATGCCCCGTCAGCCGACCGAACAACCACAAGGTAATCGACAGACTCATGTTCAATATCGCGACTGCGCCGTTTGCCCATAACCGCAAACAGACCCGAACCCTGATGCTGCTGGTGATCCTGGCCTGCGTGCCGGGCTTGCTGGCCCAGACCTGGTTCTTCGGCTGGGGCTCCTTTATCCAGATCCTGCTGGCGCTGGTGACTGCGCTGCTGTGCGAGGCGCTGGTGCTCAAGCTCCGTGGCCGCGCCATCAAACCAGCCCTGATGGATGGCAGTGCGGCGCTCACCGCCGTGCTGATCGGTCTCTCCCTGCCGCCGCTGCTGCCGTGGTGGATGCTGGTGGTGGGCACGGCCTTTGCGATCATCGTAGCCAAACACCTTTACGGCGGACTGGGTCAGAACCTGTTCAACCCGGCCATGGTCGCCTATGTGCTGCTGCTGGTCTCCTTCCCGGTGCAGATGACCAGCTGGCTGCCGCCGGAGAGCGTGCGCGCCTACAGCCTCGGCTTTGGCGATGCAGCGTCGGTGATCTTCACCGGCTTTAGCCTCGACGGCTACAGCATGGCCCAGCTCAAGCAGGGGGTGGATGGTCTCACCATGGCGACTCCGCTCGATACCCTGAAAACCGGCCTGACTCAGGGGCTCACCACCGGCGAGATCCTGAGCGGCCCGCTGTTTGAGGGTTGGGGCGGCATCGGCTGGAGCTGGGTCAACCTCGGCTATCTGCTGGGCGGCCTGTTCCTGCTGCAACAGAAGGTGATCAACTGGCGCATTCCCACCGCCATTCTCGGTGCCCTGCTGGCGGCCTCCACCATCGGCTATCTGGTGAGCCCGGATGCGACTGCCACGCCCATGTTCCATCTATTCAGCGGCGCGACTATGCTGGGAGCCTTCTTTATCGCCACCGATCCGGTCAGTGCCTGCACCACGCCGCGTGGCCGACTGGTCTATGGCGTGCTGATCGGGGTGCTGGTCTACATCATTCGCCGCTTTGGCGGCTATCCGGATGCGTTCGCCTTCGCCGTGCTGCTGGCCAACCTTTGTGTGCCGTTTATAGACAGCCTGACTCGCCCGAAAGTGTATGGAGCTCGTCGCCAATGATGTTTCTGCCCTTTTCCCCCATCACAGCAGACGGAGCCCGGACATGTTAAAGAGCATGCGCAAGAACGGCCTTATTCTGGCGATGTTTGCGCTGGGCTGTACCGCGCTGGTGGTACTGACCAACGAGTTGACCAAGGATAAAATCGCCCACCAGCAGCAGCTGGAGAAACAGCAGATCCTCTCGGTATTGCTGCCGGAGGGAAGCTATGACAACGATCTGGTGGCCAGCTGCAAGCAGGTGACCAGCAGGAAATATCTCGGCAGTGATCAACCCCAGGCCCTCTATACCGCCAGCAAAAATGGCGTGGTAACCGGCTATGCGCTGGAGGCGATCGCGCCGGATGGCTACAGCGGGGCGATCCGCATCGTGGCGGGCTTTGATGCCAAGGGCACCATCACAGCCGTGCGCGTGCTCGCTCACAACGAGACCCCGGGCCTCGGTGACAAGATCGAGCTGAAGAAATCGGACTGGATCAACAGCTTTGCCGGAAAATTCCTGACCCATGACAACGAGCCCCAGTGGGCGGTGAAGAAGGATGGCGGCGAGTTCGATGCCTTTACCGGCGCCACCATCACCCCGCGAGCCGTGGTCAAGGCGGTGAAGAACCTGCTTAAACTGCAGCAGGAGCAACCCGAACTGCTCAGCAACGCCCCGGCTTGTCCGGCGGCGAACTAACGGAGTCGAGCCATCATGAACCAGATGGAACAGATTGAAACGGGCGCAACCCCGCTTGCCGAGCTGGAAAGCCGCAAGGGCGAGCTCAAGGAGCTGATGAGTCAGGGGCTGTGGAAGAACAACCCCTCGCTGGTGCAGGTGCTGGGGCTCTGCCCGACCCTCGCCGTCTCCTCCACCTTTACCAATGCGCTAGGGCTGGGCCTTGCCACCATGGCAGTGCTGGTCTGCTCAAACCTCGCCGTCTCGCTGGTGCGCAACTGGGTGCCGAAGGATATTCGCATCCCGGTCTATGTGATGATCATCGCCTCGCTGGTGACCAGCGTACAGCTGCTGATGAACGCCTACACCTATGGCCTCTATCAGGCGCTCGGCATCTTTATCGCCCTCATCGTCACCAACTGCGTCATCATCGGCCGCGCCGAGGCCTATGCCTCCAAGAACCCGCCGCTGCTGGCGGCACTCGATGGCCTGATGATGGGCCTTGGCTTTACCCTGGTGCTGCTGGTACTGGGCGGCATGCGCGAGATCATCGGCATGGGCACTCTGTTTGATGGCGCCGAGCTGCTGCTGGGCGAGTGGGCCAAATCCCTGCGCATCGAGCTGTTCCACGCCGATGCCAGTCTGCTGCTGGCGATTTTGCCGCCGGGCGGTTTTATCGGGCTGGGACTGCTGATCGCCGCCAAGAACGCCATCAACGACTGGCGGGACCGCAAACAAGCATCCACAGTGGTCCACTGCAACGTTGCCCCGGCTCGCGTCCGGGCGACCGAACTATGATCGGACGCAAGGCATGAATAACCAGAAACGCAGAGAGATCCTCGAGCGACTGCGGGAAAACAACCCCCACCCCACCACAGAGCTCAATTTCAACTCGCCATTCGAGCTGTTGATCGCCGTGCTGCTCTCGGCGCAGGCAACCGATGTCAGCGTCAACAAGGCGACCGACAAACTCTATCCGGTGGCCAACACCCCGCAAGCAATGCTGGATCTCGGGGTGGACGGGCTCAAGGAGTACATCAAGACCATTGGCCTGTTCAATACCAAGGCCGAGAACGTCATCAAGACCTGCGCCATCTTGCTGGAGCGCCACGGAGGCGAGGTGCCAGAGAACCGCGAAGCGCTGGAAGCCCTGCCCGGCGTCGGCCGCAAGACCGCCAACGTGGTACTCAACACCGCCTTTGGCTGGCCCACCATCGCCGTCGATACCCATATCTTCCGGGTATCGAACCGCACCGGCTTTGCGGTAGGCAAGAACGTGGATCAGGTGGAGGAGAAGCTGCTCAAGGTAGTGCCCGCCGAGTTCAAGCTGGATGTTCACCACTGGCTGATCCTGCACGGGCGTTACACCTGTCTGGCTCGCAAGCCCCGTTGTGGTTCCTGTATCATCGAGGACTTGTGCGAATACAAAGAGAAGGTCTATCCAGAAAGCTGATGGCCTCGCAACCGAGATTGAAAGCAGTACACATCACCAACCCGGAGAACTGAGCAATGAGAATTCTGCATACCATGCTGCGTGTCGGCGATCTGCAACGCTCCATCGACTTCTACACCCGCGTCCTCGGCATGAAGCTGCTGCGCAAGAGCGAGAACTGCGAGTACAAGTACACCCTGGCCTTCGTCGGCTACGGTGACGAGAAGGATGAAGCGGTGATCGAGCTGACCTACAACTGGGGGGTGAGCGAGTACGAACTGGGCTCTGCCTACGGCCACATCGCGCTGGAAGCGGACGACATCTATGCCACCTGCGAAGCACTGCGCGCCGCCGGTGCCAAGATCACTCGTGAGCCGGGCCCGGTCAAAGGCGGCACCACCGTCATCGCCTTCGTCGAAGATCCGGACGGTTACAAGATTGAACTGATTGCCAAGAAAGATGCCGGTACCGGCCTGGGTGACAGCTTCTAAGCTGCCCTAATCCCGCTGCTGAATAGCAGGATCAAAAAAGAGCGCATCTGCGCTCTTTTTTATGCCTCTTTGCCGGGGACAGCACTAGATCTCGCCATTGCGCCCCATGCTGATCACCACCCGCCGGTTCTTAGCACGACCCTGCTCCGTTTCGTTGGAGGCGACGTGCTGCTTCTCGCCATGCCCCTCCACCGAGATCTTGCCGGGATCGATCCCCAGATCGACAAACACCTTCTTGATGGCATCGGCCCGCTTCTCGGAGAGTTTCAGGTTCGGCCAGCGGCCGCCATAGCTGTCGCTGTAGGCGTCGATCACCACCACGTCGATGCTCTTGTCCGCCTTGATAAACTCGCTGATCATCGCCAGCCGCCGCTTGGAGGGGATGGAGAGCTGATCGCTGTTCTTGTCGTAGGTGAGCACGCTAAAGGCGATGTCGTTGAAGCTGTAGGGCAACAGCCCGCTCAGACAGTCGATAAATGCCTGATATTTCACCCGAAAGTTGACCGACGAGAGGGACACTCGCACCGCGCGGTTCTGGCGATACCAGTCCCGATACTGGAAGGTCGGCATCCGCCCCCCCTCCAGCTCGTCGAGCATGGTCCAGGCGGTTTGCCCCTCCACCAGCCCATCGAACTGTTGATAGAAACGCAGTTGACTCACTTCTCGCCCGGCTATCCCCGGGCGCCATACCGGCGGCATGATGCCAAGACTCACCGTCTGGGTCTGGGCCTGTGGCCGCTTGCCCTTGAGCTCGAAGTCGAGGTTGATCTTGCGCCCGGCGCGGCTGACAAAAGCCCCCGTTCCCCAGTTGGGAATAGGATGCTCGAGGCGGCACTCAATCTGGGTATCGGAGGTCAAACGCCAGACGGATTGATCCAGACCGGCACCAAATTCGGTGACCCCAGCCTGTAACTGCATACTCACGGATATGCTGACCAACCCCAACACCCAAGCGTTCAATTGCTTGCCCTCCACACGATCTCACAAGGGGTATCGGCCAGGGAGGGACAAGCTTTAGCGCAAATGGATCAGTGGGGAGAGGCTCTCTCTATCAACTTGAAGCTGGCAATTCGTCCAGCCAGCTCCCGTGCCAACTGATCCAGTTCGACACTATTCTGCTGCAGGGTGACCGAGTGCTGGCGATGGGCCTCGTACACTTCGCGGATGGTCATTACGTTGTGCTGGATATCGTCCGTTACGTAGCGCTGCTGCTCGGTTGCGGTAGCCACCTGCGCCGTCATGTCACTCACCTTACGCACCTCATTGACGATGTCGGTCAGCTCGTGACCCGCCCGCTGCGCTTCACTGACGCTGAGGCCCGCCTGCTCGCTGCCCGACTGCATGGCCACCACCGCCTGACGGGCTCCAGCCCGCAAACGAGAGAGCATCTGTTCGATATCATCTGCCGCCTGCTGGGTACGGGCAGCCAGTGAACGTACCTCATCGGCGACCACGGCAAAGCCGCGCCCCGACTCACCGGCACGGGCTGCCTCAATGGCGGCATTGAGGGCCAACAGATTGGTGCGATCGGAGATCTGCTTGATGAGGTTGAGTGCCTCGACGGCGGACTCGGTATCCTGATGCAGGTTGTTGACCAACAGCCGGGTCTCGTCGAGGGTGCCGGCCACCTGCTCGATGGCGGCGATAGTCTGATCCACCTCCTTGTCCCCCTGCCGGGCACGGCCAATGGCCTGCTGGGTCGCCAGTGAGGTCTGGGTCGCATTGCGAGCAATTTCGGCCACCGTCGAAGCCATTTCCGTTGCGGCGGTGGCAACCAGTTCAACCTGACCGACGCCACGCACCACACCTTCATTCACTTCGGCAATCACCTCGCTGGAGTTGCTGGCACTACGGGTCAATATCTCACAGGAGCGGCGCACCTCCAGCAACAAGCCTTCCAGATGCTGCAGAAAGTGGTTGAGATCCCGCGCCAATGCCCCAAGCTCGTCACCCGATTGCCAGTTGACCCTCACCGTCAGATCATTGTCATTGACGAGCCGTGAAAAGGTGCGATGCAGAGCGACGAAGCCCAGATGCACATCCCGCAGCACCTTCCAACTGATGAGGGTAGTCAACAGCAGGCAGCACAGCACCGCCATAGCCCCCCACCAGAAGTTGCGCTGACTCTCTCCCTGCATCTGCTCAACCCGTTCGAACAACTGCTGGAAGAGCTGATCTTCGCCCTGTTTGAGCTGGTCGATCTTCTCGGTGCTCACGGCAAACCAGCGCTCCGGATCGACGCCAAAGCTCCCCTCGGTCATCTTGCCCAGGGCGAGCTGCTCATATTTCGCGACCTCTGCCATCACCGGACTCTTCTCAATTTGCTCAAGCAGGCGTCGCTGCGGCTCGCTTGCCACGGCGCGAAAACGCTCCAGATAGCTCTGCTGGGCAGCGAGCAGGGACATAAATTGCTGCAAGGTAGCCGGGGTGAAACTCCCTTTGGCAAAGACATTGCTGAGGGTCGCCCGCTCCATCCCCATACGCTCCTTGTTTTGCAAAAATGCGGCGTAGGCATTGGTCTGCAAGGCAATAGCGGCATCCTGGCTACGCAGACTAATCTCATCCACGACCTTGAGCAGAGAAGCAATCAACTGGCTATAAAAGGCGACCTGACGCGGGACCTCTATGGCCAGTTTGTCCACCTGATTGCGGATCCCCATCAACTCGCGCAAAGCCAGATCCACCTGCTCGTGGGCAACCCCCCTCTCCAACCCCTGAAAGCGATGAATGGCTTCATCAACCTGTTGCCGCTGACGTGGCAGGGCATCTGCAAATTTGCGCCCTTCAGAGCCGATAACCCCCGCCGACATGCCACGCTCCTTTTGCAGCTCGTGCACCAACTGGGCGCTGCGTTCGACCACAGCCAGCTGCTGCAGGGCTTGCGTCATCTCATGGGTCACCCGATATCTGTCGTATGCGTAGTGGCTGGCGAAAAACAGCAGCGCCAATAACGGCAGGCAAATTGCCAGCAACATCTTGCCGGCCAATCCGAGTCTGTTCATCCCGCACTCCTGTCATTTTTATCAACGCGTTGATTATATCCGGCCTGCTCGCTTATGCCGCTGACGACATCTGCCATTGGCCAGAACCATGAGCTGCATCAACCATTTTCTGTAGATGGCCACGCAGCCCCCCCATAGCCCAGCCCAATGGTCAGGTCGAGACAGCCAGAGAGAAACTCGCTACAGTAGATCAGGGCGACAGGAGGTCGCTTGTTTGGGGAATCCAGCCATGAAACACCCGCTCTGCCCGCTTTACCGTCTGGGTTGCGCCCTCTTCGCGGCGACCCTGCCCATGGCGTCACTCGCGGCCAGTAACAACCTTGACGATCAGGAGGAGGACTGGGCGCAAAAACGGGCCAATGCGGTGATCTCGCTGATGACTTTCAGCGTGGTGCCGGACATCACCGCCAGCAACCTGGACATCGGCAGCAGCACTGGCCAATCTTCTGCGCTCAACATGGGGCAACTGGGAGGCGGCGCAACCCTGAGCGAAGCCGTGCCCATCTATCTGGAGGGGGCGCTGGGCTACAGCCGCTACGACCCCCAGTTTGTGATAAGCAATGGTACCGAGAGTCGCACCATACCGACCAAGTGGAATAGCCTGACCGCTTCGGGCGGGATCGGCTGGGATGTCACCCTTCACAAAGATCCGCGTGGCGGCCACTGGGTGCTGCGCCCCATAGCCAACGTCTCGCTCGGTACCATGGCCAGCGACCTGCGGATCGGCAACTGGCTGCTTGATCGTACCAAGGGCTACTCGCTGGACTTTCTCGATGGGGGTCAGCTCAATATGTACGGGCTGGGTGGCTCGCTGATGCTCGATTACGAACTCTTTTCACCGGCCCAGGACATAGATGCCGAACTGCGCTACTCCTATCAGCACCTGCAGAGCTTTGGCGGCACCTCGACCAGCGTCCGTGGTCACGCCGAGGCGGAGAACCTCGGCCTCTATCTGCGCCGCCGCGCCCCGCTGTTCCACTGGACCCTGCTCGACAGACCGGTGCGCTATGTACTGGAGGGGGCCCATACCGCATATCTGGGGGAACAACGGGGGTTGCTTGGCTTTGACTCCCTCAACTCCATCGGCGCCGGTCTGGAGCTGGATAGCAGCAAGTACGACATCATTGTCACCCGTACCCGGCTGGTTGCCCGCTACATGTTCAGCCACAACACCAGCGGTTATTCCATTGGGCTGGCCATGAGCTTCTAACCCGGACTGCCAGAGGGGCATCCTCCGAGTCGCACCATGCAGCTATCACCGCCACCATAAAAAACGCCAGCCTTGCGGCTGGCGTTCTCATAGGGGTTGAAGCGACTTATTTCAGATCGAAACGGTCATTGTTCATCACCTTGACCCAGGCCTTGACGAAGTCTCGGACGAACTTCTCCTTGCCATCTTGCTGGGCATAGACCTCGGCGTAGGCACGCAGCACCGAGTTGGAGCCAAACACCAGATCAACCCGGGTAGCAGTCCACTTCACCGCACCACTCTGGCGATCCACGATCTGGTAACTGTTGCGGCCAGTCGGCTGCCAGCTATAGGCCATGTCGGTCAGGTTGACGAAGAAGTCGTTGCTGAGCACACCGACCCGGTCGGTAAAGACGCCGTGGGCCGACCCGCCATGGTTGGTGCCAAGCACCCGCATACCGCCGACCAGCACTGTCATCTCGCGGGCGGTGAGCCCCAGCAACTGGGCTCGGTCGAGCAGCATCTCCTCCGGCTGCACCTTGTAATGTCCCTTTTGCCAGTTGCGGAAACCGTCGTGCACCGGCTCGAGGAAGGCGAACGACTCGGCATCGGTCTGCTCGGCGCTGGCATCGCCGCGGCCCGGCGCAAAGGGAACGACGATATCAACGCCGGCCAGCTTGGCCGCCTGCTCTACCGCTGCACTGCCCCCCAGCACAATCAGGTCGGCGATGCTGACCGGCTTGCTCAGGGAGGCCTGCAGGGCGATCAGGGCGTTGAGCACCTTCTCGAGGCGAGCGGGCTCGTTGCCTTCCCACTCTTTCATCGGCGCGAGACGGATGCGAGCACCGTTGGCACCACCGCGATAATCGGAGCCGCGGAAGGTGCGGGCACTGTCCCATGCGGTGGCGATCAAATCGGCTGGCGCCACGCCGCAGGCCAGCAGTTTGGCCTTGATCTCACTCACCTCTTTGTCAGAGAGCTGGTAATCCACCGCCGGAACCGGATCCTGCCACACCATGACTTCGCTCGGCACTTCTGGCCCCAGATAGCGGCTGCGCGGCCCCATGTCGCGGTGGGTAAGCTTGAACCAGGCGCGGGCAAAGGCGTCGGAGAAGAGCGCTTGATCCGCGGCAAAGCGCTCGGAGATCTCCCGATAGACGGGGTCAAAACGCAGCGCCATGTCCGCATCGGTCATGATGGGGTTGCAGCGGATAGAGGGGTCTTCCACGTCCACCGGACGATCTTCCTCCTTGATGGCGACGGGCTCCCACTGCCAAGCACCGGCCGGGCTCTTCTTGAGCCACCAGTCGTGGCCCAGCAGCATCTTGAAGTAGCCGTTGTCCCAGCGGGTCGGGTTGCTGGTCCAGGCACCTTCGATCCCGCTGGTCACCGTATCACGGCCGATACCGCGGCTCTCGTGGTTGATCCAGCCAAGCCCCTGTTCGTGCACATCCGCCCCTTCGGGGGCTGGTCCTAGTTTGGCTGCGCTGCCGTTGCCGTGGGCCTTGCCGACGGTGTGGCCACCGGCGGTGAGGGCGACGGTCTCTTCGTCATTCATCCCCATACGGGCAAAGGTGACGCGCATGTCGTGGGCGGTTTTCAGGGGATCGGGATTGCCATCCACCCCTTCCGGGTTGACGTAAATCAGCCCCATCATCACCGCGGCCAGCGGGTTCTCCAGATCCCGTTCGCCGCTGTAACGGCTCCCTTCGCTACCGCTCGGTGCCAGCCACTCCTTCTCGGAACCCCAGTAGACATCTTTTTCCGGATGCCAGATATCCTCGCGGCCACCGGCAAAGCCGAAGGTCTTGAGCCCCATGGACTCATAGGCGACGTTGCCCGCCAGGATCATCAGGTCAGCCCAGGAAATCTTGTTGCCGTACTTCTGTTTGATCGGCCACAGCAGACGGCGTGCCTTGTCGAGGTTGCCGTTGTCAGGCCAACTGTTGAGGGGGGCGAAGCGCTGGTTGCCGGTGTTGGCACCGCCGCGCCCGTCGGTAGCGCGATAGCTGCCGGCGGAGTGCCAGGCCATGCGGATCATCAGGCCGCCATAGTGACCCCAGTCTGCCGGCCACCAAGGCTGGCTGTCGGTCATCAGGGCATGCAGATCTGCCTTGAGGGCATCGTAATCGAGGCTGTTGAAGGCATCGGGATAATCGAAAGTCTCATCCATCGGATTGGTCTTGCTGTCATGCTGGTGCAGGATGTCGAGGTTGAGGGCATTGGGCCACCAGACTTGATGCTCCTGGCTGGCAGAGGTATTGGCACCGTGGGCAAAGGGGCACTGACCGGCCCCGCTAGCGTGTTTGTCCATCTATCAGATCCTCATTGTGGTCATAATGACGGCGAAACCCTTCGCTTCGCAGTAGAGACTAGCCTACCCCCCACTAGCCACTTAAAAAACCGAATAAAAAAGTTCAATTCAATCTAGTTTTGCGATTGAACTATCTCGTCACCGGGTAACAAACAGAACAATGCAGGCGCTTGCAGAGTAGTAGTGGCATAGATCACACACGCTTGTTGAACCCACTGTTAACATGTTGCCATTGCACATCAGACGACAGCGTTGAAATGGACTTCACTCCCGTTATTGCGGTTCTGCTGGGCCAGTTCTGGTATCTGCTGCCCCTGTTGTTGATTGCCACCCTGATCAAAACGCCCAGGTTCAAAGGGATGGTTGGGGAAGCATTTATCAACTTGGGCATCCGGCTTTTTCTCGACAGGCAGGAGTACCACCTGCTCAAGGATGTGACGCTGCCAACCCCGCAGGGCACTACCCAGATCGATCATGTGATCGTCTCGCGCTTCGGGCTGTTTGTCATCGAGACCAAGAACATCAAGGGGTGGATATTTGGCAATCCAGCCCACAAGAGCTGGACTCAGCAGCTCTATCGCCGCAGACATACCTTTCAAAATCCCCTGCGCCAAAACTATCTGCACCTGATGACGCTCAAATCCTTGCTGGGCCTTGCTGATCATCAGCTCCATTCGATTATCTACTTTATTGGCGACTGCACCTTTAAAACCCCCATGCCGGATAACGTGATGAACCGCGGGCTTATTCGCTATATCAAGAGTAAAACCACTCAGGTGCTGACCCCTGCCGAAGTCACCAGAGTGATCGACACCATCCAGCGGGGACGACTGGCCGCCAATTGGCAGACCCATAAACAGCATGTGGCTCAGTTGAAAGCCCGTCACAGCGAGGTTCCCCGCCCGCCTTTATCCGTAGCTGCAATGCCTGTGGTCAATCAGGTGGTGAACGCCGCGCCAACCATCACCGAATCGCTCACCCAAGCAAATCCACTATGTCCCAGATGCGGCAACCCGATGGTATTGCGTACCGCCAAACGGGGGGATAACCGAGGCAATCGGTTTTGGGGATGCAGTGGATACCCCAAATGCAGATTCATTGTAAATCTCACGGGGAACAGCAAGGCATGAACTGCCACACAAGGGGAAACTCACTCTTACATCAAGGGCGGCCAATTGGCCGCCCTTGATGCTTCTTACCGAATCGTCGCCATCTGCCGCACACATCGCTGCTCTCTGTCATCCACCCGCTTGGCAAACCAGGCGGTGGTAAGGTTTCGGGTGATTTTCGGGCTCTTTAGCTGTATGCCGGGCAGGATGGCGCGGGGCAGTCGCTTGCCCGCTTGCTTGTCGGCCAGGGTAAAGATGCGATGGTAGAGGTCGGTCTCGGCAAACTCGGCGGTATCCCCTTTGCGCAGGCTCTGGTGGATCGCCTGTTTGCTCATATTGACCCGGTTGGCGAGGGTGTAGACGGCAAGCTCGGTGTTGCCCGGCAGATCCGAGTCATAACGGATCAGATCCCCGTCCAGCGCCAGAGTTTTGCCACTCAAACGGCTGACGGCGGCCTGAAAGGCGGCATTGCGACTGGCGTACCAGCCGGCGTTGAAATCGGCAAAGCGGTAGAGGGTATCCGGGTAGTCGACGGGATAACCGAAGATATGTTTGGTGCCAAACCAGATGCCGCCGCGACGGGTAAAGACTTCGTGGCGGATGGAATCCTTGATTGGATAGGGGTAGCCACGGGCGTTGGCCTCGGCAAAGGCGATGCTCACCTGCATCGGGCCACCAGTATGCACCGGGTTGAGGTTGCCAAACAGCGTCTTGCCCATCGGCAGCATGCTGATCATGTCTTCGAAGATTTCACTCATCTCCCGCTCGGTACGCAACTTGTCGATGCGCTCGGCGTAGCTCTTGCCGGTGGGCGAGTTGATGGAGAGCGCGGCCCGCACCATAAATTCGGGGATCAGCAGCTTGGCGGCCCGTGAGTTGATCTCTTTCCAGGCGATCTTGCCAAGGCCCGGCACCACGGGGTCGGCCTGATAAGTGGCTTCCTGCTCCGCCACCGCCAGCACGCTACAGACATTGTGATCATTCACCGTCACCCCCTGGGTGGTGAGCGCCGTCACCACGTCGTTGGCCCACCCCTGTTTGTCCGGCACCTGACGGGGCAAGAAGCGCACGATGCGGCTCTTCATATCCGCCGGTTTGCGCGGCTGCATGGCAGGCGGCGTTTTGGGGTTGCTCACGCTCGCCTCTTTGGCAGGCGCGGAGGCGGGATCACTGGCACAACCGGCCAGCAACAAGGCAGAGCAGAAGGCAAGAAGACGACAGGAAGGCAAAGCGGTCATAAGCATGTCCATTTTTTGTAGGCCCTACAGGCAGCGCTGCTGGCACTGCACTGACAAGCAAAGTGGGGCCATTGTAGAGGATTGCCTGCTGCAGTTGAAACCCGCGCTCGCAGCATCCCCTCCCCTTGCCAGCTTTTGCCACCCCACGCGCCATCCGTTGTCTGCGATGCGGAACTCATGACCTTCCTCAATGGCTCACCCGCCCCGAACCGAACGGTGAGCGCCTGATAAAAAGAAACCCCCGCCATCGCTGGCGGGGGTTGGTCGTCTGGCAAGGCGGGCAGATGCCCGCTGCAAACTCTTAGCGGTTTTTCACCTTCTGGTGCAGCTCCTGCACCGAGTTGACGTTGGCGGTGGCATCCACACTGATGGCCATGCAGGTGGCAAACGCCTCGTTCATGGTGGTGGTATACGCCACTTTGTTTTGCAAGGCGGCGCGACGCAGCTGCTTGGAGTCCTGGATCGCCACCCGCCCTTCGGCGGTGTTGACGATGTAGGTGTACTCGCCATTCTTGATGCGGTCGAGAATGTGCGGGCGACCTTCGTGCACCTTGTTGACCAGACGCGGGTTGATGCTCGCCTCACCCAGCGCGACGGCGGTGCCGTGAGTGGCATCCAGCTCGTAGCCCAGCTCCAGCAGCTTGGCGGCCAAGTCGACCACCTGCGCCTTGTCGCTGTGACGCACTGACAAGAGGGCACGACCCTCTTTCGGTACGGCGTGGTTGGCACCCAGCTGCGCCTTGGCATAGGCCTCGGCAAAGCTGCTGCCCACACCCATTACCTCACCTGTGGAGCGCATCTCCGGCCCCAGCAGCGGGTCAACCCCCGGGAACTTGGCGAACGGCAGTACCACCTCTTTCACCGAGTAGTAGGGCGGGATGATCTCTTTGGTGAAGCCCTGTTCTTGCAGCGACTGACCGGCCATAACACGGGCGGCAATCTTGGCCAGCGGAGCACCGGTCGCCTTGGAGACAAACGGCACGGTACGGGCGGCACGCGGGTTCACCTCGATAAGGTAGATGTCATCGCCCTTGACCGCGAACTGCACGTTCATCAGGCCGATAACGCCGAGCTCCAGCGCCAGCTTGCGCACCTGCTCGCGGATCTCGTCCTGAATCTTCTTGGACAAGGTATAGGGAGGCAGGGAGCAACCGGAGTCACCGGAGTGAATACCGGCCTGCTCGATGTGCTCCATGATGCCGCCGATGACCACGTCGGTGCCGTCGCAGATGGCATCCACGTCCAGCTCGGTCGCATCGTCCAGGAAGCGGTCCAGCAGTACAGGCGATTCGTTGGAGACGCTCACCGCCTCGGCGAAGTAGCGACGCAGATCCTGCTCGTCATAGACGATTTCCATGGCGCGGCCACCCAGCACGTAGGAGGGACGAACCACCAGCGGGTAGGTAATGCGCTCGGCCAGCAGCACGGCCTGCTCCAGCGCGGTGACGGTGCCGTTTTCCGGCTGCTTGAGGCCGAGGCGCTCGACGGCAGACTGGAAGCGTTCACGGTCTTCGGCGCGGTCGATGGCATCCGGGCTGGTACCGATGATCGGTACGCCGTTGGCTTCCAGTGCACGGGCCAGTTTCAGCGGGGTCTGGCCACCGTACTGGACAATCACGCCCTTGGGTTTTTCGATGCGCACGATTTCCAGCACATCTTCCAGGGTCACCGGCTCGAAGTAGAGACGGTCAGAAGTGTCGTAATCGGTGGAGACGGTCTCCGGGTTGCAGTTGACCATGATGGTCTCATAACCGTCTTCGCGCAGGGCCAGCGCCGCGTGCACGCAGCAGTAGTCGAACTCGATACCCTGACCGATACGGTTCGGGCCGCCGCCGATGATCATGATCTTGTCGCGGTTGCTCGGGGCCGCTTCGCACTCCTCGTCATAGCTGGAGTACATGTAGGCGGTGTTGGTGGCGAACTCGGCGGCGCAGGTATCGACCCGCTTGTAGACCGGGAAGATGTTGTTGCGGGCACGCAGTTTGCGCACTTCCCCTTCGGCCACACCGAGGATCTTGGCCAGACGGGCATCGGCAAAGCCTTTGCGCTTCAGGGCGCGCAGGAAGTCAGCATCGAGACCGGCCATGCCGCGCTCTTTCACCTCTTCTTCCAGTTTCACCAGATCTTCAATCTGTACCAGGAACCAGGGGTCAATCTTGGTCAGCTTGAAGATGCCGTCCATGGAGAGACCGGCGCGGAATGCATCGGCGATGTAGAAGATACGGTCGCTACCGGCATCCTGCAGCTCGTGACGGATGCGGGTCAGGGAGTCCGGGGCGTTCAGATCCACCATGGGGTCGAAGCCGGTCTTACCGGTCTCGAGGCTGCGCAACGCCTTGTGCAGGGACTCCTGGAAGTTACGGCCGATAGCCATCACTTCACCGACCGACTTCATCTGGGTCGTCAGACGGTCGTTGGCACCGGCGAACTTCTCGAAGTTGAAGCGTGGCACCTTGGTCACCACGTAGTCGATGGCCGGCTCGAAGGAGGCCGGAGTGCGACCGCCGGTGATGTCGTTCATCAGCTCGTCGAGGGTGTAACCGATGGCGAGCTTGGCTGCGATCTTGGCGATGGGGAAACCGGTCGCCTTGGAGGCCAGCGCAGAGGAGCGCGACACCCGCGGGTTCATTTCGATGATGACCATGCGGCCATCTTTCGGGTTGATGCCGAACTGGACGTTGGAGCCGCCGGTCTCGACACCGATTTCGCGCAGCACCGCCATGGAGGCGTTGCGCATCAGCTGGTACTCCTTGTCGGTCAGCGTCTGGGCTGGCGCGACCGTGATGGAGTCACCGGTGTGGATACCCATGGGGTCGAAGTTTTCGATGGCGCAGACGATGATGCAGTTGTCGTTGCGATCCCGCACCACCTCCATCTCGTACTCTTTCCAGCCGATGAGCGACTCGTCGATGAGCAGCTCTTTGGTCGGCGACAAGTCCAGACCGCGCTCGCAGATCTCGACGAACTCTTCGGTGTTGTAGGCGATGCCGCCACCGGAGCCACCCATGGTAAAGGAGGGACGGATGATGCAGGGGAAGCCAACCATCTGTTGCACGCCCCACGCCTCTTCCATGTTGTGGGCGATGCCGGCACGCGGGCACTCCAGGCCGATGCTGCGCATCGCCTTGTCAAAGCGGGAGCGGTCTTCGGCCTTGTCGATGGCGTCGGCGGTGGCACCGATCATCTCGACACCGAACTCGGCCAGCACGCCATGCTTCTCCAGCGCCAGTGCGCAGTTGAGCGCAGTCTGGCCGCCCATAGTGGGCAGGATGGCGTCCGGGCGCTCTTTCTTGATGATTTCGCGCACCACTTCCCAGGTGATGGGCTCGATGTAGGTGGCGTCTGCCATCTCCGGGTCGGTCATGATAGTGGCCGGGTTGGAGTTGACCAGAATGACGCGGTAGCCCTCCTCGCGCAGGGCTTTGCACGCCTGGGCGCCGGAGTAGTCAAATTCGCAGGCTTGGCCGATGACGATGGGGCCGGCGCCGAGGATCAGGATGCTCTGAAGGTCGTTACGTTTTGGCATGAAACTCTTTCCTCTATTTCTTAGGCGCGATACTGCTTAATCAATTCAATAAAGTGGTCAAAAAGACCGGCACAGTCGTGCGGACCCGGGCTCGCTTCGGGGTGCCCCTGGAAGCTGAAGGCCGGACGGTCGGTGCGATGGATACCTTGCAGGGAACCATCAAACAGGGAGACGTGGGTGGCGCGCAGGCAATCCGGCAGGCTGTTCTCGTCTACCGCAAAGCCGTGGTTCTGAGCGGTGATCATGACGGTGTTGTCATCAAGGCTCTTCACCGGATGGTTGGCGCCGTGGTGGCCAAACTTCATCTTGACGGTCTTAGCACCGGAGGCCAGACCCAGCAGCTGGTGACCCAGACAGATGCCGAATACCGGCGTGCTGGTATTAAGGAAAGCCTTGATGGCCTCGATGGCGTAGTCGCACGGCTCGGGGTCGCCGGGGCCGTTGGAGAGGAAGATGCCATCCGGGTTCATCGCCAGTACCTCGGCGGCCGGGGTCTTGGCCGGTACCACGGTCAGGCGGCAGCCACGGTCAACCAGCATCCGCAGGATGTTGCGCTTGACGCCAAAGTCATAGGCTACCACGTGGTACTTCAGCTGGTCGGCATCCGGGGTGACGTGCCCCTTGCCAAGCTGCCAGCTCCCTTCGGTCCAGTTGTACGCTTCACCAACCGTTACCTCTTTGGCCAGATCCATCCCCTTCAGACCGGGGAAGGCGCGGGCCTGTTCGAGAGCATAGGCTTCATCGACCTGTTTCCCGGCCAAAATGCAGCCAGCCTGAGCGCCTTTCTCGCGCAGGATGCGGGTCAGTTTACGGGTGTCGATGTCGGCGATGCCAACGATGTTGTGAGACTTGAGGTATTCGGAGAGGGATTGCTGATTGCGGAAATTGGAGGCAAGTATCGGAAGGTCCCGGATGATCAATCCCTGAGCATGGATCTGACTGGACTCTTCATCTTCGCTGTTGGTGCCGGTGTTGCCTATATGGGGGTAAGTGAGGGTGACTATCTGACGGGAATAAGAGGGATCGGTGAGGATTTCCTGATAGCCCGTCATCGACGTATTGAAAACCACTTCACCAACGGAACATCCCTCGGCGCCTATCGACACGCCTTTGAATACAGTTCCATCTTCCAGCACTAGCAATGCAGTGTGATTCAAGACAACCTCCAGTTATTTAGCTTTAAATTCAGCAATTTACCTGGGTGTTGCGGGCTCGGTTCCGGTCTTGGACAGGACTCGAACCCGGCAGATTTCTGGCAAATTGGGCGCATTCTACTTAAAAAAAGTGGCATTTCAACGTCTTTTCTCAGATGAAATGCATCTAAATTCAATAAAAAAGCAATATTACACATTATCTATGCACTTAATCGCTTTGCAACCCCCTCCCGTGAAAGAAAAGGAAAAACCACCACCAAAAGATGACACCAAGCCAGCAATAGCGACAAAAATAAACAAAAAAAGCAATTAAAACAATGACTTTTATTTTTACACAAAAAACATTAATGACAAATTTAACGCTTTTACGATGACAAGAGTGAACGTGAAAAATGGAAAACGTTTTTCAGTGTTTGAATTTTTAGTCTTTCCGATTCCGTGTAAAAAAATGGCTTAATCCGCCATAAAGATGCTCAAATCTGTTACCTGGTGATGACATTCAGGAAGGGAAAATCTGGTGGATAACACAATAGTGTGATTTATAAGGCATTCAGATAAAAATTGCCGATAGAGTGTCTTTTTACACAAACTCTGGCTGACTGACAGCAAAAACCCCGGCAAGCCGGGGTTTTTCACTGGGTAGCAGTAGTACGAAAGTGCCGCACAGAGGCATCACTTGAGATTGAGCACATCCTGCATGTCATAAAGACCGGCACCCTGCTGACCAAGCCACTTGCCCGCCCGCACAGCACCGTTGGCGAAGGTCAGGCGGCTGGAAGCCTTGTGGCTGATCTCCACCCGCTCGCCTATATCGGCAAACATGACGGTATGCTCCCCCACCAGATCGCCGGCACGAATGGTGGCAAAGCCGATAGTGTTGCGATCCCGCTCGCCAGTGATCCCCTCGCGGCCATAGACGGCGCACTCTTTCAGATCCCGGCCCAGGGTTTTGGCGACCACCTCCCCCATGGAGAGCGCAGTACCGGATGGCGCATCCACCTTGTGGCGATGGTGGCCCTCGATGATCTCGATGTCGGTGTAATCCCCCATCACCTTGGCGGCCTGCTCCAACAGCTTGAAGACCAGGTTGACCCCGACCGAGTAGTTGGAGGCGAACACGATACCGATCTGCTTGCCTGCCTCTTTCAGGGCGGCCTTGCCTGCATCGTCAAAACCGGTGGTGCCGATCACCATCTGCTTGTGGTGGGCCAGCGCAAAGGCCAGATTGGCCAGCGTCACCTCGGGGCGGGTAAAGTCGATGATGAGGTCAAACTCATCGCGCACCTTGTCCAGACTGTCGCTGATGGCCACGCCCAGATGGCCCAGCCCATTGAGCTCACCGGCATCAAGACCGATCACCGCCGAGCCCGGCCGCTCCAGCGCAGCCCCGACCACCACGCCATCGGTGTTGGTGATGGCCTCCAGCAGCACCTTGCCCATACGACCATTACAGCCCATCACGGCCACACGGATCGGATTGTCCATCTCCACCCTCTCATCTCTTTTAATTATGGAAAGAGACCGTTTTACCAGCCCGCGCCCGCTTTGAAAAGCTCACTCTGCGCCACCACACCACATCGACATATAAACGGAAATATTGGATAAATCAGAATATTTGACGGATTTAATCACACAGACAAAATCACCAAACAAAAACACCTATCCATCTGGACGTCTATCTTGACCTTAAGGGATTGACTCACTACTGTGGGCCCCCCAATGCGGCAGGATGCCCGCCCTGTTTTTCCCCTATCCCTATCCGATACAGGCACAAAGCAGTTCATGACAGGAGGTCATTGTTCAATTTCAGAGGAACACATGATCCAGACTCAACCCAGTGCCAGGGCCTTGCTGCCACTTCTGGTTTTTCTCGCACTCTTTATCGGTACCGGTACCTGGCTGACCCTGCAGGGGGTCGAGTTCGCCTTCTATCAACTGCCCGCTCCGGTTGCAGCCTTGCCTGCGGTGATGCTCGCCCTGCTGCTTGGCAAAGAGAGCTTCAACAGCAATCTGGAGACCTTCTTCAAGGGGGTTGGCCACAGCAATATCATGGCGATGTGCCTTATCTATCTGCTGGCGGGCGCCTTTGCCAGCGTGGCCAAGGCCACCGGCGGCGTTGATGCCACCGTGGCGCTGGGTCTCTCCCTCATTCCCGGCTGGGCGCTGTTGCCCGGACTGTTCCTCATCTCTGCCTTTATTGCTACCGCTATGGGCACCTCCATGGGCACCATAGGTGCCGTGGCGCCGGTCGCGCTGGGCGTGGCGCAGGCGGCCGGTATCGATCCGGTACTGATGGCAGGCACCATTCTCTCCGGCGCCATGTTTGGCGATAACCTCTCCATCATCTCCGACACCACCATAGCAGCCACCCGCAGTCAGGGGTGCGAGATGAAGGACAAGTTCCGCGAAAACTTCAAGATTGCGGCCCCAGCTGCCATCGCGGTGATCCTGCTCTATCTGACCCTGGGCTCAGTGGGTGAATCCCCGGCCAACAGCAGTGCCATCGAGCTGTTCAAG
Source organism: Aeromonas sp. 600479 (assembly GCF_049175515.1). Lineage (NCBI taxonomy): Bacteria > Pseudomonadati > Pseudomonadota > Gammaproteobacteria > Aeromonadales > Aeromonadaceae > Aeromonas > Aeromonas sp. 600479. The sequence goes on from NZ_JAAKVF010000010.1 coordinate 134,143, forward strand.
GTGATGCCTTATCTGCTGATCCTTGGGCTGGCGCTCGCCGGAGTGAATGTGTTTGTGGTGCTGGGGATCGGCATTCTGGCCGCCGGAGTGGTGGGCATGATCAACGGCTACGCCATCGGTCAGTTCAGCAAGGATATCTATCAGGGCTTTACCGGCATGCAGGAGATCTTCATGCTCTCCATGCTGATCGGCGGTCTCGGCGCCCTGATGGAGCGTCAGGGTGGACTGGCCTGGATCAGCGAGCGCATCAGCGCCCTGATTGCCCGTTTCACTCGCGAGCACAATGGTGAACAGAACGAGAAAGCCGCCGAGCTCGGCATCGCCGGGGTGGTGAGCCTCACCAACCTCTGCACTGCCAACAATACCGTCGCCATTATCGTTGCGAGCAAGGTGGCCCGGGATCTGGCCGAACACCACGGTGTCACCCCGCGCCGCGCAGCCTCCATGCTCGATATTTTCTCCTGCGTGGTACAGGGTCTGATCCCCTGGGGCGCACAGGCGCTGCTGCTGGGATCCATCTTCGCCCTGTCACCGCTGGCGGTAGTGAGCATGAGTTTCTACCCGATGGCACTCGCGGTAGCGGCACTCATTGCAGTGTTTGTGAAGCACCAGATGCGCGGCAAGGCTGACAAGTAACAGACCAGAGGCTGACGCGCCGACATGCCGTCAACAGGGGCCACACCCTGGCCCTTGTTGACTCACTATCGGATCCGCCAGCATTTACCCCACCGTCCCGGGCATCAGCCGTCCGGGGCGGGAGTTCCCCTGTCCCCCTTAACGTCAAGAGTGAATGTGCTAAGGTAGAGCGCATTCAAGCCATCGATGCGCAGCTATACCAGAGGTTCCCCATGCATGAGTCCCAACCCGAACGTCAATCCCTGCGCCAACTGGTTCGTCAACGCCGCAAAAATCTGAGTCCGGCCGAGCAACAAGAAGCGGCTCAGCAGCTACTGGCCCAGTTCAAGCAGCACCCCGAGATCCTCGCCGCCAAACGGATTGCCCTCTATCTGGCCAATGACGGGGAAATCAATCCCTTGCCCACCATCCATTGGCTGTGGGCCCAGCACAAAGAGGTCTACCTGCCGGTGCTTCACCCCTTTACCCCGGGTCACTTGCTCTTTTTGCGCTACACCGCCACCAGCCCCATGGTGCGCAACCGCTACGGTATCGAAGAGCCGGAGCTGGATATCCTGCAGGTGGTGCCCCACAGTACGCTCGATCTTATCTGCACCCCGCTGGTCGCCTTTGATGCCGAGGGCAATCGCCTTGGCATGGGGGGTGGCTACTATGATCGTACCCTCGCCATCTGGCATGAGCACAAGCTGGGCCCCAAGCCACTCGGCATTGCCCACGACTGCCAGCAGGTAGACGCGGTCCCGCAAGAGGTGTGGGATGTGCCGCTGCCCCAGATCATCACCCCGAGCCACTGCTGGCGCTTTGAATAGGCCGTTTTTGGCCGGCAATCCCGGCTTTGTGCGCGCAAACGCAGAATAAACAGGCAAACGATTTACAAAGTCCCTCTTTTTGCCCCGGAACGTGAGCAACAAGGTCGCGACGGGGTACCGGGTTGGATATAATGCGCCCGCTTTTTTCTTAAGGAACGATCATGACTCAAGATGAAATGAAGAAGGCGGCCGGTTGGGCTGCGCTCAAGTATGTGGTTCCCGGCACCATCGTCGGGGTGGGCACCGGCTCTACCGTCAACCACTTTATCGACGCGCTGGCGACCATGAAGGACGAGATCAAGGGGGCGGTATCCAGCTCCGTGGCCTCTACCGAGCGCCTCAAGGGCTTCGGCATCACCGTATATGATCTCAACGAGATCGACGCCCTCTCCGTCTATGTGGATGGCGCCGACGAGATCAACGCAACCCGCGACATGATCAAGGGCGGTGGCGCAGCCCTGACCCGCGAGAAGATCGTTGCCGCCGTCGCAGACAAGTTCATCTGCATCATCGACAACACCAAAACCGTCGACGTGCTGGGCCAGTTCCCGCTGCCGGTGGAAGTGATCCCGATGGCCCGCGAATACGTGGCCCGTGAAATCCGCAAACTGGGTGGCAACCCGGTGTGGCGTGAAGGCGTGGTCACCGACAACGGCAACCACATTCTGGATGTAAAAGGCATGGCCATTACCGACGCCAAGGCGCTGGAAGTACGACTGAACGCCATCGTTGGCGTGGTCACCAACGGCCTGTTCGCAGCCCGCGGCGCCGATGTGGTCCTGATCGGTACGCCGGACGGCGTGATTACCCAGTAATCCCGACACCGGCAGCACAGTGCAGCGGCATCCTCCCTCGCACGCTAGCGCCACTCTGCCAGCCCTGACGCAGCAGCGGCGTTGATTGAGCCCCGGGATGGGATATGACCCAAACATTGCACTGTGAATAAATGACGGCGCCTGATGGCGCCGTTTTTATTTATCCCTCAACAAGTTGCATACGGATGTTTACAACATTCGTTGATAACTTCAAAGAATTTGACTTTCGTCACAAATATTCCCTCTCCCAAACGTTTTTGCTACTTTACGGTTTTCTTCGCACACCAAATCTGCACTTACGTTTGCACATACAGAGGGATCGTCATGACTGCCAAGTTTTCGTTGGACAAGGATAAAATCAAGGTTCTGCTGCTGGAGGGGGTTCACCCCAACACCGTAGAGACCTTTCGTGCCGCAGGTTACACCAGTGTGGAGTATCTCAAGACCTCGCTCTCCGAAGAGGAGCTGATCGAGCAGATCCGCGACGTCCATTTCATCGGGCTGCGCTCCCGCACCCAGATCACCGAGAAAGTCCTCGACGCCGCCAACAAGCTGGTCGCCATCGGCTGCTTCTGCATCGGTACCAACCAGGTCGAGCTGGAAGCGGCCCAGATCCGCGGTATTCCGGTCTTCAACGCCCCCTTCTCCAACACCCGTTCGGTCGCCGAGCTGGTACTGGGCGAGATCCTGCTGCTGCTGCGCGGCATCCCCGAGAAAAACGCCAAGTGTCATCGCGGCGTGTGGGAAAAACTGGCCAACCGCTCGGTGGAAGCGCGCGGCAAGAAGCTCGGCATCATCGGCTACGGCCACATCGGTACCCAGCTCGGCATCATCGCCGAGAGCATCGGCATGAAGGTTTATTACTACGATATCGAGAACAAGCTCTCGCTGGGTAACGCCATTCAGGTGCCGAGCATGGTCGAGCTGCTCAATATGTCTGACGTCATCAGCCTGCACGTGCCGGAGACCGCCTCCACCAAGAACATGATCGGAGCCGAGCAGCTGCGGATGATGAAACCGGGCGCCATCTTTATCAACGCCGCCCGCGGTACCGTGGTGGATATTGATGCGCTGGCTGACGTCATCAAGAGCGGCCATATTGCCGGTGCCGCCATCGACGTCTTCCCGGTCGAGCCCAAGTCCAATGACGAGGAGTTCCAAAGCCCGCTGCGTGGGCTGGAGAACGTCATCCTGACCCCGCACATCGGTGGCACCACCCATGAGGCGCAGGAGAACATCGGGCTGGAAGTAGCCAACAAGCTGGTCAAATACTCCGACAATGGCTCCACCCTCTCCGCCGTCAACTTCCCGGAAGTGTCGCTGCCGGGCCACAAGGGCTCCAGCCGCCTGCTGCACATTCACCGCAACCAGCCGGGTGTGATGAACCAGATCAACCAGATCTTCGCCGAAGAGGGGATCAACATCGCCGGTCAATACCTGCAGACCAGCAGCCATATAGGTTACGTGGTGATCGACGTGGAGACCGAGCACAGCGAGAAGGCGCTCGCCAAGCTCAAGGAGATCAACGGCACCATCCGCGCCCGCATCCTCCACTGATAGACCCTTATCTGCGCAGCAAAAAGCCCGTCGTGATGACGGGCTTTTGTATGAAGCAGACCTCAAAGCAGCGTGATGGCTTACCACCACCCCAACAGATTGCGGCCTACCAGCGCGCCCCATACCAGAGCGTTCAGGGCCAGCGCAATAAAGACGGCGGCGGAGCCCAGATCCTTGGCACGACCGGAGAGCTCGTGATGCTCGGAGCCAACCCTGTCTACCACAGCTTCAATGGCGGAGTTGAGGATCTCGACGATCACCACCAGCCAGCTGATGACGATAAGCAGCAGGATCTGGTTGAGAGAATCCCCCAGCCAGAAGGCCAGCGGCATCAGCAACAGGATCAGCATCAGCTCCTGCCGAAACGCCGCCTCGTTAATCCAGGCTGACTTGAGCCCCTTCATGCTGTAACCGGTTGCATTGATGATGCGGGTGACCCCGGTTGCCCCTGGCTTTGCCACGCTATCTACCTCATTTGGAATCGATTTTGGCCTCACATCCTATCAGAGCCCCCCAAGGTTTCAATCGGTGGACTTTTGCTTTATTTTATCCCTTTGCTTTTTCGCCCCTTGCGGCTGACACCACCCACTCGAGACTTGAGTTGTATGTCCATTCACACAGATGAATTGCGCACCCGTCGCCTGGAGTCACTGATCACTCCGAGCGAGCTTGCACACGCGTTTCCGATCACCGATACCATTGCCCAGAATCTGCTGGATGCCCGTCGCGAAGTGGAAGCCATTCTGGCTGGAGACGATCAGCGCCTGCTGGTCATCGTCGGCCCCTGTTCCATCCATGATCCCGCTGCTGCTCGCGAGTATGCCCAGCGCCTCAACGCCCTGCGCGAGCAGTATAAAGAGAGCCTCTGCATCGTGATGCGCACCTACTTCGAGAAGCCGCGCACCATCGTCGGCTGGAAAGGGCTAATCAATGATCCGCGCCTCGATGGCAGCTTCGATGTCAACGAAGGTCTGAAACTGGCGCGCAAGCTGCTGGTCGATATCAATGAGCTCGGCATGCCCACCGCCACCGAGTTCCTCGACATGGTAACCGGCCAGTACATTGCCGACCTCATCACCTGGGGCGCCATCGGCGCGCGTACCACCGAATCCCAGGTACACCGCGAGATGGCCTCCGCCCTCTCCTGCCCGGTCGGCTTCAAGAACGGCACCGACGGCAACACCCGCATCGCCATCGATGCGGTGCGCGCCGCCCGTCACAGCCACATCTTCTATTCGCCGGACAAGGACGGCAAGATGACCATCTACCGCACCGCCGGCAACCCCTTTGGTCATGTGATCCTGCGTGGCGGCCACCGCCCCAACTACGATACCGCCAGCATCGACGAAGCGTGCGAAGCGCTGGCCGATGTGGGTCTGCCGGAGCGTCTGGTGGTCGATTTCAGCCACGGCAACAGCATGAAGGATCACCGCCGTCAGCTGCTTGTGGCGCAAGATATCTGCGATCAGCTACGCCGCGGCCGTACCGGCATCGCCGGCATCATGGCCGAAAGTTTCCTGGTGGAAGGGCGTCAGGATGTAGAGAACGGCTGCGCCGCCACCTTCGGCCAGAGCATCACTGATGCCTGCCTGTCATGGAGCGACACCGAAACCCTGCTGGCGATGCTGGCAGAGGCAGCACTGGTACGCCTTGCCAAGCGGCAAGCCTGAGCCCCGATGACGAATATCGGCTGGCAGATAGTCCCCCTCGACGAGACGCTGCTGGCGCAGTGGGCAACCCTGCGCCAGCAGCTGTGGCCGCACCACGCACTTTCGGCCCACCTGCAGGAAGGGGTTGAGATGTTGGCCAATGCACATCTCAACGCCTTTCTGGCGCTGGATGAACAGAGTCAAGCGGTAGGCTTTGCCGATGCAGCCCTGCGCCACGATTACGTGAATGGCTGCAACAGCAGCCCTGTGATGTATCTGGAAGGGGTCTATGTGCAACCGGCCTCGCGCCAGCGTGGGGTGGCCCAAGCCTTGATCGCTCAGGTGGCGCAGTGGGGCCGCGAGCTGGGTTGCCGGGAACTGGCCTCCGATGCCGCCATCGACAATCTTGACTCGCAGCAGATGCACCAACAACTCGGCTTTGCCGAAACGGAGCGAGTCGTATTCTTCAAAAAGGCCCTCGGCTGACGCCAAGGGCCTTTCTTGTTTCTCACAAACTGGGCATAAACCACACCCGGCCTGCCGCTTCGATGCGATCGGTGCTGATCTGGAATACCTGCGCCAGCAGTGCCTCATCCACCAGCTCGACACCCCCTTCGCGCACCACAGCGCCCCCTTGCAGGCAGAGAATGCGGTCGGCCCAGTCGATAGCCAGATTGATATCGTGGATGGCAAGTACCACCAGCAATCCCTGCCCGGCCAGCTTTTTCAGCAGCCGTAATAGCGCCAGCTGATGATGCAGGTCGAGCCCCGCCAGCGGCTCGTCCAGCAGCAGCACCTTGCCGGTCGGATTGAGGCTCGGCCACACCTGCAGCAGGGTGCGGGCGATCAGCACCCGCTGCTGCTCGCCCCCCGACAAACGGCTGAAGTCCCGGGCCAACAAGGCTTCCAGCTCCAATGCCTCGCACAGTGCATTTATCGCCTCGCTCTGCCTGGCGGGCGAAACCGCCTCATCGAGCCCCAGGCTCAACACCTGAAACACCGGAATATGAAACAGCTGGGGCTGACGCTGGGGCAACATAGCGCGCCGTTTGGCAAGCTCGGGCCAACTCAGGTCAGTAAGCACTTCCCCCCTCAGCAGTACTGTGCCTTTAGCGGGCAAAATCCCCGCCAACGCACCGAGCAGGGTCGACTTGCCACTGCCATTGGGGCCGAGCAGCGCCACCAGCTGGCCGTCATGCCAGCGAAGATCGAGAGGAGAGAGCCGTCCGGCAATGGCGAGCTCGCGCGCCTCCAGCAGCGGCGCAGTAGCACCAGAAGAAACCGGCATGTGATCAGCGGGCGACATCGGCATCTTGCCTCAACAACGGGTAAATAAGGTGACTGCGCGCCCCGACCAAATCATGCAGAACCATCAGCAGTTTGCCTCAATAGCAGATAGATAAAGAGCGGCGCCCCCACCGAGGCGGTGATGACCCCGATAGGCAACTCCCCCGCGCTCAGGGTGGATCGAGCAACCAGATCGGCTGCCAGCAGCAGGGCCCCGCCACCGAGCGCCGACGCAGGCAGCAGGAAACGCTGATCGCTACCGCCACAGAGCCGCAGCAGATGGGGCACCACCAGCCCGACAAAACCGATCACCCCGCACAGGGATACCGCCACCCCGGTCAGCAGACAGACCGCCAGCACCAGCCGTACTCGCATCCTGTCGACATCCATCCCCATCAGGCGGGCCTGGGTCTCCCCCAGCAGCAACTGTTGCAGCGCCTTGCCCTGCCAGCAGAGCCAGCCCAGGGTGAGCGGCAACAGCAGCCACCACCAGGCAAACTGCTGGCTGCCATAAGAGAGGCTGCCCATCATCCAGAACATGAATTCACGCAAGGAGCCGTCGTCGGCAAAGTACATCAGCCAGGTCATGGCGGCATTGGTGAGAATACCGATAGCCACCCCAAACAGTAGCAAGCGGGCATGGCCGAGACGCGCCCGGCGAGCCAGCCGAATGAGCAGCATGGTCACCAGCAGGGCGCCACCGAAGGCCGCCAGTGACAGCCCCCAGCCGGGCAGATAGACACCGAGGGATTTGGCTACCGCCATCGCTACCATGGCAGCCAGTCCTGCCCCGCTTGAGACACCAAGCAGCCCGGGCTCCGCCACCGGGTTGTGCAGCATCACCTGTAGCACGGCACCGCCACAGGCAAGCGCTGCACCAGCCAAGAGGGCCAGCAAGGCGCGGGGCAGGCGCAGCTCCAGCAGGATGCGCTGTTCGAGATCGCCAAGGGGCTGCCAGGGTAGCAGCACAAACTCGCCCCAGACGAGGGAGAAGAGAAACAGCAGCAAGGTCAGCAGCGTAAGGCCACAGAGCCAGCGCCGCTGCCAGCGCCGCTGGCGGGCGATAAGGGAGAGGTACAAGGAGGATCCCCAACAATAACAAGGCTACATCCCCAGCCCTGTCGCAGCGCCTGGGGGAAGCAGGAAAAGGGCATGATAACAGTGGCTTGCCACCCAAGGTCAAGGCTGGTAACGCTTTGCCATCACGCTTATCTCGCCGCTGGCCACCAGATTTTGCAGCGCTACCAGCAAGGGCTGGCGCAACGACTGATGAGGTGAGTGCTTGCTCATCCCCAGATAGAGGGTCACCGGCGTGGCGGGGCGGTAGTCCGCCTTGCCTATCCGGCTGGCATTTCCCTGACTCAGGGCATAGTCCACCTGACAGTCGGTGCCAATCATCAGCGGCAGGTGACCGCGCTGCACCATGCGCAGCAGCTGATCTTCGGTGGGTACTCCGTGCTTGTCGAGGCGACTGTCAGAGTTGAAGGGCTCAAAGTAGGCGGAATTGAGCACATAGCCCACCTTCACCCACTGCAGATCGCGGTATTGGTGGATCCGGGCCACATTGACCGGCTGACCATAAAACGCGGGCCAGCACTGGTAGTAGGCAGGCTGCAGATAGTCGATGAACTGCGCACGCTCGGCGGTATAGGCGAGGCCAATCATCAGATCGACCTGACCGGTCTGCATCTGCTTGAGCGCCCTGCCCCACGGCATCCGCCGTACCTGCAACTCAATGCCGCTCGCCTGTTGCAACCGGCGCAGGATGTCCATGTCGAGCCCCTGCAACCGGCCATCCGCTTGCAGGATGCGAAATGGCGGCCACAGGTCGGTGGCCACCGTCAGCGTCGGGGTCGCTCGCACCGGCATGGCAAATAACAGTAACAACACAATCCCGCATAACTTGCCCATCCCGTCGCATACCTCGCACGGCTTATCCTGTTGGTTAAAAATACCCTCCCGCACCACGTATGAAAACCGGTGGTTCAGGGATAAAATGCGCCGGATTTTCAAGGAGAACCCTATGAACCCGATTTTCGCTAGTATCGGTCTGCTGCTGTGCAGCAACGTCTTTATGACCTTCGCCTGGTACGCTCACCTCAAGAGCATGAACCACAAACCCTGGATCATTGCCGCCCTGGTGAGCTGGGGTATCGCCCTGTTCGAATACCTGCTGCAAGTGCCCGCCAACCGCATCGGCCATACGGTGATGAGCGTGGGCCAACTTAAAATCCTGCAAGAAGTGATCACACTCACCGTATTCGTCCCCTTCTCTATCTTCTATCTCAAAGAAGATCTGAAATGGGACTATCTCTGGGCAGGGCTCTGCATTCTCGGTGCGGTCTTTTTTGTCTTTCGCGAGAAACTGACCGGCGCCTGAGGCTGTACACTCAATATCATCCCGCTCATGGCATCTCATTGATCGACGAGGCAAAAAAATGGAATTGCGAGACATGTTACAGATCCTGGCCAAGCAGGATGGCTCAGACCTCTATCTGTCGACCGGCGCCCCCCCCTGCGCCAAATTTAACGGCGGCCTGCGCCCCCTCAACGAAACGCCGCTGGAACCGGGTGAAGTGGCGCGGATCGCCGCCGAGATCATGGATGGCGAGCAGAAGCAGCAGTTCGAGAAGGATCTGGAGATGAACCTCGCCATCTCCCTACCCCAGATCGGTCGCTTTCGGGTCAACATCTTCAAGCAGCGCAACGAAGTCTCTCTGGTGGCCCGCAACATCAAGACCGACATCCCCCGCTTTGAAGATCTCAAACTCCCGCCTGTGCTGCTCGACACCATCATGGAGAAACGTGGCCTAGTGCTGTTTGTCGGCGGTACCGGCTCGGGCAAGTCCACCTCGCTCGCGGCCCTCATCGACCATCGCAACCGCAACAGCGGCGGCCACATCATCACCATCGAGGATCCGGTGGAGTTCGTTCATCGCCATCGCAAGAGCATCATCAACCAGCGGGAGGTTGGCGTGGATACCCGCAGCTTCCATGCGGCCCTGAAAAACACCCTGCGTCAGGCGCCAGACGTCATTCTTATCGGCGAGATCCGTGATCGCGAGACCATGGAACATGCGCTGGCCTTCTCCGAAACCGGCCACCTTGCAATCTCCACCCTGCACGCCAACAACGCCAACCAGGCGCTGGATCGCATCATCAACTTCTTCCCCGAGGAGCGCCGCCCCCAGCTGCTCAACGACCTTGGCAACAACCTCAAGGCCTTTGTCTCCCAGCGACTGGTGAAAACCACCGATGGCGGCCGCCGGGCCGCAGTGGAGATCATGCTCGGCACCCACACCATCCGCGACATGATCAAGCGCGGTGAATTTGGCGGCCTCAAAGAGGTGATGGAAAAATCCAAAGCCCTCGGCATGGTCACCTTCGACAGTGCCCTGTTTGATCTGGTGGTAGAAGGCGTGATCGACGAGGAGGAGGCCGTGAAGAACGCCGATTCTGCCAACAACCTGCGTCTCAAGATCAAACTGTGGAAGGAGAAGGGGCAGATCGCCAGCAGCAGTGATGCCACCGGCTGGAGTCTCGAACCCACCAAGGACGAGAAAGACGATTTTTTCTAAACCTGTCCCTCTAGAACCTCGGGCCAGCCCGAGGTTCTCTTTACCCCGTACGGCTAGCCCGACTTATCCCTCAGCTCACATAGGTCACTGCCATTCAGCACCAACGGCGAACGCGTTGGCAATACGCCACATACTCGTCGCCGAAACGGGCGCGCAGCAGCCGCTCCTCCGGCATGATCTGGAAGCGTGTCAGCCAGGCCACCAGCACGATCGGCCCAACCCAGACCCATATACTACCGAGATAACAGCCCTAGGCGGCCAGCCAGCAGAGCAATCCCAAATACATGGGATTACGGCTGAAGCGATAGACGCCACAGGTCACCAGATGGCTGGTGTGCTGGGGTCGGGTGGGGCTGACCGTGGTCTGGTGGTGGCGAAACCGTTGCAGGGCACCAAAACCCATGATAGCCCCCACCACGATCAGCGCAGCCGTCAGCGCCATCACCCAAGTGCCGGGCTGGCTCTCCGATCTCAGCCACCACATGAGTCCCACGCAAAACAGGAAAATCAGTGGGGGTGGCAAACGTAACTCAAGATTGACCATTTTCTTCCCCTGACGAGTGTCGGCCGAACCCATGTTGCGGTAGACTCGCAATCGATCTGCGACGGTTTGAAGTGACAAAGATCATAATAATAACAACAGGTTGTCGTTAAAGCACAGCCAATGTTGGTGCTCTCATCCACACTATCCAACGCGAACAACAAAAGGAATCACCATGCACAAGAAAACGCTATTGGCCACCCTGATCCTCGGCCTTCTCGCGGGCCAAGCCGTTGCGGCACCCTACCTGCCCCTTGCGACGGATCATCGCAACGGTCAGGAGCAAGCCGCCAGCAACGCCTGGCTGGAAGTGGATCTGGGCGCCTTTGAACACAATATCCAGACCCTCAAGGATCGCCTCGGCGACAAGGGCCCGCAGATCTGCGCCATCATGAAGGCCGATGCTTATGGTCATGGCATCGACCTGCTGGTCCCCTCCGTGGTCAAGGCCAATATCCCCTGCATCGGCATCGCCAGCAACGAAGAGGCGCGCGTCGCCCGCGAGAAGGGCTTTACCGGCCGTCTGATGCGGGTGCGTGCTGCCACCCCGGATGAAGTAGAGCAGGCCCTGCCCTACAAGATGGAGGAGCTGATCGGCAGTCTGGTCAGTGCCCAGGGTATCGCCGATATCGCCCAGCGCCACCACACCACCATTCCGGTGCATATTGCACTCAACTCCGCCGGCATGAGCCGCAACGGCATCGACCTGCGTCTGGCCGATGCCAAGCAGGATGCGCTGGCCATGCTCAAGCTAAAGGGGATCACCCCGGTCGGCATCATGACCCACTTCCCGGTTGAGGAGAAAGAGGACGTCAAGATGGGACTGGCCCAGTTCAAACTGGACTCCCAGTGGCTGCTGGAAGCGGGCAAGCTGGATCGCAGCAAGATCACCATCCACGCCGCCAACTCCTTCGCCACTCTGGCCGTGCCGGACGCCTACTTCGACATGGTGCGCCCGGGCGGCCTGCTCTACGGTGACTCCATCCCCTCCCACACCGAATACAAGCGGGTGATGGCATTCAAGACCCAGGTCGCCTCGGTCAACCACTATGCAGCGGGTAACACCGTCGGTTATGACCGCACCTTTACTCTCAAGCGTGACTCCTGGCTCGCCAACCTGCCGCTGGGCTACTCCGATGGCTATCGCCGCGCCCTCAGCAACAAAGCCTATGTGCTGATCCAGGGTCAGAAGGTACCGGTGGTCGGCAAGACCTCCATGAACACCATCATGGTGGACGTGACCGACCTGAAGGGTGTGAAACCCGGTGACGAGGTGGTGCTGTTTGGCCGTCAGGGTGACGCCGAAGTGAAACAGGCGGATCTGGAGGAGTACAACGGCGCCCTGCTGGCGGACATGTACACCATCTGGGGCTACACCAACCCCAAAAAGATCAAACGCTGATCACGCGATATGAAAAAGGGCTCCCGCGGGAGCCCTTGTTGTTTGGTATTAAATAATGTTGCGTTTAAGCGGCCTTTTTACGGGTCACAAACAGACTCAGCCCCATGGATGCCAGCAGGATCAACGCGACTACGCCCAGTGCTATGCCGGTCGGGATCTTGAAGATATCCAGCAGCAGCATCTTGACCCCGATAAACATCAGGATCAGCGCCAGACCGTATTTGAGCAGGGCGAAGCGATCAGCCACACCCGCCAGCAGGAAGTACATGGCACGCAGACCCATGATGGCGAAGATGTTGGAGGTCAGCACGATGAAGGGATCCGTGGTCACCGCGAAGATGGCCGGGATACTGTCCACCGCGAAGATGAGATCGCTCACCTCCACCAGCACCAGAATGAGCAGCAGCGGGGTGGCATAGCGCACACCGTCACGCCAGACGAAAAACTTCTCCCCCTCCAGGGTCTCGGTCACCTTGAAGCGACGGCGCATCCAGCCCAGCAGCGGGTTATTGGCGAGATCCGGCTCCTTGTCGGCCGCCCACAGCATTTTGGCACCGGTCAGCAGCAAGAAAGCGCCGAACAGGTAGAGGATCCAGTGGAACTGCTCGATGAGCCAGCTGCCCGCGAACACCATACCGGCACGCATCACGATGGCACCCAGTACCCCGTAGAGCAGCACCCGGCGCTGTAGCTCGGCCGGAATGGCAAAGTAGCCGAACAGCATCAGCCAGACGAAGACGTTGTCCACTGCCAGCGCTTTCTCGATGAGGTAGCCGGTGAGGAACTCCAACCCCTTCTGGTTGGCGATTTCACGGCCCGCGCTGTGATCCAGCCAGAGCCAGATAGCCAGGTTGAAGAGCAGGGCAACACTGATCCATATGAGGGACCAGACGCCCGCCTCTTTGAGAGATACCTTGTGTGACTTGCCGCCACCGACAAAGCGTATGTCTATCCATAACAGGACCAGCACTATGCTGAAGAAACCGGTCCACATCCACCATTCACCCATGTTCACTTCTCCCAAAAACGACAAAACCCACGACCGGGAGGCAGTGGGTTTGCGTTTGGAGCAGATACACCTTGCCTCTCGGCAAGGTCTCACTTACAGCTGATTTGCATCGACTGCCCGGCTGCCGGGTGCACTGCAGGAAATGGGTGCACCGTAATGACGACAAACCGGCGAGAAATTACTCCCCTTGTTGCGCGGATAGTAGCAGCGGTAAAAGATAACGCCAAGAGGCATCTTCACTACCGCCAGAAATAAATCGGGGCCCCATCAAGGAGCCCCGCAAACAGGTTCAACACATCCCCATCAGAGCGGGTCGACCTTGAGGCAGGAGACCGCGTGATCAAAGTTCCCCTCAAGCACAGGACGGGTCTTGGCGCACTCGGGGCCAGCCACCGGGCAGCGGGTGCGGAACACGCAACCGGACGGCGGGTTCATCGGTGAGGGCAAGTCGCCCTCCAGGATCTGGATCACCTTGTTGCGCTCCAGCTCAGGGTCCGGGATCGGCACCGCTGACATCAGCGCCTTGGTATAGGGGTGCAACGGGTTGGCGAAGATCTCCTTGCGAGTCCCCAGCTCAACGGCGTTGCCCAGATACATCACCAGCACCCGATCGGAGATATGCTTGACCACCGACAGGTCGTGGGCGATGAAGATAAGCGACAGCCCCATCTCCTTTTGCAGGGATTTGAGCAGGTTAACCACCTGCGCCTGAATGGAGACGTCGAGCGCCGACACCGGCTCGTCGCAGATGATCATCTTGGGCTCGAGGATCAGCGCCCGGGCAATCCCGATCCGCTGGCACTGGCCACCGGAGAACTCGTGCGGATAGCGGTTGACCAGGTTGGGCAACAACCCCACCTTGCTCATCATGGCGCGCACCTTCTCTTTCACCTCTTCCCGTGGCAGGTTGGGATAGAAGGTGATGAGCGGCTCGGCGATGATGTCGCCGATGGTCATGCGCGGGTTCAGAGAAGCCAGCGGGTCCTGGAAGATCATCTGGATCTCTTTACGCTTCTCGCGCAGGGCATTCTGATCGAGCTTGGTGAGATCGTCACCCAGCCATACCACCTTGCCATCGGTGGCCGGTACCAGACCGATGATGGCGCGGGCAAAGGTCGATTTGCCGCAACCGGACTCCCCCACCACACCGAGGGTTTCACCCTCATAGAGACGCAAGGTCACGCCATCGACCGCCTTGAGATCGGACGGTTTGGCCCAGGGCCACGCCTTGCCACTCTTGATACTGAAGTGGACCTTGAGATCAGACACTTCCAACAGCAATTTTTTGTCGGCACCCATTTAGTTGGCCCCCTTGTTCATGGCATCCGAAACCCAGTGGCAAGCGCGCTCCCGACCGTCGTTGAACGGGGTCAGGATCGGTGACTGCTGGCCGCAAATCTCGCTCACACGGTGGCAACGCTCCTGGAAGGGGCAGCCGGTGGGCAGACGCAGCAGGTTGGGCGGATTGCCCGGGATGGTGGGCAGCACTTCCCCTTCGGTATCGAGGCGGGGAATGGCGCGCAGCAGGCCTTCGGTGTAGGGGTGGCTCGGGCGATAGAAGATATCGTCTACCTTGCCGTACTCCATGGTACGACCGGCATACATCACCAGCACCTTGTTGCAGATACCGGCGACCACGCCAAGGTCATGGGTGATCATGATGATGGCGGTGTTGAACTCGCGCTTGAGCTCGTTCATCAGAGTCATGATCTGGGCCTGAACGGTCACGTCGAGTGCGGTAGTCGGTTCGTCGGCGATCAGCAGTTGCGGCCGGCAGAGCAGTGCCATGGCGATCATCACCCGCTGACGCATGCCGCCGGAGAACTCGTGGGGATACATGCCCATCCGCTTGCGTGCTTCAGGAATTTTGACCGCATCGAGCATCCGTACCGACTCTTCGAACGCTTCCGCCTTGCTCACCCCTTTGTGCAGCATCAGCACTTCCATCAGCTGATCCTGCACCTTCATGTAGGGGTTGAGCGAGGTCATGGGGTCCTGGAAGATCATGGCGATCTTCTCGGAGCGGATCTTGTTGAGCTTGGACTCCGGCAGGTTGAGGATCTCCTCCCCCTGAAACTTGGCGGAACCGGTAATAATGCCATTTTTGGCCAGCAGCCCCATGATGGCAAAGGCCGTCTGGGATTTGCCGGAGCCGGACTCGCCGACGATCCCCAGGGTTTCACCCGCAGCGAGGGAGAAGTTGAGGTCGTTGACCGCCACCACATTGCCGTCCGGGGTCTTGAACTCGACCCGCAGATCTTTCACATCCAGTAACTTCATATAAAAACTCCTTCTCGATCTTTCGTGACGTTTTCCTGTCGATCCGAGGCGCTATTAACGATCTTTCGGATCGAGGGCGTCACGCAGACCATCCCCGAGGAAGTTGAAGCAAAACAGGGTCACCACCATGAAACCGGCGGGGAACAGCAGTTGCCAGATGGCCACTTCCATCGACTTGGAGCCTTCATCCAGCAAAGCACCCCAGCTGGTCATGGGCTCTTGCACGCCCAGGCCAAGGAAGCTCAGGAAGGATTCGAACATGATCATCCCGGGCACCAGCAGGGTGGCGTAGACCGCCACGATCCCCAGCACGTTGGGTACGATGTGACGGGTGATGATCTTCCACTTGGAGACGCCGCAGACGTGAGCCGCCTCGATAAACTCCTTGCTCTTGAGGCTGAGGGTCTGGCCTCGCACGATCCGCGCCATGTCGAGCCAGCTAACCGCGCCGATGGCGATGAAAATGAGCGCCAGGTTGCGGCCGAAGAAGGTCACCAGCATGATCACGAAGAACATGAAGGGGAAGGCGTTGAGGATCTCAAGGACCCGCATCATCAGGCTGTCGACCCGCCCGCCGATAAAGCCGGAGGCAGCGCCATACAGAGTGCCGATGATGACCGCCACCATGGCCCCCATGATGCCGACCATCAGGGAGATGCGACCGCCCAGCAGGGTGCGCACGAACAGATCGCGCCCCAGACTGTCGGTACCGAAGTAGTGACCCGCTTCCATATCCGGCGGCGACTGCATGGCCCCCCAGTCCGGATCGTCAAAGGTGTATTGGGACAGATGAGGGCCGACGATGACCGCCAGACCGATGATGGTCAGGATAATCAGGCTGGTCAGAGCAGCCTTGTTGCGCAGGAAACGGCGACGGGCATCCTTCCACAGGGAGCGCCCCTCCACCACCTCTACTTTTTGCGCGAACGCCTCGACGGCATCCCGTTTTTCAGTTGAAACAACCATGATGAACTCCCGAATTAGTAACGGATCTTGGGATCGATAAAGGCGTAGAGAATATCGACCACAGCGTTAAAGGTGATGGTGAGGGCGCCGACCAGAATGGTCAGACCGAGCACCATGGAGTAATCACGGTTAAGGGCACCGTTGACGAACAGCTGACCGATCCCCGGCAGGCCGAAGATGGTCTCGATCACCACGGAACCTGTGATGATGCCGACAAAAGCCGGGCCCAGATAGGAGACCACCGGCAGCATGGCCGGACGCAGCGCGTGTTTCAGGATGATGTGGCGCAGCGGCAAGCCCTTGGCACGGGCGGTACGGATAAAGTTGGAGTTCATGGTCTCGATCATGCTGCCCCGCATGATCCGCGAGATAGCGGAGATGTAGTACATCATCATGCCGAACACAGGCAGCACCATAAACTGGATGCCACCACCCTGCCAGCCACCGGCAGGGAACCAGCCCAGATGAATACTGAAAAACAGCACCAGCAAGGGCGCCAGCACAAAGCCCGGGATCACCACCCCGGCCATGGCCGACGACATCAGCAGATAGTCGATAATGGTGTTCTGTTTCAGTGCCGCTATGGTGCCGAAGGTGACCCCCAGCAACACGGCGAAGAAGAAGGCCGTGGTCCCGATCTTGGCGGAGACAGGCAACGCCTGACTCACCAGATCATTGACGGTGAAATCCTTGTATTTGAAAGAGGGCCCCAAATCACCCTGTACCAGGTTGCCCAGGTAAGTGAGATATTGCATGCCGATCGGCTTGTCGAGGCCGTATTTGGCTTCGATGTTGGCCATTACTTCGGGGGGGAGTGAACGTTCGCTGGTAAAGGGGTTACCCGGGGCGAAACGCATCATGAAGAAAGAGACGGTGATCAAGACCAGCAGAGTCGGGATCGCTTCCAATAGCCGTTTAAAAATGAATTTCAACATAGACATTTCCTGTCCTGTACTGCTTCCAAAGGGTCGCGGTTGTAATAAAGGCCCGCCGTCTGGCGGGCCCTGCTTGTTATGCGACTTGTTGCTTTAAATCAGTGAGCAATGATGTACATATCTTTGCTGTAGAGGTTATCCAGCGGGTTGCTTGGGTAACCCCCAACATAAGCTTTGACCATCCGAGGTTGAACATATTGGTATATCGGGATGATCGGCATGTCCTTGGCCAGGATCTCTTCCGCCTGGACATAGAGCTTGTTGCGAGCGTCCGCATCAACCTGATCACGAGAATCGGTCATCAACTTGTCAAACACCGGATTGGAGTACTTGCCATCGTTGTTGCCGTGAGTGGTCTGCATCAGATCCAGCATGGATGAGGCTTCATTGTAGTCGGCGCTCCAGCCGGCACGACCCACGTCAAACTGTCCCTGCTTCTTGGTTTCGAGGTAAGTTTTCCACTCCTGGTTCACCAAGCTGACCTCTGCCCCCAGTTTTTTCCACATGGAGGCAACGGCCACAGCTACTTTCTTGTGGTTGTCATCGGTGTTGTAGAGCAGCTCGAACTTCAGCGGCTTGCTGGCATCGAAACCTGCCTCTTCAAGCAGCGCCTTGGCCTTGGCGTCACGTTCAGCCTGGGTCATTTTTGACCACTCCGGAGCAACCGGTTTAAAACCATCAACATAGTCAGGCGTCAACCCATATGCGGGTTTTTGCCCTTGTCCCATGACTTTATCTGCAATCACGTCACGATTGACAGCATAAGAGAGAGCAGTTCGCACTCGCACGTCATCAAACGGCTTTTTCTTGATGTTGAACTGGTAGTAATAAGTAGAAACCAGACCTTCAACCTTCAGATCCGCGGGATAATCTTTCTTCAACTGCTTAAAGCGTTCGATCGGCACATTCCATGTCATGTCGATCTCACCAGCCAAAAAGCGATTTAGCTCCGCGTTGGTGGACTGGATCGGAAGATAGGTAACCTTGTTGATCACCGTTTTCGCATCATTCCAATAGTTTTTATTACGCTCCAAACCAATTCGCTCATTAACAACCCACTCCTTCAATACGTAGGCACCATTACCTACCATATTGCCCGGCTGGGTCCATTTTTCACCATACTTCTCGATCACCTTCTTCGGTACCGGATAAGTGGTGGTATGAGAGAGCATGGTTACGAAATAAGGGATGGCCTTCTCGAGCTGAACTTCGAAGGTGTAGTCGTCGGTCGCCTTCACACCCAGCGTATCAGCCGGCTTCTTGCCAGCAATGATCTCTGTAGCATTGGCAATAGTTGGCATCTCCAGATACCAGGAGTAAGGAGAGGCTGTCTTGGGGTCAACTGCACGTTGGAAAGCATATACAAAGTCATGTGCGGTGACCGGTTCACCGTTGGACCACTTGGCATCTTTGCGCAGGTGGAAGACGTAGTGCTTGTTATCCTTGGTTTCCCAAGACTCTGCGACACCGGGAACAACCTCCCCTTTCGAACCGGATGTCACGAGACCTTCAAACAGGTCGCGCAAAATTGCAGACTCAGGCGTTCCTTCAACTTTCTGTGGGTCCAAGGTCGCAGGCTCGGAACCGTTGCCTTTTACCAACTGCTGGACATCCGCCAGCTTGGTTCCCGCCGGGACATCGGCAGCCTGAGCCACATTGACGCCACCAAACAGTGCAGCCATCAGCAATGTGTTAATCATTGTTTTTTTATGAGTCATTTCCCTACTCCAACAAGAACATTCCATGCGTTTTTTAAAGTGACGGTGATAAAACCCGCTCCCAGCATAATTCCCTGCCAATTCTGATAATGCAACAGATATTGTTAGGGTAACTGTCATTTCCTGGTTAAAAAATCAGCTAACGTGCGTTTTTTCAGTATTAAAACACCAGCAACTCGCTCATTTTTCACACAAACGACCGATTCTAGAAAAGACAGGGTAAAAAGCAACCAATAAAAAGCCGGTCACGAGGACCGGCTTTCATAAAGTGGAGCTGGCTCACATCAGACTGGGGAAAACGCCCTTGATACCGGCCACCATGATCTCGATACCCAGCGACATCATGATAAGGCCCATGATACGGGTCACCACGTTGATACCGGTGTTACCCATGATCTTGAACAGCAGCGGTGCGGCGCGGAAGATAAGCCAGGAGCAGAAGGAGAAGACCACGACAACCACTGACATGCCAAGCAGTTGCTGCCAGTGGCTCTGGCTGGCATAGACAATCACCGAGGAAATGGCACCGGGGCCTGCCATCAATGGAAGTGCCAGCGGAACCACGGCGATAGACTCGCGCACCGCCAGTTCACCCTTCTCCTGTTTGTTGTGCTTCACCTCGCCCAGCTTGCCCTGCAGCATTGACCAGGCAATCAGGGTAATCAGCGACCCACCGGCGATCCGGAACGACGCCAGCGAAATACCAAACCCATCGAGGATCAGTTGCCCCATATACATGGAGACCAGCAAGATCACCATCACCGCGATATTGGCGGTGGTGTTGGTTTTCATCCGCTCGGCCTGGGTATGGTGGCTGGTCAGGCTGACAAAGACTGGCAGCAGACCAAGCGGGTTAATGATTGCGAACAAACCGACAAAAAACTTCAGATACAACGAGACGTCAATTGCTGCCATAGGCGCCTTCCAATAGAGTTTCGGGCCCAGCGGGCCAGTCCATTAATTTCGTGCGTAAATTTACATCATAGCCAGAGCGGGCACCAATCAAATAATCTCACCATTTACAGGGTTTTTTAGTTAGTTTCGCTAATGCATGGTCGCAACGTGGCATAAACCGGTGCCAACTTGCGCAGAAGGGCTCGATTGCCACCCAACACTTGTCTATGCGCCCATATTCTGGCTTATCGTCTTTGCTGCGATGGCAAAGATGGCATCGAACGGCCAGCAGCCATGCCCCAAAGATCGCTGTCACAGCCATCAATTGGATTAGTCATGGATTAAAACAACATGCAATTTCGTAACAAATGGGGTTTCAGGAGAGGTTGAATGGTGACTTCGTAACCACAACATTCATGTTTTATAACCTGAAGCGCCTGTTTCACCTCCTGCAAGCTGGCTAAAGATTATTTAACCATTTGATACAAAGCGATTATTACCGTCTATTTACAATCTACTTTGCTTCCTTCAGGATGCACATTCCGATAACATCCATCAAACATGGATCATGAAATAAAATTTCTTTTGTTCTTTTGTTACACATGATCCAGATCAAGTTTTTCTGAGTCAGCCCCGCTCTATAATCGACTCAGAAAGCGATTTAGTAAGGCATGTGAAAAAGCTGTTGCAACGATACCGCCTTGACAGGGTGACTATAATTGCCGGGCATTGCCAACGTCTTACTAAACAGTTTTCAAATAATCAGGAGATAAACATGGCAGTAACCAATTTGGCTGAACTGGATGCACTGGTCGCCCGCGTTAAGGAAGCACAGCGTGAATTCGCCAGCTTCTCTCAAGAGCAGGTAGACAAGATCTTCCGTGCCGCCGCCCTGGCCGCCAACAACGCCCGTATCCCCCTGGCCCAGATGGCCGTGGAAGAGTCCGGTATGGGTATCATCGAAGACAAGGTTATCAAGAACCACTTCGCCTCCGAATATATCTACAACAAGTACAAAGAAGAGAAGACCTGCGGCATTCTGAGTGAAGACACTCAGATGGGCACCATCACCATCGCCGAGCCGGTAGGTATCATCTGTGGTATCGTTCCGACCACCAACCCGACTTCTACTGCGATCTTCAAATCCATGATCGCGCTCAAGACCCGCAACGCCATCATCTTCTCCCCGCACCCCCGTGCCAAGAACTCCACCAATACCGCTGCCAAGCTGGTACTGGATGCAGCTGTTGCCGCCGGTGCACCGAAAGACATCATCGGCTGGATCGACCAACCGTCTGTTGAGCTCTCCAACGCTCTGATGAAACACGACGACATCAACCTGATCTTGGCCACCGGTGGCCCGGGCATGGTGAAAGCAGCCTACTCTTCCGGTAAGCCTGCTATCGGTGTAGGTGCCGGTAACGTGCCTATCGTTATCGACGAAACCGCCGACGTGAAGCGTGCCGTTGCCTCCATCCTGATGTCCAAGACCTTCGATAACGGCGTGGTCTGTGCTTCCGAGCAGGCAGTCATCGTTGTTGATGCCATCTACGACCAGGTTAAAGAGCGCTTTGCATCCCACAAGGGTCACGTACTCTCCAAAGAAGATGCTGACAAGGTTCGTAAAGTCATCCTGATCAACGGTGCCCTGAATGCCAACATCGTTGGCCAGCCGGCGACCAAGATTGCCGAGATGGCAGGCGTGACTGTACCGGCTGATACCAAGATCCTGATCGGTGAAGGCGTCAAGCTGTGTGCAGAAGACGAGTTTGCTCACGAGAAATTGTCCCCGCTGCTCGGTATGTTCCGTGCAAGCAGCTTCGAAAACGCCGTTGATATGGCCTGTGACATGGTCAACATCGGTGGTATCGGCCACACCTCAGGTCTGTACACCGACCAGGACCGCAACGCTGACCGCATCAAGTACTTCGGCGACAAGATGAAGACCGCGCGTATCCTGATCAACACTCCGTCTACTCAAGGCGGTATCGGTGACCTGTACAACTTCGCAATGGCACCGTCCCTGACCCTGGGTTGCGGCTCCTGGAGTGGTAACTCCATCTCCGAAAACGTGGGTCCGAAGCACCTGATCAACAAGAAGACAGTCGCAAAACGGGCAGAAAACATGCTGTGGCACAAACTTCCGAAATCCATCTACTTCCGTCGTGGTTCCCTGCCGATCGCTCTGAGCGACCTGGAAGGTAAAAAGCGTGCCATGGTCGTGACCGACCGCTTCCTGTTCAACAACGGCTACGCCGATGAGCTGGTCAGCCTGCTGAAAGCACAGAATATGGAAGTGGAAGTGTTCTACGAAGTAGAAGCTGACCCGACCCTGGCTGTGGTTCGCAAGGGTGCCGAGATGGCCAACTCCTTCAAACCGGACGTTATCCTGGCGCTGGGCGGTGGTTCACCGATGGATGCGGCCAAGATCATGTGGGTAATGTACGAGCACCCGAACACTGCGTTCGAAGATCTGGCCATGCGCTTCATGGACATCCGCAAGCGTATCTACAAGTTCCCGAAAATGGGCGTGAAGGCCGAACTGGTCTGTATCACCACCACTTCCGGTACCGGCTCTGAAGTCACTCCGTTTGCGGTAGTAACCGATGAAGTGTCTGGTCAGAAGTATCCGCTGGCTGACTACGAGCTGACCCCGAACATGGCCATCGTTGATGCCAACCTGGTCATGGGTATGCCGAAGTCCCTGTGTGCATTCGGTGGTATCGATGCCGTGACTCACGCCATGGAAGCCTATGTTTCCGTACTGGCTAACGAGTACTCCGACGGCCAGGCGCTGCAAGCCCTGAAAATGCTGAAAGAGTATCTGCCGTCCAGCTACCAGAACGGTGCCAACGACCCGATCGCTCGCGAGAAGGTGCACAATGCTGCCACTATCGCCGGTATCGCGTTCGCCAACGCCTTCCTGGGTGTGTGCCACTCCATGGCTCACAAACTGGGTGCCGAGTTCCACATTCCGCACGGTCTGGCTAACGCCCTGCTGATCAGCAACGTCATCCGCTACAACGCGAACGACAACCCGACCAAGCAGACTGCGTTCTCCCAGTACGACCGTCCGCAGGCTCGTCGTCGTTACGCCGAAGTCGCTGACCACCTGGGTCTGACTGCTGCCGGTGACCGCACCGCCGCCAAGATCGAGAAGCTGCTGACCTGGCTGGACGAGCTGAAGGCGACCCTGGGTATCCCGGCCTCTATCCGCGAAGCTGGCGTGACTGAAGCTGACTTCCTGGCCAAGGTTGACCAGCTGGCTATCGAAGCTTTCGATGACCAGTGCACCGGCGCCAACCCGCGCTACCCGCTGATCAGCGAGCTGAAGCAGGTTCTGCTGGACTCCTACTACGGTCGTCCGTTCACCGAAGCCGTTCCGGTAACTGCTGCCCCGGTTGAAGCCAAGGTTGAAGGCAAGAAGAAATCCAAGGCCTGATAATCAGTCCTGAAATAACAAGCCCGCGCAGTGCGCGGGCTTTTTTTTATCTGCCACTTATTCACTGCTCTCCTCTCTCCAACCGATTGCGCTAGTGCAGCACCTATCTTCCGGACCAACCAACCAACCAACCAACCAACCAACCAACCAACCAACCAACCAACCAACCAACCAACCAACCAACCAACCAA